>NZ_JBIVBR010000011.1:0-120713 GCF_044746165.1 Pseudomonas sp. NPDC086581 | reverse complement strand
GACCGTCGACCGCCTGCACAAGCAACTGGGCGTGGCTGAAAACGGTTCGAGCAAATCCATCGACCGCCTGCACGCAGAGGTGAACGTGGCCGAAAACGGTTCCGAGCACACCGTCGACCAGCTGCACAGCAACATGGTCGCGGAATCCGGTGGCGATACCGTCTTCGACGCCCACCTGAAGGCGTAACGCTCCAGGCAGTACACCGCAAGGTGAGAGAAAAGCCCGGCCCCGCCGGGCTTTCTTATCACTCGGACCCCGCGAACCCCGCCATCGACGACAAGCCAGCCCTGTTTTGTAACGGCGTCTTGCCTTAAACCTCCTGAAACTCACCGAAAAACACCGCCCCAGAGCGGTTTTTGTCGCTCCATCACTGACAGCGATAGTAGAAATTAGCCGGCTAAATAATCGACATCACTGATGCTCTGTATTACGCAGCATCGTTTTTAAATCGATTTATCCGAAGGGAAAATAGCCCCGTAGCCAAAACATACCGCCCCCCTTTCGGAGCCACTGAACATGAAAACCAAGATCGCCCTCAGCCTTGCACTCACTTCCCTGATGACCGCCAGCGCCGTATTCGCCGCCCCGGCCATCCTCAACAACGGGCCGCGCAGCAACCAGCAACTCCAGCAGCAGAGCGCCGAAGCACGCGTCGCCGCCAACGGCACCGAGCGCACCATTGATCGCCTGCACCAGCAAATGAGTGAAGGCCGCGTTGCCGACAACGGTTCCGAACACACCATCGACCGCCTGCACAAGCAAATGGACGACGCCCGCGTTGCCGACAATGGCTCCGAGCGCACCATCGACCGCCTGCACAAGCAGATGGATGACGTCCGCGTAGCCGAGAACGGCTCCGAACACACCATCGACCAACTGCACAGCAACATGGTCGCCGAGTCCGGTGGTGACACCGTGTTCGATGCCCACCTGAAGCGTGTTTCCTGATCCAGACGAAATACGCCTGACAGGCGAAAGAAAAGCCCGGCATCTGCCGGGCTTTCTCATTTCTGCGCTAGCGTAATGCGATCAGTGTTTCGTCTCGCCAGTGTCTGGTCCGCCATCGGAGCGGCCAATGCTTGCCGGCGCATCCACCACCAGTTCCTCCGGCACTTCCTCGACACGCGGGTCCAGCGCGGCGGCCATCGGGCTGACGGTATCGGGCATGGCCACGTGGTGCAGCGGCGCCTCGTCGACGCGATGCACACCGGTGACGCGCTTGGGTTGCACCCAGAAGATCAGGATCAGCGCATAGGCCGACACCAGCATGTAGAACATACCCGGGCCAAAGTGACGCATCATCGCGCCAGCGAAGAGCGGCCCGATGCAGGCGCCGACGCCGTAGGTCGTCAGCAGCATCGCCGACAGCGCCACCCGGCGCGATTGCTCGACGTGGTCGTTGCCCAGCGCCACCGCCAGCGGATAGAGGGTGAACAGCAGCATGCCGGTGACGAAGCCGTTCGCCAGCAGCAGCGTATAGGGCAGCTCGATCAGTCCCCACATCGGCACCGCGGCCAGGCACAACAGCAAAGCGTTGGCACGGATCAGCCAACTGCGATTCACCCGGTCCGATAACCAGCCCAGCGGCCACTGCGCGCAGAAGCCGGCGACGATGCACATGCCGACGAAGAAACTCGACTGCGCGGTGTCCAGGCCATTGCGCGCCGCGTAAACCGGCGCCAGGCCGTAGAACGCGCCGACCATCAGGCCGGCAACGAAGATGGTACCCAGTGACTGCGGCACGCGCTTCCAGAAGAAGCCGATCTCCAGCGGCGCTGCCACCAGCTTGGCCGGGTGGACGCGACGGGTCAGCGCCAGCGGGATCAGGCACGACGAGAAGCACATGGCGACCAGCAGCAGCGGCTTGTAATCCAGCGCCGGGCTCAGCGCCAGCAGGCCCTGGCCGACAACCAGGCCGGCGTCCACCGCCACCATGTAGCCGGCGAACACCTTGCCGCGCTGGTGCCCTTCGGCCTGCTCGTTGAGCCAGCTCTCGATCACCATGTACTGGTTCATCATCACTGCGCCCATCACGAAGCGCAGGACGATCCACACTTCCAGTTGCGAGACCAGCGCATGGATCAGCACGATCACCGTCGCCATGCCAGCACAAGCGACATAGGAACGGATGTGGCCGAAGCCGGCGATCAGCTTGTGGCCGAACTTGCCGCCACAGACCAGGCCGAAATAGTAAGCCGCCATCAGGCCGCCGACCCAGAGGTCGCTGACGCCTTCCTGAGTCAGGCGCAGGCCCATGTAGGTGGTGAACAGGCCGGAGCCGGCGAGCATCAGCAGCGTGGCGGTGTAGAGCGCAGGGAACGTGACGAGCGGGCTGAACATGGCGAGTCCGGCAGGCAGAGGAGGAAGGTGGGTGTTACGGCAAGGTTAGCCGTCCGCACATCGGACAGCGGTCGTGCGGCAAAGATCACATGGTTTGCGGCAGGTGCGCATTATGGCCGTCAGCCAGCGCGCCGGCTATCGGACGCACGCCCGCCGGCAAACCGGTGAAACCCTGCGCCCGGTGGCCACTCCAATGCAGTATGTGGCCGGAGAATCATCATGCCGCTCCAGGACCTGAAACCCTTCCTGCTCTACTGCACCCTGATCAACTACGTCGTGCTGCTGGTCTGGTTCGCCGCCTTCACCCTCGCCCACGACTTCGTCTACCGCCTGCATTCGCGCTGGTTCGCCCTGCCGGTGGAAACCTTCGACGCGATTCATTACGGCGGCATGGCCGTCTACAAGATCGGCGTGCTGCTGCTCAACCTGGTGCCATTGCTGGCGCTGTGCATGCTTTCCTGAATCGTTGCGCCATTGGTGCGACACCATGACCGCTGATCGGAAAGCAACTTGTTGAAATTTATTGGAAATACTCGGGTCGTAGGGTGCACGCAGTTTTCAGGAGATCACCCACATGCACCACGCAACCCGCAGCCTGCGAAAGACTCTCGACGCCGTCGCCGCCAACAACGAGGCAACGGCTCTGGAAGTCATGCGGGCAGTCGAGCAGGTCCAGGACGACCTGCTCCGACAGAAGCTGCTCAAGGCCATCCACCACCTCAATCAGGACGCCGCCGACCTGCGTGCCCTGCGCGAGGATATCGTCTCGCCGCTGACCCGCCGCGCCTGATTCGCCTCAGGCGCTGGCTGGCAGTGCCGGCACCGTTGGCTTGCGGTATACCCAGATGCGCTTGAGCACCGTGGCGAACTGCGCCGACAGGCGGCCGCTGTTGTAGGTCTGGCCGTAGCGCGCGGCAATCGCCTGCACTTCCTTCGACAGCTGCGCATAGCGGCGCGCCGGCAGGTCCGGATAGAGGTGGTGCTCGATCTGGTGGCTGAGGTTGCCGGTGAGGATGTGGAACAGCGGGCCGCCTTCCAGGTTGCTCGACCCGCGCAGCTGGCGCAGGTACCAGTGGCCGCGCGTCTCGCCCTGCACTACTTCGGGCGGGAAGACCGCCGCCTTCTCGGTGAAGTGGCCGCAGAAGATCACGGTGAAGGTCCACAGGTTGCGCATCAGATTGGCGATAACGTTGCCCAGCAGCACCGCGCCGAACGCGCCGGTGAACAGGCCCAGCAGCGGGAACACCAGGTAATCCTTAATCCACTGGCGCCCGACCTTGGCGTTGAACTGGCGCAGCAGCGGGCGCAGTTCTTCCTTGCTCATCCGCCCCTTCACGTACTTGTCCAGGCGCAGGTGCTGCACCGCCACGGCGTACTGGAACAGCAGCGCCTGGAGGGTCACCCAGAGGGGCTGCCAGCGGTAGAACGGCTTCCACTTCTGCTCAGGAAACAGTCGCACCACGCCATAGCCGACGTCGTCGTCCATGCCCAGCACGTTGGTGTAGGTGTGGTGCACGTGGTTGTGCGTGTGCCGCCAGAAGTCCGAGGGGCCGACAATGTCCCACTCGTAGCTGCGCCCGGAAAACTCCGGATCGTTCATCCAGTCGTACTGGCCATGCATGACATTGTGGCCCAGCTCCATGTTCTCCAGGATCTTGCCCAGCCCAAGCAGGAAGGTGCCCAGCAGCCAGGTCGGCGGGAACCAGCCGGCCATCAGCAGCACGCGGCCGCTCCAGCAACAGAAGCGCACCGCCGCGCGGATGCGGCGGATGTAGCGGGCGTCTTTCTCGCCCAGGTCATGCAGGGTGCGCTGGCGCAGGGCGTCCAGCTCGGCACCGAAAGCCGCCAGTTCGGCGGCGCTGAGGTCGCGATCTTCGCGCATGGACATTCTCCTGAAGATCAGAGATCGACGGTCAAGTCGCCCTGGGGCGCGCTGACGCAGATACGGATGGGCTGGCCCGGTTCGCTGAACAGCTCGCCGCTGCGCAGGTCGCGCACGCAGCCACTGACCAGCGTGCAGGTGCAACGGGTGCAGACGCCCTGGCGGCAGCCGTGCACTGGGCGCAGTCCATTGGCTTCGGCCTGCTCCAGCAGACTGCGGCGGCTGTCACCGGCCACCTGAAGCGCGCTACGAGCGAAGCGCAGACTCACGGCCTTTGCAGGCTCGCGGTCGTCCCAGATCGGCGGACTGAAGCTTTCCACCTGCAGGCTGCGGCTGCTCGCGCCCAGTGCCTCGCGCACGGTTTCGACGAAACCACCGGGGCCGCAGGCGAGCACATGGCGGCCCTCCAGGTGGGCCACGTGATCGCGCTGGAAGCGTCCGGACAACTCGCCGCCCAGCGCGGCATCGCCGCTCAGCGCCCAGCGCAGTTCGAGATTCGGGTATTGCCGCGCCAGCGCCTGAAGCCCGTCGACGAAGGCCTTCTGGCCGTGCTGGCGGATGTAGTGCAGCAGTGTCACCGGGCCGCTGTAGCCGCGCGCCAGCGCCTCGCGCAGCAGGCCGAGCAAGGGCGTCAGGCCACTGCCCGCGGCCAGCAGCAGAACGCCCTGCTCGTCAGTCGGCCAGCTCAGGTCGCCGTCGGGCTCGCCCAACTCCAGCACGTCACCGACGCACAACTGCTGCAACAGGAAGGTAGATATGCGCCCGCCCGGCTGAAGCTTCACGGCGAACTCCAGGCAGCCGTCCTCAGCGACGCGGGTCAGGCTGTAGCTGCGGCTGTGGCGCACACCGTCGCGCTCGACGAACAGCTGCAGGTGCTGGCCAGGCTGCGCGCCGTGCCAGTGCGCGTTGGGGCGCAGGCGCAGTTCGAGCATGTCGTCGGCTACCCACTGCCGCGCCTCGACCCGCGCAAACACGCGGCGCAGCGACCAGCCACGGTTGCCGGCGCGCAGTACGGCATCGACATCCGACTCGCGCAGCCACTGACCGCGCACCAGGGCGCGCAGCGGTGACAACAGCGGCGAGATGTAGCGCAGGCCGGCAAAGGGAAGCAGGGACATGGACACGCACCGAACAGTAAACATATGTTCACTTAAAATCTCATGGGCAGGAGTTTTCAGTCAACATTCGTTCACTATTTGCCGTAGGAACTTCCCCCGCGCCGACCGGCTTTTGCTAGAGTGCCTGCGCCTTTGCCCTGGATAGCACTGCCGTATGGCCACTCCCCGCGCCGAACAGAAACAACAGACCCGCCTGGCCCTGATGGAGGCCGCGCGCAGCCTGATGGACAGCGGCCGCGGTTTCGGCAGCCTGAGCCTGCGGGAAGTGGCGAAGACGGCAGGCATAGTTCCGGCGGGTTTCTACCGGCACTTCGCCGACATGGACCAACTCGGCCTTGCCCTGGTCGCCGACGTTGACGAGACCTTCCGCGAGACCCTGCGCGTGGTGCGTCGCAACGAGTTCGAGCTGGGCGGCGTGATCGAGGCCTCGGTGCGCATCTTCCTCGACGCCGTCACCGCCAACCGCACCCAGTTCCTCTTCCTCGCCCGCGAGCAATACGGCGGCTCGCACCCGATCCGCCAGGCAGTCGGCGAGTTGCGCCAACGCATCACCGACGACCTTGCCGCAGACCTTGTGTTGCTCAACAAGCTGCCACACCTCACCGCCCAGGACATCGACGTGATCGCCGACCTGGTGGTGAAGACCGTCTTCGCCACCCTCCCCGAGCTGATCGACCCGCCGGCCGACAGCCTGCCGACGCACCTGTCGCCTCAGGCCAAGATAACCCAGCAACTGCGCTTCATCATGATCGGCGCCAAGCACTGGACCGGGATCGGCTCGCGCCCCTGACGGCGCCTTACAAAGCGTAGGGCGCATAACGCCCTAGGCATTATCCGCCGAAATGGCGAATAACCCGTTCCGGGTTATGCGCCCTACGCAATGAAGCGCCCCACCTTGGTGCGCACCGTTTTCGTGCGCACCATCCTTGCGCGCACGCACCATTGCTGACCGTTCGGACAAGGGCTGCAGCCCGCGCCAGCACTGACGCGCCCCCGCACTGGCAAGCCCCTTGCTGTAGCACCGTCAATGCTACTGCCGGACGCTGCCATGCTGGTCATCCACCAACGAATCGAACCCCGCGAACACTGGGACGCCGAGCTGCGCCTGAATTTCGAGGCACGCAGCAAGAGCCGCCTGCGCTGCTTCACCAGCACCGGTGAAGACGTCGGCCTTTTCCTCGAACGCGGCCAGTCGCCGCTCATCGATGGTGAATGCCTGCTCGCCAACGACGGACGCATCGTGCGCGTCTGCGCTGCGCCGGAAAAGCTGCTCCACGTCACCTGCGCCAGCGCCCGCGAACTGAATCGGGCGGCCTACCATCTGGGCAATCGTCACGTCGCCCTGCAGGTCGGTGACGGCTGGCTGCGGCTGCTCGACGACTACGTGCTCAAGGCCATGCTCGACCAGCTCGGCGCCACGGTGGAGGCCATCGAAGCGCCCTTCCAGCCGGAGCACGGCGCCTACGGCGGCGGCCATCACCACTCGCACCACGGCGAAGAGGAATTCAACTACGCGCCGAAACTGCACCAGTTCGGAGTGCGCCGGTGAGCGCCATCTGGTCACTGCTGCGCCTGGCCAGCCCACAGCTTCCCATCGGCGGCTACAGCTATTCCCAGGGCCTGGAGAGCGCCATCGACCAGCGCCAGGTGAAGGATGCCGACGGCGCCCGCACCTGGCTCGCCGATCAGTTGCACCTGAACCTCGCTCGCTTCGAGGGCCCGCTGCTGGCCGAGCTGCTGCGTGCCGCACAGAACGCTGACTGGGACGCCCTGCGCGACGCTGCCGAGCGTCATCGCGCCAGCCGCGAAACCCGTGAGCTGGGCCTGGAGAACCGGCAGATGGGGTTCTCCCTCGGCCAGTTGCTCGAAGCCCTGCCCGAGCTGGACGAGCCCGCCCGCCAGTGGCTCGCCGAGCAACACGAACCCTCCTTCGCCGCCGCCTGGGCGCTGGCCGCCCGCGCCTGGGGGCTCTCCCCGGAGCAGGCACTCGGCGCCTGGCTGTGGAGCTGGCTGGAGAACCAGCTGGCGGTGCTGATGAAGACCCTGCCGCTGGGCCAGATGGCTGCGCAGAAGCTCACCTCGCAACTGCTCCCCGACCTCGACGCCGCCTGCCGGGCCGCGCTGGAAAACGATCCCCACGGCGGCGCGCCCTTCGGGCTCGCGCTGGCCTGCATGACCCACGAAACCCAATACAGCCGTCTGTTCCGCTCCTAGGAGAACTGCCATGAACTCTCAACCTCTTCGCGTCGGCATCGGCGGCCCGGTGGGCTCCGGCAAGACCGCCCTGACCCTGGCGCTGTGCCGCGCCCTGCGCCAGCGCTACAACATCGCCGTGATTACCAACGACATCTATACCCAGGAGGACGCGCAGTTCCTGGTACGCAACGAGGCGCTGGAGCCAGAGCGGATCATCGGCGTGGAAACCGGCGGCTGCCCGCACACGGCGATCCGCGAGGACGCCTCGATCAACCTCGAAGCCGTGGACCAGCTCAACCGCCGCTTTCCTGGCCTCGACCTGATCCTGGTGGAGTCCGGGGGCGACAATCTCTCGGCCACCTTCAGCCCCGAGCTATCGGACCTGACCCTCTACGTGATCGACGTGTCCGCCGGCGACAAGATTCCGCGCAAGGGCGGGCCGGGCATCTGCAAGTCCGACCTGCTGGTGATCAACAAGATCGACCTTGCCCCGCTGGTGGGCGCCTCGCTGGAAGTGATGGACCAGGACGCCACGCGCATGCGCGGCGACAAGCCCTTCGTCTTCAGCAACCAGAAGACCGGCCAGGGCCTGACCGAGATCATCACCTTCATCGAGCGCCAGGGCCTGCTGACCGCAGCCTGATGTGTTCTTCGCGGCCGCGGACGCCGGCCGACCCACGACAATCACCAGGGAGTTTTCCATGCAACTGCGCAAAGCCATCTACAGCCTGGCGCTGTTCCTCACCCCGGCCGTGGCCTTCGCCCACCCGGGCCACGGCGACCACGGCCTGATCGCCGGCATCGCCCACCCCGTCACCGGCCTCGACCACCTGCTGGCGATGTTCGCCGTAGGACTTTGGGCCGCGCAGCAGAAAGGCGCCGCGCGGCTGGCGCTGCCGTGCACCTTCGTCGTGACCATGCTGATCGGCGGGCTGCTGGGCTTCGAGGGGCTGGAGATACCGTTCATGGAGACCGGCATTGCCGCTTCCGTGCTGGCGCTGGGGCTGTGCGTTGCACTGGCGGTGCGCCCGCCGCTGTTTCTCGCAATGGGCGCGACCGCACTGTTCGCCCTGGCCCATGGCGTGGCCCACGGCCTGGAACTGCCGGACCTGAGCAGCCCGTGGCTGTATGCCACCGGCTTCGTCGGCGCAACCGCCGCACTGCATGCAGCGGGTTACGGGATCGTTCGCCTGCTACCGCAGGCGGCGGCGCCGCTGGTGCGCTTCGCCGGCCTGGCTTCGGCAGGCGCCGGCGCCTGGTTGCTCGCGGGCTGACCTGCTCACTTCTACAAGATCAACAGCCCTCACCCTAACCCTCTCCCGCAAACGGGGGAGGGGCTCGTTCGGCGCGAGTTGAAGCCTCGGCGTCAGCCGGTACGGACGGCTCCTCTCCCAGAGGGAGAGAAGTCAGTTTGGTGCAGGATGAAGCCTCGATGTCAGCCGGCTCGGACCGCCCCTCTCCCTCTGGGAGAGGGCTGGGGTGAGGGAAAAGTCCCGGCACGCCCCCCGGAGTTACGACGGTTAGCCCACCGCACATCACCCCTTGCGATGCACCGCAAACCCTGCCCACGCCTGGCTCACCGGCATGATCTCCAGGGTGTTGATGTTGATGTGCGGCGGCTGGTTCAGGATCCAGTGGATGGTCTCGGCGATGTCGGCGGATTGGATCGGCTCAGCGCCGGCGTAGGTCTTGTCGTACTTCGCCTGGTCACCGCCGAAGCGTACCAGGGAGAACTCGCTCTCGCACATGCCCGGCTCAAGGTTGGTAACGCGTACGCCAGTGCCCTGCAGATCGCAGCGCAGGTTCAGCGAGAACTGTTCGACGAAGGCCTTGGTCGCGCCATACACGTGGCCGCCAGGATAGGGCCAGTGACCAGCCACCGAACCCAGGTTGAGGATGCTTGCGCCCGGGCCGTGGGCGATCAGGCGCGGCAGCAGCAGGCGGGTGGCGTACATCAGACCCTTGATGTTGGTGTCCACCATGGTGTCCCAGTCATCCAGCTCGCAGTTCTGCGCAGGGTCGGTCCCCAGGGCGAGGCCGGCGTTGTTGATCAGGCCACGCAGCTTGGCGAACTTCTCCGGCAGGCCGTCCACGGCGGCGGTCATCGCCGCACGGTCGCGCACGTCCAGCACCAGCGGCAGCACATCGGTCTCCTCGGAAAGCTCCTGGGCCAATGCGTTCAGGCGTTCCTCGCGGCGCCCGGTGATCACCAGCGACCAGCCGTCACGGGCGAAACGCCGCGCACAGGCTTCGCCGAAACCGGAGGTGGCACCGGTAATGAACAGAGTGGGTGTGGTCATCACTGAAATCCTCATGCTGGGCACTGCCGTCGCCGATACATGCCGGGGACTGGTGCGGTGCGCGTTCTTGTCGGTCGGCCGAGCATAACAGCCCGAACCCGCCGCGTTGCGTTACAGCCATGCTGGATAAAACCCGCACAGCCGCTTGAAAGCCCCATGGCTACGGGTCTGGCGCGAGTTGCACCCACCTTGTCCACAGGCTGCTCCACGGTTTCTGTGGGCAAGCAGAACCGCGGTTACCCCTGGACGATTTTCGAGCGCCCCGCCGCAAGCCCCGCCACCGCTGCGCTGGAGAAGTTCTTCCCAAGGTTATCCACAGATATTTCAACGGCTGGCGGGGACAACTATCGGAGGCGCGGAACTTTTCCGCGAAGCCGTAACTGTCCATCCATACAGGGGTTGCGGGGCGATCGAACAGAAATCGACCGCCTCGGGCGGCGCCTGCGACCATGGGGCCTGGCGAGGTTCTCCCAGACGTTATCCACAGTCCGACCCACAGATTTTCTGGATTAATTAACGGAAAGCAGCAGGCGCGCGGCGATCAGGTCTTCCAGTGCATATCCCACGGACTTGAACAGGGTGATCTCGCTGTCGTCCTTGCGTGCACCGCGACCGTTCAGGAGATCGGCCAGTTGGCAATCGATCGCGCGCTCATCGATCACGCCTTCATCCATGGGAATCAGCAGGTCGCCCGCCTCTTCCAGCGCACCCTCGCGGGTATCGACCACGATGCGCGCACGGCGCACGGCTTCGCTGTCGGTCTCGCGCATGCTCGGCAGAAAGGCGCCGACCAGGTCGAGGTGGCAGCCCGAGCGCAGCCAGGCACCATGGACGATGGGTTCGCGCGAGGTGGTGACACAGCTGATGCAGTCCGCTGCCGCCACGCCGCCGCGCAGATCGACGCAGGCATGGACGGGATAGCCTTCGTCCTGCAACTGCTTCACCAGCGCATGCACCTTGTCTTCCTGGCGCCCCCAGAGTGCGATGTCCTCGTATTCGCGCACCGAGCAGTGGGCGCGGACCATGTGCGGCGCCAGGGTGCCGCTGCCGACCACTAGCAGCCGGCGCGCATCGCGGCGCACCAGGTAATCGGCGGCCAGCGCGGAGGTGCAGGCGGTGCGCCGGGCAGTCATTTCCGAGGCTTCGAGCATTGCCAACGGACGGCCGGTTTCGCCGTCGAACAGGCAGAACAGGGCGGCCACCGCCGGCAGGTTCTTCGCGCCGTTGTCGGGGAACACGGTAACCAGCTTCACGCCGATATCCTGCCCTGGCCGCCACACCGGCATGGTCAGCAGCGAGGCGTTGCCGGGCAGTTCATGGCAGCCGCGCACGGGTGCCTGACAGTCGCCCGCCAGGCCGATGCGCAGGGCTTCGATCAGTTGGGGATAACTCAGGCGTTCGGCGACGTCGGCGTTGGTGAGGAAGCGGAGGTCTTGCATGGAAACCCCTCTTGAAGAGAACGCTGGGTAGTCCGCTCCCAAGATCAGGAGCCCCTCACCCTAACCCTCTCCCGCAAGCGGGAGAGGGGACCATTCGGAGCAGGATGAAACTATGGCGTCAGCCGGCACGATCTGCCCCCTCTCCCTCCGGAGCGGGGCGCGCAGCCAGGGTTGGGGTGAGGGCAGGACGCGGCACCGGTTTTCCATAGAACGACAAATACCGCTACGTAAGGTGATGGGTCAGTGCCCGCCCAGATACGCGTTGCGAACCTCCTGGTTACCCAGCAGCTCCGCCCCGGTACCACTCAGGCGGATCTCGCCGTTGACCATCACGTAGCCACGGTCGGAGAGCTTCAGCGCGTGGTTGGCGTTTTGCTCCACGAGGAACAGCGTCATCCCGCTCTGCGCCAGCTCGCGCAGGGTCTGGAAGATCTGCTTGACCACAATGGGTGCCAGGCCCAGCGAGGGTTCGTCGAGCAGCAGCAGCTTGGGCCGGCTCATCAGCGCGCGAGCGATGGCGAGCATCTGCTGCTCACCGCCGGACATGGTCATGGCGCGCTGGTTGCGCCGCTCCTTCAGGCGCGGGAAGAGGTCGAACATGCGCTGCATGTCCTCCTGGGCGTGCTCCATGCCGACGGGAATGGTGCCCATCAGCAGGTTCTCTTCCACCGTCATGTCAGGGAACACCCGGCGTCCTTCCGGCGACTGCGCGATGCCGTTGGAGGCCACGTAGTGCGCGGACTTGTGGCGGATGTCCTGGCCCTTGTAGAGAATTGCGCCACCAGCCGCGCGGGGCTGGCCGAAGATCGACATCAGCAGCGTCGACTTGCCGGCGCCGTTGGCGCCGATCAGCGCCACGGTTTCCCCTTCGTTGACGGTCAGCGAGACTTTCTTCAGCGCCTGGATCGGCCCGTAGAACACATCGACCTCACGGAATTCCAACATCGGCGCCGTCATGCCAGCTCCTCTTCGTCTGCGCCGAGATAGGCGGCGATCACTTTCTCGTTGTGGCGGATTTCGTCCGGCGCGCCACGGGCAATCACCACGCCGTGGTCGAGCACAATGATGTGGTCGGAGATGTTCATCACCATGCCCATGTCGTGTTCGATCAGCAGCACGGTGATGCCGTGGTGGTCGCGCAGGTAGCGCACGATGCGCGCCAGCGCCTGGGTTTCGGCCGGGTTGAGGCCGGCGGCAGGTTCGTCGAGGCAGATCAGCTCGGGCCGGGTGCACATGGCGCGGGCGATCTCCAGGCGGCGCTGCTGCCCGTAAGACATCTCGCCGGCCAGGCGGTTGGCGCAGTCCACCAGGTCCACCACTTCCAGCCAGTAGAAGGCGTGGTCCAGCGCCTCGCTTTCCGCACGGCGGTAGCCGGGGGTGTTGAGCACGCCGGCGATGAGGTTGCGGTTGACGAACATGTGCTGGGCCACCAGCAGGTTCTCCACTACCGACATCTCGCGGAACAGCCGGATGTTCTGGAAGGTGCGCGCAAGGCCCGCGCGGTTCACCAGGTGGGTGCCGCCGAACATCTTGTAGTAGAGGCGGTTGCCGAACTGCGCCGGGTTGACGAAGTCGCCGCCCTGGAACGGCTGGCCGAGCACCTTGATGACATCGGTGGTGCCACCCTGGGTGTTGAGCAGGATGTTGCCGCCGGTGGCCTTGTAGAAGCCGGTGAGGCAGTTGAACACCGTCGTCTTGCCGGCGCCGTTGGGGCCGATCAGCGCGGTGATGGAACCGCGCTCCACGTCGAGGTTGACGTCATTGAGCGCCTTGATGCCGCCGAAGTGCATCATCAGGTGCTCGACGCTGAGGATCTTGTCACCGCTCATGGCGCCACCCCCTTGCGGACGGCGAAGCCCGAGCGGCTGATGCGGATCAGCCCGCGCGGGCGCCAGATCATCATCAGCACCATGAGGATGCCGAACAGCAGCACGCGGTAGTCGGCGAAGCTGCGCAGCAGTTCCGGCGCGACGGTGAGGACGAAGGCGGCGATCACCACGCCCACCGTCGAACCCATGCCGCCCAGCACCACGATGGCGAGGATCAGCGCGGACTCGAAGAAGGTGAAGGACGACGGGTTGACGAAGCCCTGGTAGCTGGCGAAGAACACGCCGGCGAGGCCCGCGGTAGAGGCGCCGAGCATGAACGCGGAGAGTTTCACCAACACATGGTTCAGGCCCATGGCGCGGCAGGCGATCTCGTCCTCGCGCAGCGCTTCCCAGGCGCGGCCCACCGGCATGCGAGTCAACCGGTGCTTGATGTAGAGCACCAGCAGCACCACCAGGAAGAGCACCACGTAGATGAACAGGAACTTGAAGTTCTGGTTGTAATCGATGCCGAGGAATTCATGGATCGGCGTACCGCCATCCTTCGCCCGGCGGCCGAACTCGAGGCCGAAGAAGGTCGGCGACGGCACCGGCATGCCATTAGGGCCGCCGGTGAAGGACAACCAGTTGTTGAGGATCAGGCGGATGATCTCGCCGAAGCCGAGGGTCACGATGGCCAGGTAGTCACCGTGCATTCGTAGCACCGGGAAGCCCAGTAGCGCCCCCGCCAGCGCGGCGACGATGGCCGCCAGCGGCAGCACCGTCCAGAAGCCCAGCCCCAGATACTGGTAGCCCAGAGCAAGGCCGTAGGCGCCGATGGCGTAGAAGGCCACGTAGCCGAGGTCGAGCAGGCCGGCGAGGCCGACCACGATATTCAACCCCAGGCCCAGCAGCACGTAGATCAGCCCGAGGATGATCACGGTGAGCAGGTACTTGCTGGCGAAGAACGGGAAGATCACCGCAGCGACTATCACCAGCGGGACTATCCAGCGCAGCCGCGTCTTGTAGCCCGGCGGCAGGACGCTGATGCCCGAGTCGGAGGTCTCGAAGCGGTCCATCACGCGGGAGCCGGCGGGGGTCTGCAGGAACAGGCTGAGGAGAAGCCGGCCGAGCATCACCGCGCCGATCATCCAGGCGAGGCGGACTGGTTCGACCTTGAAGCTGTAGCCATCGAGCACGATGCCGACGATGGGGCCGAATACGATCAGGGCGATAAGCCCGGCGAGCACGGTGTCGACGAGGCTCTTCTTGATATCGATGCGCGCCGCTTTCGGCGCGGCTGAAGTCTGGGTTGCGGACATCATGCTTACACCTTCGATACCTGGGGACGCCCCAGGAGCCCTTGCGGCCGGAAAATCAGGATGGTCACCAGCAGGCCGAAGGCGAACACGTCCTTGAAGTCGGTGTTCACCATGCCCGAGAACTGCGCCTCGGCCACGCCCAGGATCAGCCCGCCGAGCATCGCGCCGGGCAAGGAGCCGATACCGCCGAGCACCGCGGCGGTGAACGCCTTGATGCCGATGATGAAGCCCGCGTAGAAATCGAAGGTGCCGTAGTTCATGGTGATCAGCACGCCGGCCAGTGCAGCCATAGCGGCGCCGATGATGAACACGTAGGAGATCACCCGGTCAGTGTTGATGCCCAGGATCGAGGCCATCTTGCGGTCCTGCTGGGTGGCGCGGCACATGCGCCCGAGCTTGGTGTACTGGATCACGTAGGTCAGCACCGCCATGCCGACGAAAGCGGCGATGAGGATGAACACCTTGGTGTAGGTCAGTTGCACGAAACCTTCGCCGATGTGGAACTTGAAGGCGCCGTCGAGCAGGGTCGGCACGCCTTGCTGGCGCGGGCCCTGGGACAGCTGCACGTAGTTCTGCAGGATCAGCGACATGCCGATGGCGGAGATCAGCGGCGCCAGGCGCGTGGAGTTGCGCAGCGGCTTGTAGGCGATGCGCTCGATCACCCAGCCGTAGACGCCGGTGACGAAGATGGTGAAGACCAGCGTGCCGAGGATCAGCAGCGGGAACGACTGCAGGCCGAAGAAGGCCAGCAGCGCCAGGGCCACGGCCGAGAGGTAGGCGGAGATCATGTACACCTCGCCGTGGGCGAAGTTGATCATGCCGATGATGCCGTAGACCATCGTGTAGCCGATGGCGATCAGGCCGTAGACCGACCCGAGGGTCAGCCCGTTGATCATTTGCTGGAGGAAGATACCGTCCACGATTGGGTACTCGCGCAAGCTGGCAGGAAAGGCGGACGGCTCGCGCGATCACCGGCTCGTGACCAGCTGCGCGCGTTTCGTCGACCTGCGGGGAAGCCGGCGCCGCGGGTAGCGGCGCCGGCAGGTCAGGCGGTTACTTCTTGAACGCGTCGAGCTGGTGGTACTTGCCCTTGTCGTCCCACTCGTAGACCACGTAGTCGGAGACTTTCAGGTCGCCTTTCTTGTCCCATTCCTTCTTGCCCATCACGGTCTGCACCGGGTTGGCCTTCAGCCAGGCGCTGGCCTTGGCCGGGTCGGTCTTGCCCGCGCCATTGAAGGCAGCGGCCAGGGCCTGTACCGAGGAGTAGGCGTAGAGGGTGTAGCCTTCGGGCTCGAAGCCGTTGGCGCGGAATTTCTCCACCACGGCCTTGCCGTCCGGGATCAGGCGCGGGTCGGCGCCGAAGGTCATCAGCACGCCCTTGACGTATTGCGGGCCGCCAGCGGTGGTGACCAGTTCGTCGGTGACGATGCCATCGTCGGACATGAACTTGGCGGTCAGGCCCTGCTCGCGCATCTGACGGACCAGCGGGCCGGCTTCCGGGTGCAGACCGCCGAAGTAGACGACTTCTGCGCCCGAGGCGCGGATCTTGGTGACCAGGGCGTTGAAGTCCTTCTCGCCACGGGTCAGGCCTTCGTACAGCACTTCCTTCACGCCACGTTTGTTCAGCTGCGCACGGGTGGCGTCCGCCAGGCCCTGGCCGTAGGTGTCCTTGTCGTGGATCACCGCGACCTTCTTGGCCTTCAGCACGTCGACGATGTAGTCGCCGGCGACCACGCCCTGCTGGTCGTCACGGCCGCACATGCGGAACATGCCGGAGAGGCCGCGCTCGGTGACCTGCGGGTTGGTGGAACCGGGGGTGATGGCGATCACGCCGGCCTCGTCGTAGACCTCCGAGGCGGGGATGGTGGAGGAGGAGCAGAAGTGGCCGACCACGGCGACCGCCTTGTCCTGATCCACCAGGCGGTTGGCCACGGCCACTGCCTGCTTCGGCTCGCAAGCGTCGTCCGCCTTCACCAGTTTAATCTTCTCACCATTGATACCGCCGGCGGCGTTGATGTCTTCCGCGGCCTGGCTAGCCCCGCGCCAGTACTGCTCACCGAACGAGGCGTTCGCCCCGGTATGCGGACCTGCGACCCCGATAACGACATCGGCCTGTACAACCGAAGACATGCCCAGTGCGGTGGTTACCGCCAGAGCCAGAAAGCCTTTTCTGAAAATCTTCTGCGACATGGAGTTTTGCTCCTGAGGGTTTTTTGTAATGGCGCGTTGTATTTCTTGTTGGCGATTTCTCGTTTAAGCGATTCAGCGAATTATCGACAGCAAGCGGCGTGCCATTCGTTTTTGTTATTAACCAAGTCCTACAGCGAAAATAGCCCGAGCTGGCAGATATCAACTGCTAGACACGTGCAACCCACCAAAAGCAGAAGGTGCAACCAATCAGGCAAAAGGGTGCAACCCGACTTCCCGTGAGCTGACTTTCTCCAGCCACCACAGGCGCAACCCAAACCGTAACCATCGCTGTCACCGAACTGCACATCCTCGGTGCAGACCCGTCGGGGTAACGCACCATAAGAGGCTAGACCAAAGTGCAGCGAGCGTTGGCGGGTCAAACCGGGGCGGCGACCGCCCCGACCTGAACGACCTCAGATCACCACCCGCAGGCATTGCCCGGCGTGATAGAGGGAGAAGCCGGCCTCGTACAGACAGCTGCGCAGGCCCACGGCGGAGATTTCCTCCATGGGCCGCAGCGGCATCGGCAGCGCGCTGGCGTCGCCGTCCAGCAAGAAGTCGGCAAATGCCTTGCCCACCACCGTGCCGGTGGTGACGCCACGACCGTTGTAGCCGCTCATGGCGACCAGCCCCGGCGCCGGCTCGAACAGGCGCATGAGGTGGTCGGGGGTGAAGTCGATGCAGCCGGTCCAGGTGAACTCCCAGTCCACCTTGCCCAGCTTCGGGAAGTAGTGCTGCTGGATGCGGTCGGCCCAGCTCTTGAGAAACCACGCCGGCTTGCCGGTGCCCTTGCCCAGGCTGCCGAGCAGCAGGCGGCCGTCGGCGTCGCGGCGGATGCTGCTGAGCACCTGGCGGGTATCCCAGGAGCCCTGCCCGCCCGGCAGGATACGCGCCGCTTCCGCGCCCTCCAGCGGACGCGAGGCAACCTGATAGTAGTAACCGGGGAAGAAGGTGCGGCGCAGTTGCGTCCACTCGCCCTCGGTGTATGCGCTGGAGGCGATCACCACCTTCTCGGCAGTGACCACTCCACCAGCAGTGATCACATTCCACGCGCTGCCCACGCGCACCAGGCCAACCACCGGGGAGTGGTGATAAAGCTCGCCCCCCTGGCCGACCACTGCGCGGGCCAAGCCGCTGACGTAGGCCATGGGGTTGAGCGTGCCGGCGCGGCGGTCGAGCAGCGCGCCAGCAATCTTGTCGGTGCCGCAGGCCTGCTCGCAATCGGTACCGGTGAGCAACTCTACCGGAGCGCCACGGCGGCCCCACTGTTCGCAGCGGCTGCGCAGGTCAGCCAGGCCACGGGCGTTGTGCGCCATGTGCAGGGTGCCTTCGCGGCGCGCCTGGCAATCAATGCTGTATTTGTCGATCAGCGAGAACACCAGCGACGGTGCGTTGCCGAGCATGCGATTGACCCGTTGGCCAATCTCCGCGCCCATGCCCGCTTCGATCTCGTCCGGAGGAATCCACAGGCCGGCGTTGACCAGCCCGACGTTGCGCCCCGAGCCACCGTGCCCGGTGGTGTGGGCCTCCAGCACGCAGACCTTCTGGTCGCGCTCCAGCAGATGCAGCGCGGCGGACAGGCCAGTGAAGCCCGCGCCGATGACACAGACATCGACCCTGCGGTCCCCGCGCAGCTCCGGGGCTTCCGGGCGGTCGGGAGTCAAGTGTTCCCACAGACACTCTTGGCGAAGCGACATCCAGCGATCCTTCTACGCGAACCTTTGTGAATGACTCGGTACTTCAGGCCCGTTCGTGGGCCGGGGTGGCTGTCGGAGCGAGCTTGCTCGCGAACCGCATCACGCCGAAGTCCAGCCGGACCCCGTTCGCGAGCAAGCTCGCTCCTACGAAGAGCAGGCCCGACGGCCTCAGTCGAAGACTATGCCCTGCGCCAGCGGCAGTTCCCGCGAGTAGTTCACGGTGTTGGTCTGCCGTCGCATGTAGCCCTTCCAGGCGTCGGAGCCGGACTCGCGGCCGCCGCCGGTTTCCTTCTCGCCACCGAAGGCGCCGCCGATCTCCGCGCCGCTCGGGCCGATGTTGACGTTGGCGATGCCGCAGTCACTGCCCACCGCCGAGATGAAGGCTTCCGCCTCGCGCAGGTCGGTGGTGAAGATGCACGACGACAGGCCCTGGGGCACGCCGTTGTTCAGCGCCAGCGCATCGTTGAAGTCCTGGTAGGGCACCACGTAGAGGATCGGCGCGAAAGTCTCGCTGCGCACCACGTCGCTCTGCTCGGGCATCTCGACGATGGCCGGCGACACGTAATAGGCCTCGGGGAATTTGTCGGCCAGCTGGCGCTCGCCGCCGAATACCACGCCACCCTCGCCGCGCGCCTGCTCCAGTGCTCCCTGCATGGCCAGGAAGCTGCGCTCGTCGATCAGCGGGCCGACCAGGTTGCCCTCCAGGGGATGGCCGATGCGCACCTTGGCGTAAGCGGTCTTCAGGCGGCTGACGAACTCGTCCTTCACCGACTCGTGGGCGATCAGCCGGCGCAAGGTGGTGCAGCGCTGCCCGGCGGTGCCGACGGCGCTGAACAGCACGGCGCGCACGGCCATGTCGAGGTCGGCGCTGGGCGCCAGGATCATCGCGTTGTTGCCGCCCAGTTCGAGGATGCTACGGCCGAAACGGGCCGCCACGCGTGGGCCGACTTCGCTGCCCATGCGGGTGCTGCCGGTGGCGCTGACCAGGGCGACGCGCACGTCGTCCACCAGTGTTTCGCCAGCGCTGCGATCGCCGATCACCACTTGGCTGAGATACGCCGGGGCGTCACCGAACTTGCTCAGTGCGCGCTCGAACAGCGCCTGGCAGGCCAAAGCAGTCAGCGGGGTCTTTTCCGACGGTTTCCACACTACCGAGTTGCCGCAGACCAGCGCCAGCGCGGTGTTCCACGACCAAACGGCGACCGGGAAGTTGAAGGCGCTGATCACGCCGACCACCCCCAGCGGATGCCAGGTCTCGCGCATGTGATGGCCGGGGCGCTCGGAGGCGATGGTCAGGCCGTAGAGCTGGCGCGACAGGCCGACGGCGAAATCGCAGATGTCGATCATTTCCTGCACTTCGCCCAGGCCTTCCTGGGTGATCTTGCCGGCCTCCCAGGACACCAGCTCGCCGAGCGCCGCCTTGCTCGCCCGCAGCTCCTCGCCGAACAGCCGCACCAGTTCGCCACGGCGCGGCGCCGGCACCTTGCGCCAGGCGTCGAAGGCATGGGCGGCGCGACCGATCTTCTGCTCGACCTCGGCGGCGCTTTCCAGGCGCACTGCGCCCAGGCGGCTGCCGTCGATGGGAGAGTGGATAACCTGATCGCCACCGGTAACCAGGCGGGCGTCGACGCCGAGGGATTCGAGCAGTGCGGAAATCATTTGGACTCCAGTTCGTTTCAGATGACCTGACGGAATGCCAGCAGTAATAAACGGCTTGCGGAGGCACAACAAACGACGTTTCCTATGCATATCATTCCGTAAATTCATGAACTGCCCGCCATGCTGAGCAAACGCCACCTGCCGTCCATGACCGCCCTGCAATGCTTCGAAGCGGTGGCGCGGCACCTGAGTTTCACCCGTGCCTCCGAAGAGCTGAACCTGACCCAGAGCGCGGTCAGCAAGCAGGTGGCGCAGTTGGAGGAAATGCTCCAGCATCTGCTGTTCCGCCGTGTGCGCCGTCGCCTGCAATTGACCCCGGCGGGTGACCTGTACCTGGTGGAAGTGCGCAAGATCCTCACGCAGGTGGAGATGTCCACCCACTACCTGCTGTCCTACGGCGGCGAGACAGAGGTGCTGCGCGTGGCTACCCCGCCGACCTTCGGCGCGCGCTGGCTGATCCCAAGGCTGAATGGCTGGCGTCACCGCCACCCGAACATCCACCTGGACCTGCGCCAGGAACTGGAACCAGGCGACCTGCTGCAGTCGCGCTGCGACATCGCGTTCTTCTTCGGTGCCGCCACTCTGCCGGGCGCGGAATGCGTGGCGCTGTTCGGTGAGGAGATGGTGCCGGTGTGCTCACCGGCGATCCTGCCGCCGCAGCCGCTGGCCGATCCGACCCAGCTGGCGGACCTGGTCCTGCTGCAGAACGCCACGCGCCAGGAAGCCTGGCACGAGTGGTTCCTCAGCCTCGGCCAGCACAGCGAGCACAGCTACCACGGGCCGCGCTTCGACACCTTCTACATGTGCATCCGCGCAGCGCAAGCCGGCTGCGGCGTGGCGCTGCTGCCGCGCTTCCTGGTGGAAGAAGAACTGAACGAGGGCAAGCTGGTGATCGCCTGGCAGCACGGCCTGCAGAGCCGCAGCGGCTACTACCTGGCTTACCCCGAGCATGCGGCGGCGGTACCCAAGGTCAGGGCGTTCGTGGAGTGGATCGGGGAGCGGATGGAGGGCTAGCGCCCAGCGCTCAGCGCTCAGCGCTCAGACCAGCAGGCTCCGATCAAACACGAACGCCCCATCCCCCTGCGGCGTGAAGCGCAGGACATGCTGCGGCCGGCCCATCGGCGGCTGGTGGCGTTCACCGGTGTCTTCCACCCAACCTGCCGCCTTCATCCGCTCCAGCCGACCGCGCAGGCTGGAATGCTGGATTTCCTCACCGATGGACCACTCGAAGGCCTTCAGCGCCTCGGCCACGGTGAAGCGCTCCGGCAGCAGGTGCAGCGGCAACGCGCTGTACACCGACTTGCCCGCCAGCCGCTCGCAGGCCTGCTGCACCAGCTGGGTGTGGTCGAAAGGCAAGGCAAAGCGCTCACTGCGCACGGCATCCAGTGGCACGAAGTCCAGGTCGTCGGCGGCCAACTCAGTGTCCGGCGCCACCAGCACCAAATAGAACACGCTCAGCGACCAGCCACGCGGGTCGCGTACCGCATTGCCCACAGTCGCCACCTGCTCCATGTACGCCGGCTTCACCCGCGCCTTTTCGCGCAGTGCGCGCAGGGCGGCATCATCCAGGCCATGGTCGGCACAGCGGCCGTTGATCAGCACGCCGGGCAGCGCCCATTGACCCTCGAACGGCGCCTGGGCGCGGCGGATCAACAGCAGCTCCAATCCGTGCTCGGGATTCAGGCGCAGCGCCACGATATCCACGGTGGCCAGCACTTCAGCGGTACTCATCGATGCTCCTCAAATGCTTCCTCGCAGGAAGAAGCCTGAGACTTATTTCACCATGTACAGAAAGCATCTTCCACCTCCGAGTATTTTTATCTTTCTGCTTGACGACTTATTTCATGTCGTGAATTATGTAGCCACGACAGGCCACAAACGGTCAAGCGGAGGCTTCCATGAACCTGATCGCCAGCTTCGATGTAGACGCCCAGAAAGG
This sequence comes from Pseudomonas sp. NPDC086581, assembly GCF_044746165.1. Classification (NCBI taxonomy): domain Bacteria; kingdom Pseudomonadati; phylum Pseudomonadota; class Gammaproteobacteria; order Pseudomonadales; family Pseudomonadaceae; genus Pseudomonas; species Pseudomonas sp. NPDC086581. Next base: position 98,825 of record NZ_JBIVBR010000011.1, on the reverse strand, counting down.
CTTCACCCCACTCTGCCCCAACGAACTGCCGGTACCCGGCGGTGAGGCCATCGGCGCAGCCCTCAACCTGATGGCCGAGCGCGCCAGCCTGCGCCTGGGCAGCAAGGACGCCCACAGTCCGCAAGCGCCCTGGGTAGTGAGCAAGCCGGCACAGATGCTGCAACCGCTCGCCTTGCCCAATGCCGACCTCACCTGGGTCAGCCACTGCGTGCCGGGCACGCCGGGCTTCGAATTGCTGGACGAGCTGCCCAAGCCGATGGACTACGACTTCTTCATCTGGAAGGGCGTGGAGCCGGACCTGCACCCCTACGGTGCGTGCTACCACGACCTGGCGGAACGGCGCAGCACCGGTGTGATCGAATACCTGCGGCAGAACGCTGTCAGCCATGTACTGGTGGGCGGCCTGGCGCTGGACTACTGCGTGAAGACCACCGCTCTGCAGCTGCGCCGTGCCGGCTTCCAGGTGCTGCTGTACCTGCCGGCCTGCCGCGCCATTGCGGAGGAAACCGCGAAGATCGCCTGTGCCGAAATGCGCAGCGCCGGGATTCTGCTCTGCGCGGACGAGAACGAACTGGACGAGGCCCTCATGGGCATCAGGGAGAATTGATCATGGCCGAGAGCGTGTTTGCCGACAGCATCGTGCAGAACCTGCTGGACACCGACTTCTACAAGCTGACGATGATGCAGGCGGTGCTGCACAACTACCCCAACGCCGAAGTAGAGTGGGAATTCCGCTGCCGCAACGCAGAAGACCTGCGCCCGTACCTGGCGGAAATCCGCTACCAGATCGAGCGCCTGGCCGAGCTGGAAGCCACGCCGGACCAGTTGGCCTTCCTCGAACGCATCCCGTTCATCAAGCCGGATTTCATCCGCTTCCTCAGCCTGTTCCGCTTCAACCTGCGCTACGTGCACACCAGCATCGAGGACGGCCAGTTGGCCATCCGCCTGCGCGGGCCATGGCTGCACGTGATCCTCTTCGAGGTGCCGCTGCTGGCCATCGTCAGCGAGGTGCGCAACCGCTATCGCTACCGCGAGGTGGTGCTGGAGCAGGTCGGCGAGCAGCTCTATCGCAAGCTCGACTGGCTCGCCGGCAACGCCAGCGCGGAGGAGCTGAAGGAATTCCAGGTCGCCGATTTCGGTACCCGCCGGCGCTTCTCCTACCGCACCCAGGAAGAAGTCGTGCACATCCTCAAGCGCGACTTCCCCGGCCGCTTCGTCGGCACCAGCAACGTACACCTGGCCCGCGAGTTCGACGTGAAGCCCATCGGCACTATGGCCCACGAATGGCTGATGGCGCACCAGCAACTCGGCCCGCGGCTGATCGACAGCCAGATCGCCGCGCTGGACTGCTGGGTACGCGAGTACCGTGGCCAGTTGGGCATCGCGCTGACCGACTGCATTACCATGGACGCCTTCCTGGGCGACTTCGACCTGTACTTCGCCAAGCTCTTCGATGGCCTGCGCCACGACTCGGGCGACCCGCTGGTCTGGGCCGAAAAGGCCATCGCCCACTACCGCCGGCTGGGGATCGACCCGATGACCAAGACCCTGGTGTTCTCCGACGGCCTCGACATGCCCAAGGCGTTGCAGCTCTTCCGTGCATTGCGTGGCAAGATCAACGTTAGTTTCGGTATCGGTACCAACCTGACCTGCGACATCCCCGGCGTTGAACCGATGAACATCGTGATCAAGATGACGGCCTGCAACGGCCACCCCGTGGCGAAGATTTCCGACACGCCGGGCAAGACCCAATGCCGCGACGAGAACTTCGTCGCCTACCTGCGCCACGTGTTCAAGGTGCCGGTGTAACCCTTTTTCCGCTTTCCACAGGAGCCCTCCAGATGAAAGACACACAGGCCGCCATCGCCAGAGAACTCAACGTGCAGCCACCCTTCCAGTCCGACGCCGAGCTGCAGGCCGAGATCCAGCGGCGCGTGCGCTTCATCCAGGACTGCCTGAAGGGTTCGGGGATGAAGACCCTGGTGCTGGGTATCAGCGGCGGCGTCGACTCGCTCACCGCCGGCATGCTATGCCAGCGGGCCGTGGAAGGCCTGCGCGCCGAGACCGGCAACCAGGACTACCGCTTCCTCGCCGTACGCCTGCCGTACAACGTGCAGGGCGACGAGCAGGACGCCCAGGACTCGGTGGACGTCATCGCCCCCGACGAGCGCCACACCGTAAACATCGGCCCGGCCGTACAAGCGCTGGCCGCCGAGACCCAGGCGCTGGAAGACCTGGCCCCGGCCACCCGCGACTTCGCTCTGGGCAACACCAAGGCGCGCGTGCGCATGGTCGCCCAGTACACCATCGCCAACGCCCGCGCTGGCCTGGTGGTCGGCACCGACCACGCCGCCGAGGCGGTGATGGGCTTCTTCACCAAGTTCGGCGACGGTGCCTGCGACCTCGCCCCGCTCACCGGCCTGGTGAAGAACCAGGTGCGCAGCATTGCCCGCAGCCTCGGCGCGCCGGAGCATCTGGTGGAGAAAGTGCCGACCGCCGACCTCGAAGACCTCGCCCCCGGCAAGCCGGACGAGCACGCCCACGGCGTGACCTACAAGGAAATCGATGCCTTCCTGCACGGCCAGGAGGTCGGCCAGGAGGCCTTCGACATCATCGTTCGCACCTTCGAGAAGACCCGCCACAAGCGCGCACTGCCCACCGCGCCATAAGCGAACGGCAGCCGTTAACGCGAGAGAAATCCCGCGTTAACGGCTCAATGCTCAATGCTGGGGAATGACGTAGCGCCAGATCGCGATGAAGTGCAGCAGGCTGCCGGCGATCACGAACAAGTGCCAGATGCCGTGCCAGTGGCGGAAGCGGCTGTCGTAGGCGAAGAAGATGATGCCGATGGTGTAGCAAGCCCCGCCGCCCACCAGCCAGGCGAACCCCGCTCCGCCCAGCGCGCGGTACAGCGGGCCGACCGCGATCAGCACGATCCAGCCCATCACCGCGTAGATAATGATCGACAGCACCCGCGCCTCGGAGCGCGGCTTGATCTCCTGCAGCATGCCAATCACTGCCATCGACCAGACGATGCCGAACAGCGTCCAGCCCCAGGGCCCTTTCAGCGTCACCAGGCAGAACGGCGTGTAGCTCCCGGCGATCAGCAGGTAGATCGACAGGTGATCGAGCTTGCGCAGGATGACCTTCGCCCGCCCCCGCACGCTGTGGTAGAGCGTCGAAATGCTGTAGAGCATCGTCAAAGTCGTGCCATACACTGCCACGCTGACGATGCGCAGCGGCTCGCCCACCAGGCTGGTGGCCACCAGCAGCCAGATGCCGCCCACCAGCGCCAGTACAGCGCCGATCAGGTGGGTCCAGGCGTTGAAGCGTTCACCGTGGTACATGCATCCCCCCTTGCGATTTCAACCACGCAGCACCTGACTCCGATTTATGAAATAAAAACCGTGAAATAAAAAGCCCGACCAAGGGTCGGGCTTTCTCGATCAGCCAACTTTCGAAGAAAGCCGGATCACTTCACCGCCAGGGTGCCCTTCATCATGGCCGAGTGGCCCGGGAAGGAGCAGAAGAAGGCGTATTCATCGCCAGCCTTCAGCTTGGAGACGTCGAAGGTCACCGAATCCTTCTCGCCGGAGCCGATGATCTTGGTGTGGGCGATCACGCGGTTATCACCTTCTTTCACGTAGTTCTTGTCCAGACCAGCGGCCATGCCGTCGGTCACCACGCCCTGCATGTCAGCGGCGGTGGTCAGGACCCAGTTATGACCCATTACGTTCTTCGGCAGGCTGCCCGGGTGGGACAGGTTCACAGTGAAGGTCTTGCAGCTCTTGTCGACGCTGATGGCGTTGGTGCTGAACTGCATCTGGTCGTTGCCCTGGATGTCCACGGAGCATTCGGCGGCCAGCAGCGGGGCACTGAACAGGCCAAGCAGGGATACAGCGGCGAGTTTACGGAACATGACATGCCTCCTAGGCAGGTTGGGCGGAGAATCCTGAAGGGGAAGACTGCCCGAACGTGATCGGGGTTCCCCTGATCTGCATCAATGGCCGTCGGCCACGTGCCAAGCACCGAACTGTCTATCAGGTCGATCAGCAGGATCAACGAGGCAGAACAGCGCACTCCGCCTAGCATAGACGTCATCCCCCGGCCCCACAGGAGCTCGCACCCATGCACCGTCTTGCGCTGTTACAAAGCCCGCTGCTACAGAACCTGCTCGCCTGCTACGCACTCGGTGCCTCCGCCGGCGGCTGCCAGGACAACTGAATTCGGCTTGGTCGCTTTCCTCGCAGCCGGTAACCTGACGGCCTGCTGAAAGAGGACAGTTCCATGACCTTGCGTTCCATCTGCGTATTCTGCGGCGCCAGCCCCGGCGCTACCCCGATCTACCAGGAAGCCGCCGAAGCCCTCGGCCGCCACCTCGCCGAGAACGGCATCCAGTTGGTCTACGGCGGCGGCGCCGTGGGCCTGATGGGCATGGTCGCCAATGCCGCTTTGGCCGCTGGCGGCGAAGTCATCGGCATCATCCCGCAGAGCCTGAAAGATGCCGAAGTCGGCCACAGCGGCCTGACGCGCCTGGAAGTGGTGGACGGCATGCACGCACGCAAGGCCCGCATGGCCGAACTGAGCGACGCCTTCATCGCCCTGCCGGGCGGCCTAGGCACCCTGGAAGAACTGTTCGAGGTCTGGACCTGGGGCCAGCTGGGCTACCACGCCAAGCCGCTGGGCCTGCTGGAAGTGAACGGCTTCTTCGATCCGCTGCTGACCTTCCTCGACCATCTGGTGCAGGAGCGCTTCGTGCGCCAGCCGCACCGCGACATGCTGCAACGCGCCGCCTCGCCCGCCGAGCTGGTCAGCGCCCTGGCCGCCTGGAAGCCCCTGGCCGCGCCCAAGTGGGTCGACCGTACGCCAACCTGATGCACGACTACCAGCAGCGCTCCGAGCTCGCGCCTCGGAGCCCGCTGCTGGCCAGCGTCAGCACCCCGCAGGCATCCCCCGCCATCGCCCCGACCGGCTCGGCCTGCAGGACATAGCCAGACTCATCCGGCTCACTGGCGAAACCCAGGCGGTAGAACGCCTTCCCTGCATCGCGTGGCGACTGGTCGAATGCAAGCGTTGCGCCAACGTAGCTGCCACGACTGGTGTAGAAGCGCTCCAGCGACTGCGCCAACTCCACCAGCGACTTCTGCGCGTCCACCCGGCGCACCCGCTGGATGTGATCCTGATACGCCGGCAGGGCGATACCCAGCAGGACCCCGATCAGGGTCAGGCAGACCAGCGACTCCACCAGCGTGAAGCCGCCAGCGCGTTCGTTCGGCGATGTCATTTCACCGAGACTCCCACCAGGCCTTGCGCCCGGAATCACGGGGTACATTGATTCTCTGCTCCTGCGGCCTGCCATCGCGATCCACATCCATGATGCGCAGAGCACCGCCCGGATCGGATTGCAGAAGCGCTCCGCTGGTCCGCTGCGCTGCGTCGCCGCCCGTCATGACAGCGCCCGACAGGCCACCTGCCAGCCGCTCTCCGCTGCCGATATCCAGTACCACTGAAGCGTAAGCGAGAGGGTCGCTGCAGGGGTCGTCTCCCGGTGCGATCAGGTTGAACAACACCAGCTTCCCATCGCGTATCTGCGGCTGCTCCACCACGCGCGAGCCATCCGCCGGCAGGTCGAGATACCAGCCGCGAGCACCATCCGTGTCGGGCACCGGTAGAAGATCAGACCGCCCGACCATGGCCCGCCCATCGTCGAGAACGCCATAAAGACTTTCAGTCTTCGCCGACGGTTCGTCATCACCCACGCGGTAAAAGCGGCCGGTGCCGAACAACACTCGCACTTGTCCGCTACGATCCAGGGCGGCCGCCACCGGCGCGCTGATTGCCTGCGGAGCCCCATCTGGCGCCAGCGCCCGGAACAGAGGCTTGCCGGCCAGCGACGGAGGGATCGCTGAGCCGCCGTCCTCTTCGTCCGCCAAATCCACGCGCCAGAGATTCCCGAGACTGTCACCCACATAAAGGCGGTTGGCGGTTACGTCGCCCGTGCTGCTGATGACCGTCACCGGTCCCAGGTCGCCGGCCTCGGGCAGATGGACGCGCTTGTGCACATGACCATCCGCCGCATCGAGCAACCAGATGTCCCCGCCCCGGCTTTCCGGGTCCCTGGCGCCGGAGGACACCGCCACCACGAACCGTCCCCGCCCGAGGGCCATCAGGCTTGGCCGCCCCAGCGTGTAGCCGAGATCAGGGTGGGCGAACTCCCAGAGCACACTGCCGGGCCGAACGCGCTCCGGGTCGGTCACGTCCAGCGCAAACAGGCTGTTACCACCCGCTCCGGTGCTGCCCAACAGCAGGGTCCGCCACTCCCGGCTGATCCAGGCGTTACCCACAACAGGTGACCCATCGACGTAAAAGCGGTGGGCATAGCCGGGATCGGCCAGCTCGCGAAGATGCCCCAGCACAGCCGCCGGCACATAGGCGAACAACTCGCGCCCATCGCGCGCATCGAAGCCATGCAGCATGCCGTCGTTGGCGCCCACTGCCACCAGCGGCGCGCGCTGCTGGTATTGCTCGCTGGCAAGAAACTCCCGGTAGCCAGCGCCTAATGGCTTGGGCAGCTCACCGTAGGGCTGCGGGTCGTGCCAGGAATAGACCGGGTGCGAGCCAACGATGTCGCCCAGCCTGCCGGTGCGCAGGCGGAACGGCAAATTGCTGCCCGGCTCCTGGCGTTCGTGGAGGCGCGAGCCACGCAGGTAGTCGACCAGCAACTCGCCCTGCTCGCCTCCCAGTCTGCGGCGCTGCTCGTCATCCAGGGCACTCCAGGCGAAGGACATGCCGGCGCGCGCGATCAGCGCTCCATCCGCCCCGGCCGCGGCGGGCCGCATTGTGAGAATGTTCCGCCCAGCCAGTTGCGCTTCGCTCAGCGCATCCAGATTCCGTGCTGCGGACCATCGCGGCTGTTGCTCACCTTCGCGCCAGAGCTGCAGGTCTCCGCTCCAATGCCGCCGCGCCAGCAAGGTACTGAACCACTCGCCGGGGTTCAGGCCGGCACTGAAATTGCCAATGCTCCGAGGGTCATCGTCGGCCGCTCGGGCAAATGCCTGCTTTAGCTCATCACGTAGTTGCTCGGGCTCGGCGAGCCTCAGCAGATTGGCCGGCCAGCCATCCGCGCCTTGCCACGTGCTGTCCGGCAGCGGTGATGTGCGCACATAGGAGTGGCCACGCGAGAAGGCAAAGCCGCCGTACTGGGCCGCCAGCCACAGGGCGCTGCCCGGTCCGGACACATCACGGAAAGATGCAAGCCAGTAGGTGGAGGCACTCTGCCGACCGGGCAGGTCCGGGCGCAGATCGCGCACATGGGCGTCATAGGCCAGGCCTGCCAGCACGAGTGAAGCGGCGGAGCCTGCGCCTCCCTGCATGGTCGTCACCTGCTGCGTCGCCTGGGCCAATTGCGGATCTCCAAGGCGCAGCAGACTCGCGCCGGCCTCGCCCTCGCCCACGCCGCCGATTCCGAGCATGGCGTTGCGTTGGCAGGCGTAGGTGAGCGGGTCCGCGTGATCTCCCTGATGGCGCAGATAGCGGGTGCCGGCATGCAGCAACTCACCTGGGTCATCGAAGGGCAGTAACGGGGCCTCGTCGAAGCGGTGGAGCGTGGCGATCACGCCAGCCGGCCGGTCGATGAAGACTCCGGTCTGTGCCGACCACTCCTTGAGCGGGTTATCCCGCCCATCATCCAGCCACGGACCGATGAACTTCTGCGGCGCGCGCAGCACCGCTCCCGTTTCGCTATCAGACCGGCCAAACAGGCTGAAGCGCAGGCGCCCGGCGTATTGCTGCAGCAATCCCTCGGGCTTGTGGTGCTCACCATGGCGCTGGCAGTTACGTTCCAGCTGGCCGGCAACACAGACCTGCACGCGCACCGCGAGCCGGTAGGTCGTCGCTGGCAAAAGCGGCTCTCCGGGCAAGAACTCCTGCGGCTCGCCAGGAAATTCCGGACTGCGACTCAGCAACAGGCTGCGCTCCTCTCCCGCTATACGCAGGTACAGCGTTATGCCGGAGAACGGCGTAGCACCCTCCACGGTGTCGAAAGGCAGAAGGCGATCCGGGAAGACGCCGTCCCGCTCGAGATTCCGGCCCTTCTGCAACACCGTCAGCCCGACGCTGTCGATGAAGCGATCGCCCCCGGTCAGCACAGAGCGATACACGTCGATGTTCTGCGCCGTTACCCAGTTGAGGAAGTTACCACTCCAGGCCTGCCGACAGAGATGGGTCAGTGCCGGGCCGACAGGCTGGAAATAGCGCTCCGTCCCGGCTTCGTCAAAGCGGTAGGCGTAGCACTTGTCCGGGTCGAAGTAGCCGAAGTACCGCTCGCCGGTGGCGTAGCCAAGGCTCGGATTGGCAGCAGCCGCCGTCGCCCCGTGGGCCGAGGACGGAAGCAGCAGGATGTTGCCTGGAGCACCGCTGGCCACCTGCAGCGGTACCTGGCTGACCGGCGCTGCCGACAGCGCGCCCGCCAGAGTCGCACCCGCCATCAGGGAACAGAGTCTTCCGAGCCTCACGGCCACCTCCTTGGTACGCGCTAACGGATGAAATAGATGCTGCTCAGCCGGACACTGGAAACTGGCTCCCCTGAAGGCTGGCGACGGGCGCCGAAGCCTTCGGCACGCACCTCGATGGCGACACCACTGGCCGAGCCGCCCTTGCCGACTTCCAGCCCTTCGCTGGCTAGCCAGCGCAGGAAGCGCAGCCGGTAGACCGGCTGCGCCGCGCTCGCGGCAAAGCCAGCAGACACGCCTTCGGCTGCGTCCAGAGAGGTCATCGGGCCGTCGCGCCGATAGCGCGCCAGTGCCGCCGTTTCACCGGCCCGCAGCGCTGCTTCCGCCGCCTGGAAGGCCATCTGCCGATCACGCAGGTTGCCGGCCATGCGTTCTTCCAGCTGCACCATGTGCATGCCCGCCAGGCCAATGAGTGTGAGCAGCAACAGCATGACCAGCGAGACCAGCAGCACCGCCCCGCACTCGGTTTCATGGCGCATCGCAGACCTCCCTTCATGGCAAAAGATTGCGCAGCGTAATGGTGCTGCTCATCACCAGCCGCAGTCGTCGCTCCGCATTCGGTGGAACGGTTCGGCCGTCGAACTGCAGCGCCTTGGGCGCCTCGTCGACCTCGCGGGTCTGGCTCTGCAGCAACAGGCTGACGCGCACCGTACGTACCCGCCGCCAGTCGCCCGTGGTCATTTCCCGCGCCGCCTTGTAGGCCGCCACCGCCTCGCTGCCCGCCCCTGCCACGCCATAGCGCAGGCTCATGCCGGCGACGCCGTTGACCAGTTCTTCGGTGTTCGGCTTGAAGGAGGTCTGGCTGTTGTCGGTCACGAACAGCCCCGGCGTCCCGTCGACGCCACGGCCGATCCAGTAGATCGCGTAGCGGTAGGGGTAGACCCGCGTGGCGGGCGCCAGGAAGTGCTCCAGAGAACGATCCGCCAACAGGCTCGCCGCATTCCCGGCATTGCGCAGCAGCAAGCAGGACTGCTGATCGCTGAGCAGATAGAAGGCTCCTGCGACCGCACTCGATGAGACGAGGAACATTCGGTTCGCGCTGATCGAACGCGCCTCGAGAACAGGGTCGGACGCGTAGCGCAGCAGCACAGCGTCCGTGTTCGCCAGACGCCCGGAAGGCACCCAGGCGGCTGCCGGCATTCCCGCGCCATACCCTTCGACTGGCGAGCGCTCCACGGCGTACTGCGCGTCACCGACGCCACTGGCATTGATCAGGGCGCCGGTACAGGCGCCTGTGAATCCGGCATTACGCAGGTCCTGTGCCATGGCCTCCAGCGCGAAGCGGCCATTCTCCTGCAGCTCGGCCAGCGCCACACCGCTCTGATAGCTGCGCTTGCTGCCGACGACGACCTGGATGACGCCCGCCAGGAGCAGCAGGCCGAGCGCCATGGCGACCAGCAGCTCGACCAGCGAAAGCCCGCGCTGGCGCATGTCAGAGGCCTGTCCGGTAGGTGAAGGTTTCCCAGGCGTTGCCCGCCTCCGCCAGTCGCTGCCGAGCACGCCGTCCGCTCCAGCGCACAGCGATCACCGCGCTATACAGATCGCCGCTGCGGGTTACCGTCACCGAGCCGCTACCCGATCCACCGAGCGTCTCGCAGACATCGGCCTGCCATTGGCCAAGATCGAGCTGCGCGCGTGTCGAGCCCCCGCCCGTCGGGCAGCCGGCGGCCCCGTCGATGAAGTTCAGGTCGTAGGCGCCAGCACGGGCGGAGTCGGGATTGGCGCGCAGCATCTCCGCCATCTCGCCGGCCAGCCAGGATGCCTGGGAACGGTGCAGCGCGCTGTAACCAGCGCTGATACCGACATTCTGCAATCCCGCCAACCCCAGCAGGCCAATGCCGAGGATGAGCACCGAGATCAGAACTTCCACTAGGGTGAATCCTTCGCTGCGCTTGCCACCGTCCATGCTCATCGCCTCGCCGCTGAGGGGTAGGCCTCAAGAGTGCAAGGCGCAACGCGGCGCGGTCAGCCAGACATTTGCTGGGAGATCGAAGGGAAAAGTCCGCGCGCCAATAGTGATAGACGGAAGTGGTTAGGAAAGCGCCTGAGCCATTCGGCCGCTTGTCCGCGAGGCTCAACCGCCGATCCCCATTGATCGCTCAACTCAGACGCTCGCAGCTTTCGCCGCGAGCGTTCGAGAGGCGCAGCTACAGCGTCCGGCGTTCGAGCTTTCACTCCAGCTGGGTGAGGAAGCCGATTTCATAGGCCATGCGGTCTAGCAGGGAGCGCTGTAGCGTACGGCCCCTGGCGAAGTTGCTCCACAGAGCATTTCCCCGTCTGGGGCGAATGAAGTCCGAGACTGCCGGCTCTACGTTCTTTCTTGAGCCAGAAGCAAACCTGCTCGCGTCCGGCGACCAATCGGACGGCATACCCGGACAGGTCTGACTGACAACACAACGGCCTAACTGCTGGGATGGATGTCCCCCTGGAATGGATGCCCGCCATGCTCATCGACGCCGCCCACCGCTTCTTCGATCACAGCCGTCATACCCTCAGCGTCAGGGACGTGGACGCACCGCTCGATGTCCTGGCCTTCACTGGTGAAGAAGGGCTCAGCCAACCCTTCGTCTACCGCATCGAATTCACCAGCACGCACCGCGACCTCCCAGCCGACTCCTTCCTCCGCAAGGACGCCAGCTTCAGCCTGCGCGCGCCGCCTGAGCAGCTGGGCATTCCCGGCTACACGCCGCCAATCGCTCCTCCCCTGCGCACGCTGTACGGCACGATCAGCCGCTTTTCCCTGCTGGCCATGTCACGAGACAAATCCCGCTACGAGGTGATTTTCGTCCCCCGTTTGAAGCTGCTGGGACTTGCTCGCCAGTACCGCCTTTACCAGAACCAGAGCGTGCCGGAGATCGTCGAGCAGGTGCTGCGGCGTAATGACTTCGCAGGGCAGGATTTCCTCTTCGAGTTGACCCGGGACTACCCGCAGCGCGAACAGGTGATGCAATACGGCGAGGATGATCTGGCGTTCATCCAGCGCCTGACGGCCGAAGTGGGCATCTGGTACCGCTTCTCGATGAACCCGGAGCTGCGCATCGAGACGGTGGAGTTCCACGACGACCAGCGTCATTACCTCCCCGTGCCACCCTTGCCGCTGCGCCCGCTCTCGTCGCTGGAGTCCAGCGGCCAGGACGCCATCTGGAAGTTGCAGAGCGGCCATGGACTGGTTGTGCAGCAGGTCAGCAATCGCGCCTACGACTACCGCGATGCTGGCGCCCAACTGGACGCCAACGTCGACCTGCTCAAATCGCCGAAGACCACCTTCGGCGAGGCCTACCACTACGGCGAACCGCACCAGAAACTAGGCGACGCCTACGCCCAGGACGAAGACCTGGAAAGCGAAAGCGGCTACTTCTACGCGCGCCTCGCCCACGAACGCTACCTCAATGAACGCACGCGCCTGACCGGTTTCACCAGCAGCCCCTCGCTCCTTCCCGGCCAGATACTGAAGCTCGACGGCGTAGACCAGAGCTTCGTGCCGGGTGCGGTGATTGTCCGCGTGCACAGCAGTGCCGCCCGCGACCGCAGCTTTGAAGTGCAATTCGAAGCCATCCCCTACGACGAGCAGGTCTGCTTCCGCCCCACAGTGCCGGCCAAACCGGTGATTGCTGGCACCATCCCGGCCCGCGTCACTAGCCCGGAGCCGAACGATCTCTATGGCCACATCGATAAAGACGGCCGCTATAAATGCTACTTCCTGTTCGACCGCGATACCTGGCCGGCAGGCCGGGAGTCACTGTGGCTGCGCCTCGCACGCCCCTATGCCGGCGACACCTATGGCCTGCACCTGCCTTTGATAGAAGGCACCGAAGTACGGATCGCCTTCGAAAACGGCGACCCCGACCGCCCCTACATCGCCCACGCCATTCACGACTCTCGACATCCCGACCACGTCACCCTGAAAAACTACAAGCGCAACGTCCTGCGCACACCGGCCAACAACAAGCTGCGCCTGGATGACTCGCGCGGAAAAGAGCACATCAAGCTCAGCACCGAATACAGCGGCAAGAGCCAGCTGAATCTCGGCCATCTGGTGGATGCGCAACGGCAGCAGCGCGGCGAGGGCTTCGAACTGCGCACCGACGGCTGGGGCGCAGTGCGCGCCGGCAAGGGTGTGTTCATCAGCGCAGACGTGCAGCCCGGCGCACAAGGTCAGGTACTGGCCATGCAGGAAGCCATCGCTCGCCTGGAACAGGCTGGCGACGAGATGCAGAAGTTCTCCAGCGATGCGGAAATGTCCCAGGCCGACGCAGCCAACTATCTGGCGCAAATCGCCTTCATGCGTGAAGAGGTCAAACAGCTCGAAGGCGCCGTCGCCCTGCTCAGCGCCCCGCAAGGCATCGCCCTCACCAGCGGCCAGCACCTGCAACTGGCCGCCCAGCAGAACTTGATACTCAACGCCGGCCATGAAGCGGATATCTGCGTGGCCAAACGACTGTTCGCCGGCGTCGGCGAAGGCATGAGCCTGTTCGTGCGCAAGCTCGGCATGAAGCTCTTCGCCAACCAGGGCGCAGTGCAAATCCAGGCGCAGAACGACCGCATGGAACTGCTCGCGCGCGAGGCGGTGGATGTCGTCAGCACCGAGAACGAAATCCACCTCACCGCCAAGAAGCGCATCGTCATCAACGCCGGCGGCAGCTACATCACCATGGATCAGCACGGCATCGAGTACGGCACCCAGGGCGACCACCGGATCAAGTCGGCGCACTTCGCCTATCTCGGGCCAGCCCGCCTGCATCCGGATATCCCCTTCCTGCCGCGCGAATCCACGGGCGAAGCCAAGAAGAAATCCATCTACCCACTGTCGCTCTGACTAGGCAAAGGAAGCCTGCACATGATCATCAGCCCTCCCTTCATTCCAGTCCCGATAGCCGGGGAAACCGACGAAGCCTTCGTCAACCGCGCCATGCCCGGCGGCAACCTGGGCGATGGCGCCTACCCCCTGAGCTTCGACCTCAACTGGCATGGCGGCCTGCATCTGCGCGCCCCGCAGGAGAACGGAAAGAACCTGCCCGTCCGCGCGATTGCCGACGGTACGCTCGCGTACTTCCGCGCCCCAGCAGAGAAAACCGACGATCCCAACAACGCGCTCAACTACGGCGATGGCTGGACGGACAACGGCTGCATCGTGCTGCGCCACGAAACCGAAATCGGCGAAGGCGCACGCAGCCAGGTGGTGTTCTATTCGATCTACATGCACCTGTCGAAAATCAACATCGCCAACCCGCAGCTCAAGCAGCGCATCTACCGCAAGGACAACATCGGCGAGGTTGGGGAAATCTACGGCAGCGCTGGCAAGATTCACTTCGAGATCATCGCCAGCGACACTCAGGTCGAGCACCTGACCGGCCGCAGCACGCGAGAGCTGGACTACCGCACCCGAGACGGCCGCACCGACAGCTGCTGGGGCGACATGTACTTCTACGTCCCCAGCACTCTACAAGGCTTCGCCGCGCCACCGAGCGACTTCGCCTCGCCCACCATCACGGGCGCTGTCTCCTTCAGCTTCCCCGCCCTGCCAGCAGGCTGGCTCACGCCAAGCGGAAGCCCCAGCGGACTCGCCATCACCACCACCCAGATCGATGGCTACCGCCCGGAAATGGTCAAGCAGATGCAGCAGGGTCTTATCGTTCGCATGCGCTACGACAAAGGCCAGTGCCAGCTGACCACCTACCACCTGACCGGCGAACTCATCGGCAGCCAGAGCGAAGAAGCGGACTTCGAGTACAACCTCTACACCACCGCCACCCGCCGCTACCCCGCCTGCCCCAGTGCCGGCTACGAACTGCTGCGCTTCGGCCGGGTGCTGGGGCCGGATGTACTCCAACCGGCCGACGCCGCGCACTGGCGCAAGATCAGCCTGCCGCCCCGTACCGAAGCTGGCGAAGCGGAGCGCAGCGCCTGGTTCAACCTCAACGCCCCCGGCGTCACCCGCTTCAGCGATGCCGACTTCCCGCACTGGATGGGCTGGCGCCTGATCGACGACGACCAGGACTCCGACAGTCACTGCCAATCCACCTATATCCGCGACCTCCTCGAACCGCCCAGCCTCTACGCCGTGCAATTGCCCCGTCGCGAAGATGCCGTCAGCCGGGCCCAATCCGACGCCTACGACTCGATGCCTGAGGGGGACAAACGAAGGCTCTCGGAGCAATACATGGACGACCGGCTGCGCAACACCACCTATCTCGTGGATGCCACCGCCAAGGGCACGCTCAAGCGCCTGATCTGCAAATTCCCCACCGAATGGTCGAGCGAAGATTTCAAAGTACGCTATGGCTGGCTAACGAAGGTCGCAGAGGGTGGGCCTATGTCGGAGGATGACTTCAAGGACCTTAAGAAGCACCACGAGGCGTTGGCGTTTTGGGAGGATTCCAATTTAACTGATATAGATAAAAAGCACTGGCAATTTCCTCCCAGGGAAATCATTAGCATCTTCAGAGGATGTGGTTGGCTCACAGCTAATGAATTTGCAATGACATTCCCTAAGCATATGTTTTACAACACTAACTCCAACCCAATAACCCCCATAACAACCAATAGCGACACCTATACAATCAGCAGGGAACGAGCAAAGGAAAGGATCGCAAGGCACAGCCCCAGCCTTAACAAAGTTATTAGAAAATACCTAGGAGGAAATAAGCATCGAATTTCTATATTTCTGGCGCAAACACTATTGGAAACCGCACAATGGAGAGATTTAGGCGGCTCAAAGCGCCTCATGCATGAGTGGGGCTTCGGTGCATACTCAGCAGCAAATCCTGCGACACAGTTCTATACGATATTTTATGGTAGAGGAATAATGCAGTTAACTTGGGCGGGAAACTATAGAGAATATGGAAACTACAGGGCGTTCCCGCCAAACTCTACTACAACCTATACCGAACGACGCCCCAACACGGACGCTCGACTTACACCGACTTCACAACATTACTCAGCACACCCAAATAACAATGGCAGTTTATTCACCTGGTCGCCGAGATTCGACCCAGACATCATAGGAGAGAGTCCGTATGAAGCTTGCGATTCTGGGGGGTTCTATTGGATATCAAAGCCATTCTCAGAAGGAATAAACATCAACAGAGTCGCGGACAGACCTTACTCACCATCAAACATTGGGCTGGTTAACCGGCTAGTTAACGGTGGCAGTAACGGATATTACGAAAGGCAGGCGTACACCGTTTATATGCTGCGAAGTCTTACTGACTCCGTAGACACATCGCGCGAAGTCACCATTACGCCCCCACATCCCAAACACCCAATTCGAGCAAACATGCAGGATCCTGAATAATATGCGTCCAAAAAAAACCATACTACTCCTATTCATCATCTTTCTATCGTCATTAGCGCATGCCGGGAATGTGGATTTCTTCCCAGAAGGAAGAAGCAAGTACACAATCACAACAGAAGGAAGCTCAATCATCATTACGGGAGATAACGAGGAAAAAGAAACTATAAATATAGACACAGAGAGTAAATTAAACATAGAAATAGCAGACTATAATTTTGATGGAAATCTTGATTTTTCAGTCTGGCACATGGACGAGGGCATGGGGACATACTTAATTTATAGAGTTTTTATATTCAAACCCAAGATAAAAAAATTCACTGAAGCCAATCCGAATTGCGGAGATGAATTTATAAATCTAAATCTAGACAGAAAAAGCAAAACGGTTTCGAGCACCTACTTCAAAAACAACACGCCACGGGTTTGCCATACAAGGCTATAAATAACAAAAATTAAAAATGGAATATTTGCCTCCAAGACTCCAGCCTGAACCAGTCGGCTCTATGCTTAGAACAGAAAAATACGTCCATTCTGTCTGTTTTCTGCTGTAAACATGTGCAAAGACCATGAAAAACCCATTAGCGATCATTATCTTGGTGACAACAAATGCGAACGCAGGCTCAATATACGAACAGGCAGACTGCAGAAAAACCGAGTCAAACACAAAAATTGAAATCTATGCAAATGGAACATCCTACCAACTTGGAGACAATAGCAAAACTTGTGATAGGTATTATTCATTTATAGACTCAGGCGACGGGGGCATAGTCATTCTGGCCGGCCCAAGCTCGGATGAGCTTGGAATAAACGCGCAGAATGAAATCTACCTCGCTGCTCCTGGAAGTCGGAAAGCAATCAATATTGGTTCAGTGCCCGCGAGATCAGATTTTATTGAAAACAAGACATTTCGAGATATAGCGCAAGTTGGAGGCTCTCTCTTTGAGACAAAATACATTATTAAAGATGGAAAGCTAACAGCCTATCCAGGCTATGAGCTCATATTCTTTGACGAGCAATGCATATACAAAAATGAAAATTCAAAAAAATGCACCGCACTGACAGGAACCTATGAAAAACCTATCTGTGCGTGGCAATCGGGCGATAGGAAATTTTTAGCCAAAAAAGAGAGGTGCGAAGACTTAAGAGACAACATAGATTCTCGATTAGGAAAATAGCGAGAATTAGTGGCAAAAAAGGGGACGGATTTATTTTTCAAGCGCCTTTCCTGAACCATCACCACCCAGCCTTAGAGTAGGAAATAAATTTGCCCTCTTCCATAGAATAGAAAAATTGGCCACTTTCCTTTTCCTCGGCGATCATGATATGAAAACCGTCATACCAAGTATCCTTTCCATTACCGCGCTAATAGTCTCTCTGATAAGCTTGCGCCACACACGGCGTCTGAGTGATAGCGCTTACTACAGCTACAGAGCCCAAGTTTCTGAGCGTCACGCCAAATACAGAGTTGAATTTAACGAAATTCGCCGCAATAACAAAGAAGGAATATACAAACTCAGCAAGCTTGCTGAAGACTCACTCAACGAGATCACAAGCCACTTCGACAGCTTCGACTTAAATAAGAAAGAGGCTCGCCATCTGCGCCACTTGCTGCGCGACTGCGCCGAACTGATTTACTACTCATTTAAAGGCCAGCTGGATTGGAAATATGCGGAGGATATCACGAACCGCCTTCAGGGATTTCGCTACGTCGAGAGTGAAGTAAGTAGCCAAATAAACTATTCTGGTAGAGAAAATTTCCGCTGCCACCTTATGGAGCAGTACAGAACAAACCCCAATCACCGCCATGAACTCGAACTTACAAAAGACATATATTTTTGCGAGCTGATTTATAGCTTGATCAATCGAACATCATCAGCAGACCGCATTAGAATAATGAGAATAACCCAAGAAAAAACAGAGTTACTAAGAAGGACCAAGAAGAACCTTGATGTTTCCCTTATGAATAGTATCGAACGCATTGACGAGGTACTAGAAGAGTGCGAGCTAGATGACTTCGCTCTCAACGAGCCCCCAAAGCTCTATACTTCCATTAAAAAATACGACGCCATGCTTAAAATCTTAAATAGACTGTACCTCCCAAAAATAAAAGAAGAGCACTACCCGCTTCAATCCAACTATATATCCATGACCGTTCTAACTTGTGCTGTTTTGTCCATGATACAAAGCTTCAGCTCTTGGGGTGACAAATAAACAAAGACCACCTTACGATGGCCTTTTCTGGAGCACGAGCCGTCAGCCGTTCGCCGACTGCTGCACGATCACCGTCTGCGCCGGCATCGGTGCCGGGAAGTCGGTGCCCAGGGCTTCCTTGATGGTGCGGTTGGTGTCGAAGTAGACCTGCCAGTAGTTGTCGTTATGGCAGTACGGACGCACCGCCAGCACCGGGCCGACGAGGTTGAACTCGAGGATTTCCACATCCACCGGCGGGTCGGTCAGCACATTCGGGATCGCCGCGATGCGCTGCTTGAGTACCGCCGCAGCGGCCTGGTAGTCAGCGGCGCCGGAGAGCTGCGCCTTGAGGTCTACGCGGCGGAAGGTGTTGTGGCTGAAGTTCTGGATGGTGTCGCCGAAGATCTTGTTGTTGCCCACCAGGGTCAGGACGTTGTCCGGGGTGTTGATGGCGGTGGCGAACAGGCCGATCTCCTTGACAGTGCCGGTCACGCCGCCGGCGGAGACGAAGTCGCCGACCTTGAACGGCCGCAGCACGATGATGAAGCCACCGGCCGCGAGGTTGGCCAATAGGCCGGACCAGGCCATGCCGATGGCCAGGCCGATCGCGGCGATCAGCGCGGCGAGGCTGGTGGTTTGTACGCCGAAGTAGCCGAGGATGCCGACGACCAGGAGGATGTTCAGGGTGACGGTGATGAAGGAGCCGACGTAGCGCAGCACCGTCGGATCGACGCTCTGCCGGGCCAGCGCCTTCTCCACCAGGCCGACGGCGAAGCTGATCAGCCAGCGGCCGAGAACCCAGAAGAGAATGGCGACGAGGATCTTCACACCGAAAGCGAGCGCGTACTGCGAAACCGTCGCCCACAGTGCGTTGAACTTCTCCGTACCCACATTGATGATGTTCGTATCGTCCATGGAAGCGCACCTGCGAGAGAAAGGGACCAGATGAACGCTAGCACGGCCCCAGCCGTTTGCTCGTCGCGGCGCGCAGCCCAGAGCCCTGGCGGGCTCCGGGCGCTATTGCACTAGCAGTCGCCGGGCAGCGAGGCGATCCAGCGGTTGAGCATTTCCAGCCCCTCGCGGTGCACGAGGGCGCGCCCCAGCTCGGGCATCATGTCGCCCGGCTTGTCGCTGCCGACGCGGTAGCTGAGCACGGACTTCTCCGGGCTGCCGGGGTGGATGTCTTCCAGCCGCCCGCCCGTGCCGCCGCCCGCTGCCACCGGCGGCTTGCAGATGCCGTAGGCGATGGAGACCGGTGTGTGCGGGTCGAGGTAGAGGCCGGAAGTGCGCGCCGCGCCCTTGGGGTTGTGGCAGTGCGAGCAGTTGGCGTCGAGGTAGCTGCGGGCCTGTTTCTCCAGGTCTTCGCCGGGACGCGGATGCCCCCACAGCGCGTTCTGCTGCACCTGCGCCAGCGCCGGCAGGCCCTTGAGGAAGCCGCGCGCCTGCCAGTGCTGCAGCTGGTTGTCGCTGCCTTCGGCATAGGCGAAGTCCTTGTTCAGATGCCGCGCCTTGGGGCCCAGCGGGGTGATGCCGCCGCCCTTCTGCTCGGCGTGGCATTCGGAGCACTGATTGGCGTCCGGCACCATATAGGTGAAGGCGGTCTTCCTGCCGTCTTCGGCGGTCAGCTCCAGCGCCGGGCTGTCGCCCGCGACCTCCAGGGTCGCTTCGCTCTGCTCGGCATTCCACACGTAGGGCAGTGCCGCCCAGCCATCCTTCTGCCGCACCAGCACGCGGGTTTCCACCAGATGAACCTTGGCCATGTCGAGCCCGGCCTTCGGATCGCGGTCGTCCTGGCTGTTCTGCAGCAGGTTGCCCTGGGCGTCCTTCGGGTAATAGAAGGTCTTGGTCAGGACGGTGCCGACGGGGTAGTCGAAGCGGTCCTCGGCGTACTGCGCCGATTGTCCTTCGGGCATCCACACGGTGCGCAGCTTGTGCGCGTAGTCGGTGAACAGCGAGGTGTTCAGGTCATAGGGCAGCACCTCGGCGGCCGGCGTCAGATGGCCGCCCGCCAGGTGCAGCATGCCCCAGCCGCTGAGCTTTTCCGGGTAGTCGTCGCCTTCGGGCTGATAACGCGGCTTGCTCTCCTGCCCGCACCCGGCCACCAGGGTGGCCAGGGCGAGCGACAACAGGAACGAAGCGGGTTTCATCATGCCTTGTTGCCCTTTTCACCCAGGCCGGCCTGTTCGATCTTCGGCAGCGGCTTGAGCTTGCACTGGTGCGCGGTCATGTCGGTGCTGATGTTCTTGTAGCCGTTGGGGCCGTCGACGTTGACGATGCCGGCGCTGCCGTTGTCGATGCAGATGGCCAGGGCTTCGGGCAGTTTGCCGTCGACCAGTTTCTTCTCGTTGAAGTAGCCGTCCCAGAGGATGTCCGGCAGGCGCCCGGTGAGGCCGAACTTGGCGACCTTGAGGGCTTTCAGCTCCAGGTGGTCGGGGCTGTCGCCGCCGGGGCCGAAGGTGTTGCCGTGGATGAAGATGCCTTCGGGATAGGGATCGAAGTTCGGCTGCGTGGCCTTCTCCGAGTAGTTGGTGCTGAAGTAGCTGCTGATGATGACGTTGGCGGTTTTGTGGTTGCCGATCTTGTTGTTGAAGATCTCCACGTCGTCGTTGGAGTTCACCACCACGCCCGAGCCCGCTGGTACGCTGGCCACCGGCGTGCCCTTGTGGCCGAAGTTCTCGTGGTTGTTGTTCTGCACGTCGTTGTCGAAGACGCGGGTACCACGTCCCGGTTGCTGCAGGTTGGGCATGTTGAAGACGAGGATGCCGCCGGTGTTGTCGGTGGCGACGTTGTTGTAGACGTCGGCGCCGATGGTGTTCTCGATCTCGATGCCGGCGACGTTGCGCTCGGCGCGGTTGTTGCGCACCACCACGTTGCGCGACTGGCCGACGTAGATGCCCGAGTCGGAGGCGCCGATGGCGACGTTGCCTTCAAGCAAGGTGTTCTCAGTCTGCACCGGGTAGATGCCGTAGCCACCGTTCTCGGTGGAGGCGCCGTTGGTCCACTCGGTGCGGATGTTGCGGATGACGATGTTCTTGCCGCCGATGACCTTCAGGCCGTCGCCCTTGGTGTCCTCGATGGCGAGGTTTTCTACGGTGAAGTCGGAGGCGTCGACGAAGAGGCCTTCGGCGCCGGCCTTCTGGTTCTTGAAGTTGAGGATTGTCTTGTCCATCCCGGCCCCGCGGATGGTCACGCCGTCCACTTTCAGGCTGAGGCTGCGGTCCAGGTGGTAGGTGCCGGCGGGAATGTCGATGACATCGCCGGCCTTGGCCTTGATCAGGCGGGCCTGCAGGTCCTTCTGGAAATCGCTGCTGACGGCGGCGGTGGGCTTGTCGCCTTCGCCGCAGGCGGCCAGCGCAACGGAGAATGCGAGAAGGGAGAGAGTGGCGAGACGCATGGCGGGCTCCAGTCTTGTTCTTATGATATGGAACTATCGTACCAACTAAGCCAGAGAATACTCCTACATCCCGCGCCACGCCAGCCCTTCAGACACTTCGCACTTTGATTGATTGGCGTCACTGCTTCGCGATGGCGGATCGGGATGATCTGCGCTTCCACCCCAAGGAGTGCACGGATGAGCTTCATGCCCTGGAACGACGAGTTCGTGATCGGAATCGAGCGGATCGATGAACAGCACCGCTGGCTGGTCGACCTCACCAATGCGCTGTACGACAGCCTCAACGGCGCGGATGGCGAGGGCCAGCCCATCGGCGAGTTGCTGGAGCAACTGGTGGAGTACACGATGAACCACTTCATCGTCGAGGAGGTGCTGTTCCAGCGCCTGGGCTACCCGGAGGAGGAAGCGCACCGCGCCGAGCACGACCGCTTCAACCGGCAGATCATCGACCTGCTGTACCGTCACGAGGATGGCGAGGTGGTCTCGGTCGAGGCGCTGGAGCTGCTCAAGGCCTGGCTGATCCACCACATTCTCAAGGTGGACAAGGCTTACGTGAGCTTCTTCCAGCAAAAAGGCGTGACCGCATAGCGGGCACGCCTTTTTCACAGCACGGGCAGACGGATCAGCGCGGGATATTCGGCTGCCGCTTGGTGGTGCGTTTCTTGCCCTTGGCGTAGCCGGTGGCCTTGCCTTCCTCGGTCTTGTTCCACGGCTTGGAGCCATTGCTGGCGCGCGGGGGCAGACCGGTGTGCTGGGTCAGCAGCGGCTGGCCAGCCTTCTTGCTGCCGGCCGGGGTGGAGTTCTTGCGACGCGCGCTCTGGTACTCGTCGGTCTGCGGCTGGTAGGTCGGGATCAGGTGGTGCTTGCCGTTGCCGATCAGGTCCGCGCGCCCCATGCGTTCCAACGCTTCACGAAGCATCGGCCAGCCCTTCGGGTCGTGGTAGCGCAGGAAGGCCTTGTGCAGGCGACGCTGCTGGTCGCTTTTGACGATGGTCACGCTGTCGCTCTTGTAGGTGACCTTGCGCAGCGGGTTCTTGCCCGAGTGGTACATGGCGGTGGCGCTGGCCATCGGCGAGGGATAGAACGCCTGCACCTGGTCCGCGCGGAAGCCGTTGCGCTTGAGCCACAGGGCGAGGTTCATCATGTCCTCGTCGGTGGTACCCGG
This sequence comes from Pseudomonas sp. NPDC086581, assembly GCF_044746165.1. NCBI lineage: Bacteria > Pseudomonadati > Pseudomonadota > Gammaproteobacteria > Pseudomonadales > Pseudomonadaceae > Pseudomonas > Pseudomonas sp. NPDC086581. Next base: position 76,275 of record NZ_JBIVBR010000011.1, on the reverse strand, counting down.
GTGCGCCGCGATGAAGTACGGGATCAGGTACTGCTCCTTGCCCGCCTCCTTGGAGAACTTCTCGAACATGCGTTTGAAGGTGTCGTAGGTGCCGATCCCCGGCTTCATCATCTTCGACAGCGGGCCTTCCTCGGTGTGCTCCGGGGCGATCTTCAGGTAGCCGCCGACGTGGTGCGTCACCAGTTCCTTGACGTACTCGGGCGACTCCACGGCGAGGTCGTAGCGCAGGCCGGAGGCGATCAGGATCTTCTTCACGCCCGGCAGGGCGCGGGCCTTGCGGTACAACTCGATGAGCGAGGAGTGGTCGGTATTGAGGTTCTCGCAGATGCCCGGCCAAACGCAGGACGGCTTGCGGCAGTGACGCTCGATCTCCGGGTCCTTGCAGGCGATGCGGTACATGTTGGCGGTCGGGCCGCCGAGGTCGGAAACCACGCCGGTGAAGCCTGGCACCTTACGCATCTCCTCGATCTCGGCGAGGATCGACTCGTGGGAGCGGTTCTGGATGATCCGCCCCTCGTGCTCGGTGATCGAGCAGAAGGTGCAGCCACCGAAGCAGCCCCGCATGATGTTCACCGAGAAACGGATCATCTCGTAGGCCGGGATCTTCTCCTTGCCATACAACGGGTGCGGCACGCGCGCATAGGGCATGCCGAACACGTAGTCCATTTCCTCGGTGCTCATCGGGATGGGCGGCGGGTTGAACCACACGTCCACTTCGCCGTGCTTCTGCACCAGGGCGCGGGCGTTGCCCGGGTTGGTCTCCAGGTGCAGCACGCGGTTGGCGTGGGCGTAGAGCACCGCGTCGCTGCGCACCTTTTCGAACGACGGCAGGCGGATCACCGTACGATCGCGCTCCAGGCGCGGGTGCGCCAGCAGCTGCACGACCTTGGCTTCGTTCGGGTCTTCCTGCTCGCCCTTCTCCTGCTCGATGGCGCAGGCGGCGGTGTCCTGGGTGTTCACGTACGGGTTGATGATCTTGTCGACCTTGCCCGGACGGTCGATGCGGGTGGAGTCCACCTCGAACCAGCCTTCGGGGGTGTCGCGGCGCACGAAGGCAGTGCCGCGTACGTCGGTGATCTGCTCGACCTGCTCGCCAGCGGCCAGGCGCTGGGCGATCTCCACCACGGCGCGTTCGGCGTTGCCGTACAGCAGGATGTCGGCGGTGGCGTCCATCAGGATGGAGCGGCGCACCTTGTCCTGCCAGTAGTCGTAGTGGGCGATGCGGCGCAGCGAAGCCTCGATGCCGCCGAGGATCACCGGAGTCTGGCTGTAGGCTTCCTTGCAGCGCTGGCTGTAGACCAGGCTGGCGCGATCCGGGCGCTTGCCGGCCAGGCCGCCCGGCGTATAGGCGTCATCACTGCGGATTTTCTTGTCCGCGGTGTAGCGGTTGATCATCGAGTCCATGTTGCCCGCCGCCACACCGAAGAACAGGTTCGGCTGGCCGAGCTTCATGAAGTCGTCCTTCGAGCGCCAGTCCGGCTGGGCAATGATGCCCACGCGGAAGCCCTGGGCCTCCAACAGGCGGCCGATGATGGCCATGCCGAACGACGGATGGTCAACGTAGGCATCCCCGGTGACGATGATGATGTCGCAGGAGTCCCAACCCAGCTGATCCATCTCTTCCTTGCTCATGGGCAGGAACGGCGCCGGGCCGAAACACTCGGCCCAGAACTTGGGATAGTCGAACAACGGCTTGGCGGCTTGCATCACGGGCACCGGGTATCTCTATGTGGGTATCGCGGAAAAACGCGGGCGCGGAATATAGCACAAAAAGTGTACAAATCCGACCAGCAAGCTCAGATTTAGCTGGCGATTTAACCGGCGCGCGGTAGATTGCCAATGCCATCATCTGGCTATACTTCAGCCACTATTAGCAGTACGCCTGGCCATCCCGACCAGGCCAGGGAGCCGTGTCGTGCGTCGTGCCTTCGTGCTGTTGCTTGCCCTGCTGTTCTGCCACACGGCGCTAGCCTTCGAACTGGACGACAAGGCCAGCGGCGCCTGGCTCAACGATCACCTCGAACTGCTGCAGGAGCGTGACGGTCCGCTGTCGCTGGAGGCCGTGCAAGCCAGCCATGACTTCGTCCCGGCCAACGGCCGCACCAGTGTCGGCCAGAGCTCCGACGGCTGGTGGTTGCGCCTGGACCTCGACCGCCGCACTACCCCGCAGGGCGGCTGGTGGCTGGAAGTTGACGCGGTCAACCTGCAGGACCTTCGCCTGTACATACCCGGCGAATCAGGCGCCTACCGGGAAGCGCGTTCAGGCGAGGCAGTGCCTTTCGCCCAGGGCCGCGACCGCGACTACCGCCGCCCGGTCTTCCACCTGCCCGAGGGCACCGGACCGGTTCGCCTGTACGCCCGCGTCTACGATCCGGCCGGCAACTCCTTCCCGCTGCGCATCTGGTCGCTGGACGACCTGCAGGATCATCGCGCCGATACCAGCCTGTTCCTCGGCTTCATCTATGGTCTGATCGCCGCGTTGCTGCTGTACAACCTGTTCATCCTGCTGACCCTGCGTGACCCGGCGTACTTCTGGTACGTGCTGACCACCGCCAGCGCATTGCTGTTCAGCCTGGGGATGAGCGGCCACGGCTTCGAGTACTTCTGGCCGGACCATCCGGTGCCCTGGTGGCTGGACCGCATCACACTGCCCTCGCTCTGGGGCCTGTGCGTGCATCGCTTCACCATCACCTTGCTGCAGACCCGCCGCCACGTGCGCTGGTCCCACTGGCTGCTGAACCTGAACTGCGCGCTGTATGTGCTGACCATTGTTCTCGGCGCCCTGCACCTGCGTGGCGTAGCCAGCTGGATGCTGGTGGCAATCACCCTGATCGGCGTCCCGGCGGCCCTGGGTGGCGCCCTGGTGCGCTGGCGCCAGGGCTCGTTCCCGGCCTTCCTCTACCTGCTCGGATTTGGCCTGGTGCTGACCAGCGTGAGCATCTCGGTGCTGCGTGCCACGGGTCTGGTGCAGCCATCTCCCCTGACGTCGTACATCTTCCCCATCGCCGTGGCCATGGAGTCGGTGCTGTTCTCCTTCGCCCTCACCTCGCGAATCCAGGGCCTCAAGCGCGAGCGGGCCCAGGCGCTGGAGCAGGCCGACCGGGAGAAAAGCGCACGCCTGACGCTGATGCAGAGCGCCCAGCAGGATCTGGCGACCGCCGTGGCCGAGCGCACTGCCGAACTCACCCAGAGCAACCAGCTTCTGCGCGAGCGCGAAGTGCAGCTGCAGCACGCAGCACATTACGACCCACTGACCGGCCTGCCGAACCGTCGCTATCTTGTGGAGCACGCCGAGCAAGCCCTGACCAATGCCCAGCAAAACGGCGAAACCCTGGCGCTGATGCTGATCGACCTCGACCACTTCAAGCCGATCAACGACAGCTACGGTCACGACGCCGGGGATTTCATGTTGCAGAACGTCGGCAATCGCCTGCGTCAGTGCGTGCGTGGGAGCGACTGCGTTGCGCGACTGGGTGGCGATGAATTCGCAGCGCTGATTTCGGGACCCGATGCTGAGGGGCACGCCAAGGAGATCGCCTGCCGCATCCTCAACGAGCTGGCGCGCCCAGTGAAGTTCGAGAGCCTGGAACTGCGCGTCACACCGAGCATCGGCGTGGCCATCTACCCCAGCCACGCAATGCAGTTCAGCAAGCTGTACAAGGCCGCCGACCAAGCGCTCTACGAAGTGAAGGGCAATGGCCGGGCGGCCTATGCCATGGCTAGCGAAGCCGCTGGCGAGACCAGCGAACTCTGGCCGGAAAAAGAATGGCTGGAAAGCGAAGACCGCGCCTGATCAGCTACGGTAGCGGCGCGGCACGCGGGCGGTGACCTTGGTCAGCAACTCGTAACCGATGGTACCGGCGTGGGCTGCCACCTCGTCTACCGGCAGGTTGGTACCCCACAGCTCGACGCGGTCGCCCACGGCTGCCCTGGGCAGGTCAGTCAGGTCCACCGCCAGCATGTCCATTGACACGCGCCCAGCCAACGGCGCGCGCTGACCATCCACCAGCACCGGCGTACCGCTCGCCGCGTGGCGCGGATAGCCATCGGCATACCCGCAGCTCACGGTACCGATGCGCGAAGGCCGCTCGGCCACCCAGGTTGCGCCGTAGCCCACACTCTCCCCGACCGCCACCTCGCGCACGGCGATCAGTTGAGCCTCCAGGCTCATGGCCGGACGCAGGCCAAGCTCGGCGGCACCGATGTCGGCGAACGGCGTCGCGCCGTAGAGCATGATGCCGGGGCGAACCCAGTCCATGTGCGCGGCGGGAATGGTCAGCACAGCGGCGGAGTTGGCCAGCGAACGTTGGTCGAAATCCAGGTCCAGCACACTGAGGAAGCAGGCTACCTGGTCTTCGGTAAGCTCGTCGCCGCGCAGGTCGGCGTTGGCGAAGTGGCTCATCAGGTTCAGCTCGGCCACCTGCGGCGCCTGGCGCAGGCGCGGATGCCAGTCGCGCAGCGCATCTGGCGAGAAACCCAGGCGATGCATACCCGTATCCAGTTTCATCCACACATTGAGCGCGCTGGGCAGCTGCGCGGCGAGCAGCGCCTGGGCCTGCTCGGGCCCTTGCACCGCAACGTCCAGGCGCAGCTGGGCAGCAATCAGGTATTCCGCCGGCTCGAAGCAGCCCTCCAGCAGCAGGATGCGCGCACCGGCGTGCAGCGCGCGCACCTCGGCGGCTTCCTCCAGACAGGCTACGGCGAAGCCGTCCGCCTCGTCGTACAGGCTGCTCACCACTTCCCGCGCGCCATGCCCGTAGGCGTTCGCCTTGACCACCGCGAAGGCTTCACGTCCCGGCGCGCAGCGCTTGGCGACGGCGTAGTTGTGGCGAATGGCGGCTAGATCGACGTGGGCGACGAGTGGGCGCATGGCGGCCTCTGCAATGAAAACGGGCGCCTATCTTAAGGCGCCCGTCGGTCACGCGGAATGCGGCATCGTTACTCGTCTTCGAAGTTGTACATGCCGGGCGCAAGGTTCTCGAAGCGGCTGTAGCGGCCGAGGAACGCCACGCGCACCGTGCCAATCGGACCGTTACGCTGCTTGCCGAGGATGATTTCGGCGACGCCCTTGAACTCGGTCTCGGGGTGATACACCTCGTCGCGGTAGACGAACATGATCACGTCGGCGTCCTGCTCGATCGCTCCGGATTCACGCAGGTCGGAGTTCACCGGACGCTTGTTGGGCCGCTGTTCCAGCGAGCGGTTGAGCTGCGAGAGCGCCACCACCGGGCAATTGAATTCCTTCGCCAACGCCTTGAGCGAGCGGGAAATCTCGGAGATCTCGTTGGTCCGGTTGTCGCCGGCAGAACCGGGGATCTGCATGAGCTGCAGGTAGTCGACCATGATCATGCCGATCTCACCGTGCTCGCGGGCCAGGCGGCGGGTACGCGCGCGCATTTCCGAGGGCGAGATGCCGGCGGTGTCATCGATGAACAGCTTGCGGTCGCTGAGCAGGTTCACCGCCGAGGTCAGGCGCGGCCAATCTTCGTCGTCCAGCTTGCCGGTACGCACCTTGGTCTGGTCGATGCGGCCAAGCGAGGCGAGCATACGCATCACGATGGAGTCGGAGGGCATCTCCAGGGAATACACCAGGATCGCCTTGTCACTGCGCATCAGGGCGTTCTCCACCAGGTTCATGGCGAAGGTGGTCTTACCCATGGACGGACGGCCGGCAACGATGATCAGGTCGGAGGGCTGCAGACCGCTGGTCTTCTCGTCGAGGTCGGTGAAGCCGGTGGTGATACCGGTCAGCGCGTCCGAGGTGTTGAACAGGTGGTCGATGCGGTCGATGGTCTTGACCAGGATGTCACCGATGCCCACCGGACCGCCGGTCTTGGGACGCGCTTCGGCGATTTCGAAGATCTTGCGCTCGGCTTCGTCGAGCACTTCGTTGGCGCTGCGCCCTTCCGGGTTGAAGGCGCTGTCGGCAATATCGCTGCTGATACCGATCAGCTGCCGCAGCGTGGCGCGCTCGCGGATGATGCCCGCGTACGCCTTGATGTTCGCCACCGAGGGCGTGTTCTTCGCCAGCTCCGCGAGGTACGCAAGGCCACCCACCTGGGACAGCTGCCCTTCGCGCTCGAGCTGTTCGGAGAGGGTCACCACGTCGATCGGCTGGTTGGCTTCGGCGAGCTTGTAGACGGCGCGGAAGATCAGGCGATGGTCATGGCGGTAGAAGTCGCCGTCGGACACGGCATCAGAGACTCGTTCCCATGCGTTGTTATCGAGCATCAGGCCGCCCAGCACTGCCTGTTCGGCTTCGATCGAGTGCGGCGGCACCTTGAGGGAAGCGGTCTGCAGGTCGTATTGCTCGGGGATGGTGATGTCGTTCATGGGCTCTTCGTGTCGGCTCTTCGTAGGAGAGAATCAAACGGCGGAAAAAACAAAGGGCACGGACCGAGGATCGGTACCGTGCCCATTGTTATAGGACTGATTCACCCAGGCAAGCCGTGTGAATCGTCCTAGCGACGGATCGCTTACTCGGCGACTACAACCACGTGCAGGGTTGCATCAACATCCATGTGCAGTTGCACTTCGATGTTGTATTCGCCTACAGCGCGCAGGGCGCCGTCGGGCAGGCGAACTTCGCTCTTTTCCAGCGGGTAGCCGGCAGCCGAAACGGCGTCGGCGATGTCGCGGGTGCCGATCGAACCAAACAGTTTGCCTTCGTCGCCAGCGTGGGCGCCGATGGTCACGATCAGTTCGGCCAGTTGGGCAGCACGAGCTTCAGCAGCGGCTTTTTTCTCAGCAGCGGCTTTTTCCAGCTCTGCACGGCGCTCTTCGAAAGCAGCGACGTTGGCAGCGGTGGCAGCGGTGGCTTTGCCCTGCGGCAGCAGGTAGTTACGAGCGTAACCGCCCTTTACGTTCAGCTTGTCGCCCAGGTTGCCCAGTTTGGCGATCTTTTCCAGCAGGATGACTTCCATTTGAGTCTTACCTCTTAACTTTTAACCTTCACCGTTCGCAGCTTTCTGGCGCTTGGCCAGGCGACCGCGAAAATCAAACAGACTGTCGACTACGGCGACAAGACAGATCACATTGCCCAGTACGAATACCAGCAGGTACAGCGGTGCCAGCCAGAAGCCCGGAAGCTTCTTCAGCGCGGCCAGGCCGTGCCCCAGTGCGATCCCGGCAAACAGCAGCGGGATCATGCACAACGGCGCCAGCATGGTGGCCGCGGGTCCTGCGAAGGGCAGTGCCACAACGCCGACCAGCAGCGCCAAAGCCGTGCCCGGCGACAGGCGCAGTGCGCGGAACTCGCGGCCAAACCCTTCCGGGTTGAACAGTACTGCTTGCCAATAACGCGCCAGCATCAGGCACAACAGGCTGATCGTCTGCAGCGAGGCTGCCATCAGGCCGGTGATGGTCGGAACCATCTCCGCCTGCAGGGCGGCCATCTGTTCCGGCGAAAGCTTCGCTTCGGCCAGAACCTGCGGCAGGGCCTTGCCGAATGCATCGGCCAGACCTGCGACCAACCCGGCCGACACCGTGCTGAGCAGCAGCACGAACACCGCACCGAGCACAACGCTCGCCAGCATCACCTGGTTCCAGGACACCTTGCTGCGCAGAACCTGCGCCAGCACGGCACTACCCACCAGAACCAGACTCACGCTGGGGTCACCCAGGTACCACCAGGCCAGTGCCGGAAGCAACGCCCAGGCCAGGATGCCAAAGGCATCACGCGGACCACGGCGCAACAGCACCAGACTGCCTGCTGCGGCACCGAGCCAGAACAAAGGCTGCAGTACCGCGGCTGCGACGACCACCAGGGTCGCCTGCATGCGGCCTCGCATGACAAATTCAGCCAATGCGCGCATGCGATCTATCCATCAATTCCAGTCGACTGCCCGATCAACGGCCGTGGCTGTCGGTGTAGGGAAGCAGGGCCAGGTAGCGGGCGCGCTTGATTGCGGTCGCCAGCTGACGCTGGTACTTGGCCTTGGTGCCGGTGATACGGCTCGGAACGATCTTGCCGGTTTCGGAAACGTAGGCCTTCAGGGTGTTGAGATCCTTGTAATCGATCTCTTTCACGCCTTCAGCGGTGAAACGGCAGAACTTACGACGACGGAAGAAACGTGCCATGTGTGTGGCTCCTCAATACTGGTCCGGGATTACTCGTCAGCGCTGTCGCGGCTATCATCGCCGTCAGCGGACTCGCCCTCGTTCGATTCGGGACGCTCACGGCGCTCGCGGCGCTCGTTGCGGCTCTCTTCGGCCTTCAGCATTTCGGACTGGCCGGTAACGGCTTCGTCGCGACGGATGACCATGTTACGGATCACGGCGTCGTTGTAACGGAAGTTGTCTTCCATTTCTGCCAGGGCCTTGGCGGTGCACTCGACGTTCATCAGAACGTAGTGAGCCTTGTGCACGTTGTTGATGGCGTAAGCCAGCTGACGACGGCCCCAGTCTTCCAGACGGTGGACTTTGCCGCCGTCTTCTTCGATGGCCTTGGTGTAACGCTCGACCATGCCACCGACTTGTTCGCTCTGGTCCGGGTGAACCAGGAACACGATTTCGTAATGACGCATAAATGCTCCTTACGGATTGCAGCCTGCCGACAAAGCGGTCAGACAAGGAGTGAATGATTTTTTCCTTGCCACTCGGAAGCACGCGCGAACGCCTGCCCGGACGACAAGGGCCGACATTCTAGAGAAGCGCGCCGGGGGGCGCAAGGAAAACTGGTGAAAGTTTGAACAGCGCGAGGCGGAACGACCCGCCTCGCGAAGGGACGTCAGGCGCCGACCTTGAGCTGGCGCTGGCGGACGATCTCGAACAGGCACACACCGGTGGCCACCGAGACGTTCAGGCTGCTGACGCTGCCCTGCATCGGCAGCTTGGCCAGGTAGTCGCAGTGATCGCGGGTCAAGCGGCGCATGCCCTTACCCTCGGCGCCCATCACCAGCACGGTCGGCCCGGTGAGGTCGAGCTCATAGAGCATCTGGGTCGCCTCGCCGGCGGTGCCGACGATCCACAGGCCGCGCTGCTGGAGTTTCTCCAGGGTGCGTGCGAGGTTGGTCACCGCCACCAGCGGGATGACTTCGGCAGCGCCGCAGGCAACCTTACGTACGGTGGCGTTGAGGGTGGCGGACTTATCCTTCGGCACGATGACCGCCAGCGCGCCCGCCGCGTCGGCGGTGCGCAGGCAGGCGCCGAGGTTGTGCGGGTCGGTCACACCGTCCAGCACCAGCAGCAGCGCCGGACCGGGGGAGCGCTCCAGCAGCTCCTCCAGCATGTTCTCGCCCCACACCTGGCTCGGACTGACCTCGGCGACCACGCCCTGGTGCACGCCCTCGGCCCACTCATCCAGTTCCTTGCGGTCGCGCGTGCCCACCGGCACGCGCGCCTGACCGGCCAGCTCGACCAGCGCCTGGATGCGTGGATCCTGACGGCCTTCGGCCAGCCACAGCTGCTTGACCCGCTTAGGGTGATGGCGCAGCAGCGCTTCTACGGCATGGACCCCGTAGACCTGTTCCCACTGACTCATTTCTTCGCCTTACGCTTGCTGGCCGGCGCACCGCCAGTAGCACCTGCCTTGGGCGCAGCAGAGCCCTTGCGGTGCTTGGACGGTTTGGCGGACCGGGCTTTCTGTTTCGAAGGATTGCGCGGCTTGCCCGCCGCGGGAGCGCCCTTGCCTTTACCGGCTGCCGGCTTGTTCCCGCCGACCTTGGCCTCTTCGAGCAGCGCCTTCTTCACTTCGCGGCTCTTGCGCACATCGGTATTGCCGAGCATTTCGTCGGCCTTGGCGAGCATTTCAGGGGCTACCGACGGCAGCGCCTGGACCACGCCGACCTTGCGCTTGCGCGGCTGCACGGCAACGTCCGGAGCGAGATACGGATCGTCCGCAACCAAACGAGGAGCCCGGGCAGGCTTATCTTTCGCCGCTACCGCCTTGGGCGCCCTGCCCTTGGCAGCCTTGCCCTTGGCGACCGGCTCAGCCTTCTCGCCACGCTTCTTGCGACCAATGGGCGCGCTGAGCACGTTGTCGGAGAGCTCGAAGTCGATCTTGCGTTCGTCCAGGTCGACGCGTGCCACCACGACTTCCACGGTGTCGCCGAGACGGAAGCTGCGGCCGGTGCGCTCGCCGCTCAGGCGATGATGCACGGCATCGAAGTGGTAATAGTCGCCAGGCAGCGCGGTGACGTGCACCAGGCCCTCCACATAGATGTCAGTCAGCTCGACGAAAATGCCAAAGCCGGTCACCGCGGTGATCACGCCGGGGAAGGTCTCGCCCACGCGCTCGCGCATGAACTCGCACTTCAGCCAGTTGGTGACGTCGCGGGTCGCCTCGTCGGCGCGGCGCTCGGTCATCGAACACTGCTCGCCCAGCTGAGCCAGACGGGCCTCATCGTACGGATAGATGCGCGCTTTCGGCATGCTGGCGGCGCCGACGCGCTGCACGTGCTCGGAGGCTGCCTTGGAGCGGATCAGGCTACGGATGGCGCGGTGGGTCAGCAGGTCCGGGTAGCGGCGGATCGGCGATGTGAAGTGGGTATAGGCCTCGTAGTTCAGGCCAAAGTGGCCAGCATTCTCGGGGCTGTACACCGCCTGGCTCAGGGAGCGCAGCATCACGGTCTGGATCAGTTGCAGGTCCGGGCGGCCCTGGATCGACTCCAGAAGCTTCTGGTAGTCCGCCGGGGTCGGATCGCCCTTGCCGCGATAGAGCGTCAGGCCCAGCTCACCGAGGAACTGGCGCAGGTTGTTCAGTTTCTCCTGCGGCGGGCCATCGTGGACGCGGTACAGCGCCGGAATGGCGTGCTTCTCGAGGAACTTGGCGGTGGCGACGTTGGCCGCCAGCATGCATTCCTCGATCAGCTTGTGTGCGTCGTTGCGCTGGGTCGGGCGGATCTCCGAGATCTTGCGGTCCGCGCCGAAGACGATGCGGGTTTCCTGGGTCTCGAAATCGATCGCTCCACGCACGTGTCGCGCGCCGACGAGGACCTTGTACAGGTCATAAAGGGTATTGAGGTGCGGTACCACCGCCGGCAGCTGTTCCTTCAGGCGCTGGCCTTCCGGACTGTCCGGGGTTTCGAGGTATTGGCTGACCTTGGTGTAGGTCAGGCGCGCATGGGAATGGATGACCGCCTCGTAGAACTGGTAGTCGGTCATCTTGCCGGCCTTGGAGAGATTCATCTCGCAGACCATGGCCAGGCGATCGACCAACGGATTCAGGGAGCACAGGCCGTTGGAGAGAATCTCCGGCAGCATCGGGATCACGCGCTCGGGGAAGTACACCGAGTTGCCGCGCTTGGCCGCCTCTTCATCCAGGGCAGAACCGACCTTCACATAATGAGAGACGTCGGCGATGGCGACGAACAGCTTCCAGCCGCCACCTTTGCGCTTCTCGGCATAAACCGCGTCGTCGAAGTCGCGGGCGTCCTCGCCGTCGATGGTGACGAACGGCAGGGCGCGGAGGTCGACGCGTTTTTCCTTGTCCTTCTCCAGCACTTCGGGCTTGAGCTTGGCGGCTTCCTTCTCCACGGCCTCGGGCCAGGTGTGGGGAATGTCGTAGCTGCGCAGCGCGACTTCGATTTCCATGCCCGGCGCCATGTAGTCGCCGAGCACTTCCACCACTTCGCCCTGGGCCTGACGATGCACGCTCGGCCAGACGTCGATGCGCACCTGGACGAACTGGTTGTGCTTGGCCTTGCCGGCCTTGCCCGGCGGGATCAGGATTTCCTGCTGGATCTTCGGGTTGTCGGCGACGACCGTGCCGATGCCGCTCTCGTCGAAGTAGCGACCCACGATGGTCTCGTGGGCGCGCTCGACCACTTCGACTATCGCGCCTTCGCGGCGACCACGGCGGTCGAAGCCGGAGACGCGCGCGAGGGCGCGGTCGCCGTCGAACACCAGGCGCATCTGCGTCGGGCTGAGGAAGAGGTCGTCGCTGCCGTCATCAGGGATCAAGAAGCCGAAGCCGTCGCGGTGGCCGGCGATGCGGCCGAGGATCAGGTCGAGCTTGTCCACCGGCGCATAGGCGCCACGGCGGGTATAGATAAGCTGGCCGTCGCGCTCCATGGCGCGCAGTCGGCGACGCAGTGCTTCTTCCTGCTCTTCGCCGGAGAGGCCGAGCTCTTCCAGCAACTGGGGCCGCGTCGCGGGTGCGCCGCGCTCGGCGAGGTGCGCCAGGATGAGTTCACGGCTGGGGATGGGGTTGTCGTATTTTTCCGCCTCGCGGGCGGCCTCGGGATCGAGGTTTTGCCAATCGGCCATTAAAGTGCGGTCACCTTATATATAGGGGTATGGTTCGCCATCTGCTTATTGAAGCGCGAAATCCGCCCGTCGGTCAGCTTCGGGCAAGAATAAATTTTTTATCGCATCAGGGGTTTACAAGCGAAAACGCTCTCCGTATAGTTCGCGCCCACAGCGTCAGACAGATGTTGTAACACGGAAACGATGAGTAATCATCGACTCCAGTGCCCAGGTGGCGGAATTGGTAGACGCACTAGGTTCAGGTCCTAGCGGTGGCAACACCGTGGAAGTTCGAGTCTTCTCCTGGGCACCACTTATTCAAGGATAAAGTCAGTTCCTGACAGGCTTTATCAGGCGGGTTCGGAACCCTGATAACCGAACAATAGACCGTCAGATGCACCCAAGGGTTGCATCACCGCAAGACGATGAGCGATCATCGCACCCCATGCTGAAAAGCATGCCCAGGTGGCGGAATTGGTAGACGCACTAGGTTCAGGTCCTAGCGGTGGCAACACCGTGGAAGTTCGAGTCTTCTCCTGGGCACCATCTTCAAACAAAAAAGCCGAGCATAGCTCGGCTTTTTTGTTTTCGGCTTTCCGTCTTTTACCTCGCCAGGCGCGAACGCCCGGCGAGGTCTACCAACCTCAAGCCTTGAACTGCCCCAGACTGGCGCGCAGCTGACCGGCCAATCCATCGAGCACTCGCCCACTGCTGGCGGTCGCACTCACCGCTTCCGCCGCGCGACTCGCCTCGGCATGGATCACCTCGACTCGCCCACGCACCGCCGCAGCGCCTGCGGCCTGCTGTTGCGCCGAATGAGTCGCCGCCTCGATGGCGCCGTGCACTTCCTCCACCGCGCTCTGCACTTCGCGCTGCAGCCGCTCACTATCCTGCAAAGCTGCCAAACCCTGCACCGCCTGCTCGCGAGCGTGCCCGATTGCGGACACCGCCTCTCGCGCACCTTCCTGCAGCGCACCAATGTGTGACTGGATATCGCCAGTGGATTGTTGGGTCTTGCTGGCCAGCGCGCGCACCTCGTCCGCCACCACGGCGAACCCGCGCCCGCTCTCACCCGCACGCGCCGCCTCAATGGCCGCGTTCAGCGCGAGCAGGTTGGTCTGCTCGGCAATCCCATGGATCACCGAGAGCACCACTTCGATCTGTTCGCTCTGCCGCGCCAGACGCTCAATCACGCCGGCGCCGTTCTGTACGCGGGACTCCAGGGTTTCGATCAGCCCGCCAACCTTGCGCGCAATAGCCGCATTGGCCTGCGCCGCCTTGCGAATCTCTCCAACCCGCGCCAGCGCCGCCTGCATGGAGCGGCTTTCCATCTCGGCTTCCGCCGCCATCCCGGAGAGCGCCTCCAGGCTGCCGGCCACTTCGTTACGCTGCCGATCCGCTGCCGCTTCGGCACTCGCGCTGCGACTGGCCAGCGCGGCAATTTCGCTGCCGGTCTGCTGCGCAACCTGCCCCGCCTCACGCACGATGGGCTGGAGCTTATCGACGAAGCGGTTAACCGCGGTCGCCATTTCACCCAGCTCATCACGGCTATCCAGGCGCACGCGCCGGGTCAGGTCACCCTCCCCGGCCGCCAGGTCATTCAGCGCATCGATCAGCAGGCGCAGGCGATTCACCACACGCCGACCGAGCACGACAGCCAGGCAGAGCAATACACCAAGCCCCACCAGCAGCAGCCCCATGCCGATGCGCCAGCGCAACGTTCCCGCCGCCTCTTCGATGGACGCCTTCGTGCCCTGACTCATGCCCACCGCTGCCTGCTTCGCGGATTGCAGGCGCGCCGTCAGCGCCTTGGAGCTGTCGGCCGCCGCACCGGAAAGGCTATCCCCCACCAACTGGTCACCACTGGCGACCAGCGCCGAGAAACGCTGATCCAGCGAGGCGATCTGCTTCTCGATGGCATCGGTGGAAACGCCCAGGCGCACCGTGCCGATCACCACGCCATTAGGACTGATCGGCGCCTCGACGAGGAACACCGAACCGTCATGACTTGCCGCCTCCAGCACCTTGTCCAGGGCGCGCTCGCCCTTGCCCTTCTCCAGCAGCGCCTGGACCCGCGGATCCTCGCGATTGAGGTAGCGGGTCAGGTGCTGCCCCTGTGGATCGTCGTAGACCACGAAGAGCACGTTCGGATTGGCCTGGGCGCGCCGGGCGTAGTCGGAGAGCAGCGGGACGTCGTTGTCCCACATGGCCTTGGGCGCAACAGCCGCCAGCAACTGCGCCAATTCGGTGGCGGACTGGCGCAGGCTCTGCTCCAGCCCCTCGCGCAACTGGCCCTGCTCTTCCTCCAGGCGCGCCGAGAGCGCTGAGCCCAGGCGCTCACGGGTGCGCGCTGACAGGTCATTCAGGCCGGAAGTGACTTCCTTGCCGGCCTGCTCCAGTTCGCCGGCGAGGCGTTGCGATTCGTTACCCAGGTGCGCGCCGAGGTCGCTGACCAGACCATCGACGGTGTTACGGGTAAGCCAGAGGGCAATCGCCAGCTGCACCAGCAGTGCGACTCCAAGGGCGATGAAAGCGGGGCGCAGTAAGCGACTGCGCAATAAAGACAGGACGGCGGACACGGCGGGCTTCCTCCGGATGTAACGGATGTCTGGCGCGAAAAGCACCAATCCGTTTCTCCAGCAAAGCGCGTGCCGCTAAGCAAAAACCAACCCCCAGAAACGACAACGAGCCGCATGAGCGGCCCGTTGCAGTGTGCAGCGGTGTATCAGCCGAACGGATGGCGCAGGACGATGGTCTCGGCACGGTCCGGGCCGGTGGAGATGATGTCGATGGGCGCACCGACCAGCTCCTCGATGCGCTTGATGTAAGCACGCGCATTGGCCGGCAGGCCTTCCAGGCTCTGTACGCCGACGGTGGATTCACTCCAGCCCGGCAGGTCTTCGTAGATCGGCTGCAGACCAATGTAGCTGTCGGCGTCGGTCGGCGCGTCGGTCAGTAGTTCGCCGGCGGCGTTCTTATAGCCAGTGCAGATACGCACGGTTTCCAGGCCGTCGAGGACGTCCAGCTTGGTCAGGCACAGGCCCGACAGGCTGTTGATCTCGATGGCGCGACGCAGGATGACGGCGTCGAACCAGCCACAACGACGGGCACGCCCGGTGGTGGCGCCGAACTCGTGACCGACCTTGGCCAGGCGCGCGCCGACCTCATCGAACAGCTCGGTCGGGAACGGACCGGAACCGACGCGGGTGGTGTAGGCCTTGGTGATACCCAGGATGTAGTCCAGGTACAGCGGACCGAAGCCCGAACCGGTAGCGGTGCCGCCAGCGGTGGTGTTGGAGCTGGTGACGAACGGGTAGGTGCCGTGATCGATGTCCAGCAGCGAGCCCTGGGCGCCTTCGAACATGATGTTCTCGTCGGCGCGACGCAGGTCGTGCAGGGCCGAGGTCACGTCGGTCATCAGCGGGCGCAGCTCTTCGGCGTAGGCCATGCACTCATCCAGGGTCTTCTGGAAGTCGACGGCCGGCTCCTTGTAATAGTGCTGCAGGACGAAGTTGTGGTAGTCCAGAACCTCTCCGAGCTTGGCGGCGAAGCGCTCGCGGTGGAACAGGTCGCCCACGCGCAGGCCGCGACGGGCCACTTTGTCTTCGTAAGCCGGGCCGATGCCGCGACCGGTGGTGCCGATCTTCGCGTCGCCACGGGCCTTCTCGCGAGCCTGGTCGAGGGCTACGTGGAAGGACAGGATCAGCGGGCAGGACGGGCTGATGCGCAGGCGCTCGCGCACCGGTACGCCCTTCTCTTCCAGCTTGGCGATTTCGCGCATCAGCGCGTCGGGCGCCAGTACAACGCCGTTGCCGATCAGGCACTGCACGCCTTCGCGCAGGATGCCCGACGGGATCAGGTGCAGTACGGTCTTCTCGCCAGCGACCACCAGGGTATGACCAGCGTTGTGGCCGCCCTGGTAACGCACCACGGCAGCAGCCTGGTCGGTCAGCAGGTCGACGATCTTGCCTTTGCCCTCATCACCCCACTGGGTGCCCAGGACTACGACATTCTTACCCATAACTCTTGTCCCCATCGTGGATGTTCGGTGCCGGCCGCGGCCGGCAGAAACTCGAAGTGGCGCGCCTCAGAGCGCAGCCACCTGCCAATTGCCATCGCGAGCCAGCAATTGCTGGTCGCAGCCCGCTTCGGAAGCCGAAGCCGCATCCTGCCCGGGCAGCGCCTGTACCACACGCACGCCCTGACGGCGCAACTGCTGCACCGCCTGCCACAAGCCAGCCCCATCGGCCGGCGCCCAGACTCCGGTGCGCGGCTCGTCGAGCTGGGCGCGGCCAAGAGTGACCAGGGTCTTGAGGTCGGTGGAGAAACCGGTGGCCGGACGCGCACGGCCAAAATCGGCGCCGATGTCGTCGTAACGGCCGCCCTGAGCGATGGACTCGCCAACCCCAGGCACGAACGCGGCAAACACCACGCCCGTGTGATAGTGATAGCCACGCAGCTCGCCAAGGTCGAAGTACAGCGGCAGCTGCGGGAAGCGCGCCGCCAGCGAGTCGGCGATGGCAGTCAGGTCGGCCAGCGCCGCCTGGACGTTGGCCGGAGCACCAGCGAGCACTTCGCGCGCCTGCTCCAGCACCTCACGACTGCCGCACAGCTCGGCGAGCGCACGGAGCATGCCGGCGAGCTCGCTCGGCAGGCCTTCGGTCAGCGCTGCGACTTCGTCCACGGCTTTGCGCTGCAAGGCGTCGAACAGCAACTGCTCGACTTCGCCGGACAGCCCGGCAGCCTGGGCCAAGCCACGGTAGATGCCGACATGACCGAGGTCCATGTGCACATCCGGCACCTGGGCCATCTCGAGCATGTCGAGCAGCAGACTGATGACTTCGACGTCACCGGCCGAGCCGGTGTTGCCGTAAAGCTCGGCACCCAGCTGGATCGGGCTGCGCGAAGTGGCCAGCGCACGCGGGCGGGCATGCAGCACGCTGCCGGCGTAGCACAGGCGGTTCGGACCTTCGCGACGCAGGCTGTGGGCGTCCATGCGCGCCACTTGCGGCGTGATGTCCGCACGGAAACCCATCAGACGGCCGGACGCAGGGTCGGTGACCTTGAAGGTACGCAGGTCCAGATCCTGGCCGGCACCGGTCAGCAAGGATTCCAGGTATTCGATATGCGGAGTGACGACGAACTCGTAACCCCAGCGCTGGAACAGGTCCAGCACCTGACGGCGGGCTGCTTCAACGCGAGCCGCCTCCGGTGGCAGCACTTCTTCGATTCCATCTGGCAGCAGCCAGCGGTCTACCGTTGCCATGTCGCCTCTCTCCTTTTTTAGGCCGGGCGGCACTTCAATGAATGCAGTAAAGAAGGACGGTGCCGAGCAGCATGCTGCCCAGCCCGATGAGTCTCAGACCGCGGTCGCCAATGCGCCCGAGTCCGCTCACGGCGTCGCGCCAACCACGCGGATACAGGAATGGAAGGATGCCTTCCAGCACCAGCAACAGACAGAACGCCTTGCCGAATTCCTGCCACATGGCTCTCGTACATCATTCTCGCGGACGCAAAAAAGCCGGGATTTCCCGGCTGACCCATGATAACACGATTTCTCCGACGGGCGCTGCCGCCCGCCGGAGACTTTGACTTACGGTTTAGCTTTTTCCAGATAGCGGAAGAACTCGTTGCTCGGATCGAGCACCAGCACATCCTTCTTGTCGGCAAAGCTCTCGCGGTAAGCCTTGAGGCTGCGGGTGAAGGCGTAGAACTCCGGATCGGCGGTGTAGGCCTTGGCGTAGATCGCCGCTGCCTTCGCATCGCCGTCACCGCGGGTCTCTTCCGACTCGCGATAGGCCTCGGCCAGCAGTACACGACGCTGACGGTCGGCATCCGCGCGGATACCTTCGGCCAGTTCGCGCCCCTTGGCGCGGTGCTCGCGAGCTTCCCGCTCACGCTCGGTGCTCATGCGCTCGAACACGCTGCGGTTCACTTCCTTGGGCAGGTCGATAGCCTTGACGCGAACGTCGACCACTTCGATACCCAGCTCCTTCTGCGCCATGCGGTTCAGCGAAGCGGTGATATCCCCCATCAGCGCATCACGCTCACCCGACACCACTTCGTGCAGGGTGCGCTTGCCGAACTGGTCACGCAGGCCGGCTTCCAGACGACGGGACAGACGCTCGTCGGCGATCTGCTTCATGCCGGAAGTCGCAGTGTAGAAGCGCTCGGCATCGGAGACGCGCCACTTGGCGTAGGCGTCGACCATCACCGCCTTCTTCTCCAGCGTCAGGAAGCGCTGGGTCGGCGAGTCCAGGGTCAGCAGGCGGCCGTCGAACTTGCGCACCGTGTTGACGTACGGAATCTTGAAGTGCAGGCCGGGCTTCACGTCCGGCTCGACCACGCGACCGAAGCGCAGCATGACAGCGCGCTCGGTCTGCTGCACCACGTAGACGCTGCTCCAGACGGCAACAGCAACCACTACACCCGCGATGAGGGCGATCAGGGACTTGTTACTCATCAGCGGCTCTCCCGGGTACGCGTATCACGCTGCTGCAGGTCGTTGGCGACCCGCGAACCGATATCCGGCGTGCTGCTGCTCGCGCTCGGCGCGGCGTTCGGAGCTGCCGAACCACGGCCATCCATCATCTTGTCCAGCGGCAGGTAGATCAGGTTGTTCTGACCTTGCTGACCAGTCACCAGCACCTTGCTGGTCTGACTCAGGACGTCCTGCATGGTGTCCAGGTACAGACGCTGACGGGTGACTTCCGGGGCCTTGTGATACTCGCTGGCCAGCTTGGCGAAACGATCCGCCTCACCTTGGGCGCGGGAGACCACTTCATCGCGGTAGCCGTTGGCTTCCTCGATGATGCGCTGGGCTTGTCCTCGGGCTTCGGGCACCACGCCGTTGGCGTAGGCTTCGGCCTGATTCTTCTCGCGCTGCTCGTCCTCGCGGGCACGGATCACGTCGTCGAACGCTTCCTGTACTTCACGCGGCGCGGCGGCGCTCTGTATGTTCACCTGGGTCACCGTGATACCGGTCTTGTAGGTATCGAGGAAACGCTGCAGGCGATCACGCACCTCAGTGGCCATCTGTTCGCGGCCCTCGGTGAGGATCTTGTCCATGGTGGTGGAGCCGGCCACGTGGCGCAGGGCGCTTTCGGTGGCGTGCTGCAGGCTCACTTCCGGCTGGTCGACGTTGAGCACGAAGTCCTTCAGGTTGCTGACCTTGTATTGCACGGTCAGCGGAACCTCGACGATGTTCTCGTCCTCGGTGAGCATCTGACCCTGCTTGCTGTAGGCACGCTCGCGGGTGACGTTCTCCTGGAACTTCTTGTCGATCGGCGGGAAGTAGATATTCAGGCCGGGGCCCACGGTCTCGTGGTACTGGCCGAAGCGCAGGATCACCGCCTGCTCCTGCTCATCCACTACGTAGATGGCGTTGTACAGCCACAGCACGGCGAGGATCGCCAGGCCGATACCGAACAGGCCGAGGCTGCCGCCCCGACCGCTGCCGCCACCGCCCGAACCACTGCCGCGCTTGGGTTTGCCGAAAATTCCATTCAGGCTGTCTTGCAGCTTGCGGAACGCTTCATCCAGATCAGGAGGACCCTGGCGACCACCACCACGGCGTCCACCCCAGGGGTCCTGGTCGTTCTTGTTCGAGTTGTCACCCGGCTCATTCCAAGCCATAGCGCTCTCCATCTGATAACGCGAAAACGCGCCTACGGCGCGCCCACCTATGCTACCGAATGCCCATTACGCTGCCAAAAACAGTGTGCCGGGCTTTATTGCAAAGTGTGTTGCGCAATGAACTCTGCCGGCTGCCAGCCTTCGCGGCTCACCATGCGGTTCAACTCGACACGCGGCAGGCGGACCTGCAAAACGGCGCATCCCTGTTCGTCGTGATTCTCCGACTGTACCGCACCCAGCTCGAAGAACTGAGCCCGGAGTCGTCCCAGCCGCTGTGGCAGGCAGAGCGTTCCAACGAACATGTCCTCCCCCAGCAACTCGGAGATCGCCTGCTCCAGCAACTCCAGCCCGCGCGATTCCCGCGCCGACAGCCAGACGCGGACCGGCTTGCCCAGCTCGTCGCGCTGGATCATCGGTTGCAAGTCCGGCAGCAGGTCGATCTTGTTGTACACCTCGAGCATCGGCAACTCGTTCGCGCCGATTTCCTTGAGCACCGCCAGCACCTGTTCGATCTGCGCATCGCGATCCGGCTCGTGGGAGTCGATCACATGCAGCAGCAGATCGGAGTTGCTGGATTCTTCCAAGGTAGCCCGAAACGCCTCCACCAACTTGTGCGGCAGGTGGCGAATGAAGCCTACGGTGTCGGCCAGTACGATCGGACCGACGTCATCCAGCTCCAGGCGGCGCAGGGTCGGATCGAGGGTGGCGAACAACTGGTCGGCCGCATAGACCTCGGAAGTGGTCAGCGCATTGAACAGCGTGGACTTGCCGGCGTTGGTGTAGCCCACCAGGGACACCGCCGGAATCTCCGCACGGCGACGGCCGCGACGAGCCTGCTCGCGCTGGCTGCGGACCTTCTCCAGGCGTGACTTGATCTGGCGGATGCGCCCACGCAGCAGGCGGCGGTCGGTTTCCAGCTGGGTTTCACCCGGGCCGCGCAGGCCGATACCGCCTTTCTGGCGTTCAAGGTGAGTCCAGCCGCGCACCAGGCGCGTGCTCATGTGCTCCAACTGGGCGAGCTCCACCTGCAGCTTGCCTTCGTGGGTACGGGCGCGCTGGGCGAAGATGTCGAGGATCAGACCCGTACGATCGAGCACGCGGCATTCGAGCGCTCGCTCGAGGTTGCGCTCCTGGCTCGGCGTGAGGGTGTGATTGAAGATGATCAGCTCGACCTTCTCGGCGTGGACGAGGTCGTGCAACTCTTCGACCTTGCCGCTGCCGATCAGGTACTTGGCTGAGGGCTGATGACGCGAAATGCTGACGAAAGCAACCGCTTCCGCGCCTGCCGAACGGGCCAGCTCCTGGAATTCCTGCGGGTCTTCGCGCGCCTCGGGGTCCTGACCTTCCAGATGGACCAGAATGGCCCGTTCCCCACCACCCGGGCGCTCAAAGAACAAGGCGGACTCCCGTCAAACGTTGCCCGGCTCGGCCGGTTGATCACCGGTGGGCAGGCGCACGGGGCGGCTGGGAACCACGGTGGAAATGGCGTGCTTGTAGACCATCTGGCTGACAGTGTTCTTCAGCAGGATGACGAACTGGTCGAAGGATTCGATCTGACCCTGCAGCTTGATGCCGTTGACGAGGTAGATGGAAACCGGAACGCGTTCTTTGCGCAGGGTATTGAGGTAAGGGTCTTGTAGCGAATGCCCTTTTGACATATGCCGCACTCCTTGTAAGGGTAAAAAACTGATTTAGTAGTAGTCGAATTTGGCTTAACGCCGTCCTGAACCCCAAGGATAGACGGCCGGAATTAAGGTCTCGAGCCTATATGGAGACCGCCTCAAAGTATTTCAAGGCACGCGGCAAATTGTCGCTTGCCTGACTGTCCAACCAGTGTAGATCGCTCCAGCTACGGAGCCAGGTGAACTGGCGCTTGGCCAATTGCCGCGTAGCGATGACGCCGCGCTCCACCATCTCAGCGTAGGACAGTTTGCCCTCGAGGTAATCCCATACCTGTCGGTAGCCCACCGCTCTTATGGACGGTAGCCCTACGTGCAAGTCACTCCTTGCGCGAAGGCATTCGACCTCGGCGATGAAGCCCTGTTCCAGCATCTGGTCAAAACGTTGCGCGATACGCTCGTGCAACACCTGGCGCTGCAGAGGCGCGATCGCCAGATGAGCCACAGTATACGGTAATTGTCCACCGCCTTGCGCGCCGAGACCCGCATTTTCACTCGCCTGGCGAAGGCGGTGTGCAGTCATGGACATACCGCTCACGCGGTACACCTCGAGGGCCCGGACAAGTCGCTGAGGGTCATTGGGGTGGATGCGCGCGGCCGACTCCGGATCGACGCGCGCCAACTCTTCATGCAGGGCGCTCCAGCCCTCGGCAGCGGCCCAGGCTTCCAGTTCGGCGCGCACGGCGGCGTCGGCGGCGGGCATATCGGCCAACCCCTCCAGCAACGCCTTGAAATACAACATGGTGCCGCCGACCAGCAGCGGGATCTTCCCCGCCGCGGTGATCTCGGCCATGGCCGCCAGGGCGTCGGCGCGGAATTCCGCCGCCGAATAGGCCTCGCTGGGGTCACGGATATCGATCAGGCGATGCGGGAATTCCTCAAGCACCTCGCGGGGCGGCTTAGCGGTACCGATATCCATGCCGCGGTAGATCAGCGCCGAATCCACGCTGACCAGCTCCACCGGCAGCAAGCGCGCAAGCTCCAGCGCCAGGTCGGTCTTGCCGGCGGCGGTGGGGCCCATGAGGAATATCGCGGGAGGCAGGGACATCGGGAGCTCGTTACTGCGGACTGCTGAATCGATTGGCGTGCAGTTTACTGCACTTTCCTGAACGCAAGCTTACGAAAATCAACGGCCCCGCAAGAACAGCTTGTCCAATTCGTCGAGCCCCAACTGAGTCCAGGTCGGCCGGCCGTGGTTGCACTGGCCACTGCGCTCGGTCACTTCCATGTCGCGCAGCAGGCCGTTCATCTCCGGCAGGGTCAGCCGGCGGTTGGCGCGCACGGCGCCGTGGCAGGCCATGGTGCCGAGCAATTCATTGAGATGCGCCTGGATGCGGTCGCTGGTGCCGTATTCCAGCAGATCGGCGAGGACGTCGCGCACCAACTGGGTAGCTTCGGCCTGCTTGAGCAGCGCGGGAATCTGACGGATCGCCAGGGTTTCCGGGCCGAGCCGCTGCAGTTCGAAGCCGAGCCGGGAGAACCAAGCCCCATGCTCTTCCGCGCAATCTGCCTCGCGCTCGCTGACGGCGATGGACTCCGGCACCAGCAACGGCTGGCCCCGCAGGCCTTCGCTGGCCATGGCAGTCTTCAGGCGCTCGTACATGATCCGCTCGTGGGCGGCGTGCATGTCCACCAGAACCAGGCCGTGGGCGTTCTCCGAAAGGATGTAGATGCCCTTGAGCTGCGCCAGGGCATAACCCAGCGGCGGCACGTCCTGGCTGCTTTCCGGCAGCGCCTGCGGCGCCTGGTCGGACAGCGGCGCGAAATAAGCCTTGTAGGCGCCCTGGGCTTCCTGAATGGGCGGAATTTCCGGACGAGTTGGCTGGTAGCTGTAGCCACCACCACCACTGGAACCGCCGGAGGCTGGGCTCGGCTGCCAAGCACGCGCGGCAGCCGGGGCCTCCAGCACGGTCTCGGACAGACGCATTTCGCCCTGCGGGCCGAATTCGCCGGCTTCCGCGCCGGTCGGGCGCGGCACGGTCAGGGTGGTCGCCCCCGGCGGTGCCAGCTGGTCGTCCGGACGCACTTCCGCCAGCGCCCGATGCAGGGTGCCGTAGAGGAAGTCATGGACCATGCGGCTGTCGCGGAAGCGCACTTCATGCTTGGTCGGGTGGACGTTGACGTCCACCACCGATGGGTCGACCTCGAAGAACAGCACGAAGGTCGGATGGCGGCCGTTGTACAGCACATCGCGATAAGCCTGGCGCACGGCGTGGGCAACCAGCTTGTCCCGCACCATGCGGCCGTTCACATAGAAGTACTGCAGGTCCGGCTGGCTGCGGGAGAAGGTCGGCAGGCCGACCCAACCCCACAGGTGCAGGCCGTTGTGCTCCACTTCGATGGGCAACGCCTGCTCGAGGAAGCCGGTACTGCAAACGGCACCCACGCGGCGGGCGCGGGCGGCTTCGTCCTTGGCTTCGTGCAACGAAAGGATGGTCTTGCCGTTGTGGCGCAGATGGAAGGCCACGTCGAAGCGCGCCAGTGCCAGGCGCTTGATGACTTCCTGCAAGTGATCGAATTCGGTCTTCTCGGCGCGCAGGAACTTGCGCCGCGCCGGGGTATTGAAGAACAGGTCGCGCACTTCGATGCTGGTGCCTACCGGGTGAGCCGCAGGCTTCACGGTGGATTCCATGTCGCGGCCCTCGACTTCCACCTGCCAGGCCTGCTCGGCGTCGGCGGTGCGCGAAGTGAGGGTCAGGCGCGAGACGGAGCTGATCGAGGCGAGCGCTTCGCCCCGGAAGCCCAGGCTCATCACCCGTTCAAGGTCTTCCAGCTCGCGAATCTTGCTGGTGGCGTGGCGCGCCAGGGCCAGCGGCAGGTCGTCTGCAGGAATGCCGCTGCCATCGTCGCGCACGCGCAACAGCTTGACGCCGCCTTGCTCGACTTCGATGTCGATGCGCTTGGCACCGGCGTCGAGACAGTTTTCCAGCAGTTCCTTGATGACCGACGCGGGTCGTTCGACTACTTCGCCGGCAGCGATCTGGTTCGCCAGCCGCGGAGTTAGCAGCTGGATACGGCGTACGTCACTCATTGCTGCGACGCCAGAGAGGTGCCCGGAATCTTCAGCACCTGACCTATCTTCAGCTCGTCACTCTTGAGCGAGTTGGCGCTGCGGATCGAAGCGGTGCTGACATCAAAGCGGCTGGCAACCATTGCCAGGCTGTCGCCACTGCGCACGACATATTCGCGTGGGCCGGAAGCCAGCTGGCCGCCGTCACGCAGCGAGGCGATGTAGGTACCCGGTGGCGGGGTCTGCACGAAGTACTGACGCACGCCAGCGGCGATCGAGCGCGCCAGCGCCTGCTGGTGCGAGCCGCTGGCCAGCTTGGCGGACTCGTTCGGGTTGGAGATGAAACCGGTTTCCACCAGGATCGACGGAATATCCGGGGACTTCAGCACCATGAAACCGGCCTGTTCCACCCGGCGCTTGTGCAGTGGGGTGACGCGGCCGACGCTGGTCAGCACCTTGTGGCCAACATCCAGGCTGGAGGACATGGTGGCAGTCATCGACAGGTCGAGCAGCACGCCGGCGAGCATCTTGTCCTTGTCGTCGAGATTCACGCCGCCGTCGCCGCCGATGAGGTCGGAACGGTTTTCCGTGTCGGCCAGCCAGCGCGCGGTTTCGGAGGTTGCGCCACGGTCGGACAGGGCGAACACCGAGGCCCCGAAGGCGCTGCGGCTAGGCGCGGCATCGGCGTGGATGGAGACGAACAGGTCCGCGCCCTTCTTGCGGGCGATCACGGTGCGGTTGCGCAGCGGGATGAAGTAGTCACCGGTCCGCGTCAGTTCGGCGCGGAAGCCTTTCATCTGGTTGATCTGCCGCTGCAGTTCGCGGGCGATCGACAGGGTGATGTTCTTCTCGTGCAGGCCGTTCGGGCCGAGGGCGCCGGGGTCTTCGCCGCCGTGGCCGGCGTCGATGGCAATCACCACGTCACGCTTGCCGCCGCTACTCGGCGCGGGGATCTTGGCGACCGATTGCGCAGGGCTGACGGGCGTGGCGGGCACACTGGCCGTTGGAGTCGCGGGGACGTCCGGAGCGATATCTGCACCCTGATCGTACAGGTCGACGACCAGGCGGTTGCCGTACTGCTGGTTTGGCGGCAGCACGAAGCTCTTGGGCGTGACCGCATTCTTCAGGTCGAGCACCAGGCGCAGGTCGGTGGGCGAGCGCTGGGCAGAGCGCATCGCGGTGATCGGCGTGTTGTTCAGCTTGAGCTTGTCGAGGGCAGCGGACATCTGCGCGCCATTGATGTCGACGACGATGCGGTTGGGCGCGCTCAGGGTGAACAGACTGTGCTGCACCGGGCCGGACAGATCGAACACCAGCCGTGTGTTGTCTGGCGCGCGCCAGATGCGCACGCTCTTGATTTGCGTGGCGGCAGAAACCTCGCCGGCAAAGAATGCCAGCAGAACGGACACCCCGATAAACAACGCCCGAAGGCGCAACCCCCAACCCATCTTTTTTCTATGCTCCCGTGGCCAGGGCGGCACACCAGGCTTCGCCCCGTGTTCCGTGCGGGTCGAGGCGCAGCATGCGTCCGCCCGCATGCGGAACAATGGTAATGTCCATGTCGGCCTTTGGCAAAATGCCTTTGCCGCGCTCCGCCCACTCGATCAGGCACAACGCATCGCCCTCGAAGTAGTCGCGGATGCCGAGGAACTCCAGTTCCTCCGGATCGGCGAGGCGGTAGAGGTCGAAGTGAAAGGCGCGCAGATCGCCGATTTCGTAGGGCTCGACCAGGGTAAAGGTCGGGCTTTTCACCGATCCCCCATGGCCCAACCCCCGCAGGATGCCGCGCGACAGCGTGGTCTTGCCCGCCCCCAGGTCGCCATGCAGGTAGATCACTCCGTGCCCAGCGGTCGCGTCGGCAATCCGGCGACCAAGTTCGACCATGGCCTCTTCGCCGTCGGCGAACAGATTCAGTTCAGGCATGGGGACAGCTCCTCGAGCAACTGACGAACGGCAGGAATCAGATCAGCGGCAGCCAAGCCGCGCCCTTGCGCTCCGAGCGACTCGCCGGCGCGCGCATGCAGCCAGACCGCCAGGCAGGCGCCATCGAATGCAGGCAGCCCCTGCGCCAGCAGCGCACCGAGGATGCCGGACAGCACATCACCCAGCCCGGCACCCGCCATGGCGGGATGCCCGTGATTGCACAGCGCCAGCCGGCCATCCGGGGAAGCAACGAGGCTGCCGACGCCCTTGAGCACGACCACCGCCTGATAACGCTGCGCCAGCGCGTACGCGGCTTTCGGCCGGTCGGCCTGGACTTCGGCAGTGGAAATACCCAGCAGACGCGCCGCCTCGGCCGGATGGGGCGTGATCACCCAGGAGCCGGATGGACGAGCCACCAGTCCCTCAGCCAGCAGGTTTAGCGCATCGGCGTCCCACACCTGCCGGCGCTCCAGGCTCGCGGCAGCGCTGACCAGCACGCGCCCCCAGGCTTCGCGGCCGACACCGGGGCCGACCACCAGTACATCGGCACGCTCGGCGAGGCGCAGCAACTCGGCGGAAGAAGAGACACCGCGCGCCATCAGCTCAGGGCGGCGAGACAGTGCGGCGGGCACATGGGCGGCACGGGTAGCCAGGGACACCAGCCCGGCGCCGCAGCGCAGCGCACTCTCGGCGGCCAGCAGCACGGCGCCGCCCATGCCGGTGTCGCCACCGATCACCAGCGCATGGCCAAACAAGCCCTTGTGCGCAGCCTTCGGGCGCGCGGCCAGGCGCGCCAGCGATGCCGGAGCGAGACGGCGTGCCATGCCATCCACGGAAATCAGCGCAGGATCGGCATCGAGTCCGTCGAACACCAGCTCGCCGCATTGGTCGGGACCGCTGCCGGTGAACAGGCCGAGCTTGAGCCCGATGAAGGTCACGGTCAGGTCGGCGTTTACCGCACAGCCCAGCACTTGCCCCGTGTCGGCGCTGAGGCCGGAAGGAATGTCCACGGCCAGCACCGGCAGGCCGCTGGCGCTGATCACAGCGATGGCCGAGACGTAAGGCTCGCGCACCTCGCCACCCAGGCCGGTGCCCAGCAGCGCGTCCACCACCACTCCGCGTAGCTCGACGCGGTCGCTCCAGGCTTCGATATCCACGCCGACCGAACGCGCTTCGCCATGGGCCGAGGCGGCATCACCGGACAGCCGGGAGGCATCGCCCACCGCCAGCACGCGCACGCGCCAGCCGGCGCGCAGGGCCAGGGCAGCGATCAGGTAGCCATCGCCGGCGTTGTTGCCGTGACCGGCCAGCACGGTGATCTCGCCGGCATCCGGCCATTGCCGACGCAGGGCGCGCCAGGCGGCGTGGGCGGCGCGGCGCATCAGCTCGAAGCCGGGCGTACCGGCGGCGATCAGGCGTGCGTCGAGGTCGCGCACCTGCTGGGCGCTGTACAGATTCAGGGGCAGATCGTCGTGGGCAGTCATCGCTGTTCCGGGCGGCAGAATGTGTCGCCTTGGCGTACGGACGGGCCGACGCCGGCAAGGTCTGGCAGAATTATACGCACCCGGACTTCGCTTTCTCGCCTTCCATGCACGATTCGACACTCGACTATGCCGACCTCGCCCTCTCCATCAAGGACTGGGGGCGCGAACTCGGCTTCCAGCAGGTGGGCATCAGCGGGCTCGATCTGGAGGAGCACGGCGGGCACCTGCAGCGCTGGCTGGAGGCGGGCTATCACGGCGAGATGGACTACATGGGCGCCCACGGCAGCAAACGCTGGCGGCCGGACGAACTGGTGCCCGGCACCCTGCGGGTGGTCTCGCTGCGCACGGATTACCTGCCCGGCGACACGCGCATGGCGCAGGTGCTGGGCGACCCGGAGAAGGCCTACGTGTCGCGGTACGCCCTGGGCCGCGACTACCACAAACTGATCCGCAAACGCCTGCAGCAACTGGCCGAGCGCATCCAGCAGAAGGTCGGCCCATTCGGCTTCCGCGCCTTCGTCGACAGCGCGCCGGTGCTGGAGAAGGCCATCGCCGAGCAATCGGGGCTGGGCTGGATCGGCAAGAACACCCTGGTGCTCAACCGCAAGGCCGGCAGCTACTTCTTCCTCGGCGAGCTGTTCACCGACCTGCCGCTGCCCGTGGACGAGCCCCACGGCACGGAGCACTGCGGGCGCTGCACGGCCTGCATGGACATTTGCCCCACTGCCGCCTTCGTTGCGCCCTATGTGCTGGATGCGCGGCGCTGCATTTCCTACCTGACCATCGAATTGAAGGGGGCGATCCCCGAAGACCTGCGCCCGCTGATCGGCAATCGCGTGTTCGGTTGCGACGACTGCCAGATGGTCTGCCCGTGGAACCGCTTCGCCCGCGCCACCGACCAGGGCGACTTCCAGCCGCGCCACAGCCTGGACAACGCCGCGCTGGCGGAACTGTTCCTGTGGACGGAAGAAGAATTTCTCAGCCGCACCGAGGGCTCGCCGTTGCGGCGGGCCGGTTACGAGCGCTGGCTGCGCAACCTGGCCGTGGGGCTGGGCAATGCGCCGTCGACCATCCCGGTGATCGAGGCGCTGCGCGCGCGGCGGGAGTTCCCGTCGGAACTGGTGCGCGAGCATGTGGAGTGGGCGCTGGCGCGCCATAACGCCGGAATCTGAAGCTTTTCGTAGGAGCGAGCAAGCTCGCTCCTGCAAGAGCAGAATCGCGCCACTTACACCTTGATGAAATGCTCGCGGTAGTAGCGCAGCTCGGCGATGGACTCGCGAATGTCGTCCAGGGCCAGGTGGGTGTTGCCCTTCTTGAAGCCGTCACGCACCGAAGGCGCCCAGCGCGCGGCCAGCTCCTTGAGGGTCGACACGTCCAGGTTGCGGTAGTGGAAGTAGCCTTCCAGCTTCGGCATGTGACGGTAGAGGAAGCGGCGGTCCTGGCAGATGCTGTTGCCGCAGATCGGCGAGCTGCGCTTGGGCACCCACTTTTCCAGGAAGGCAATGGTCATCGCCTCGGCCTCGGCGGCGGAGATGGTGCTTTCGCGCACGCGCTGGGTCAGGCCGGACTGGCCATGCTGACGGGTGTTCCACTCGTCCATGCCGGCGAGCAGCGCCTCGCTCTGGTGCACGGCGATCACCGGGCCTTCCTCGAGGATATTCAGGTCACTGTCGGTGACGATGGTCGCCATCTCGATGATGACGTCCTTGTCCGGGTCCAGCCCGGTCATTTCCAGGTCGATCCAGATCAGGTTCTGCGGGTTCTGCATGATGGGGCTCCTCAGCTCAGCCCTCTAGTTTAGCGGGAAGCACGCCGGCGCATGCTAAACTCCGCCGCGATTTTCCCTGTGGATACCCTATGGCCAAGCGTCACCTCACCCGCCGGCAGAGCTGGCGGATCGAAAAAGTCCAGGAAGAACGCGCCGCGCGCGCGGCGAAGCGCGAGTCGCGCGCCCTGGAAGAACTGGAAGGCGGCGACCTCGGACCGGAACAGACCGGCCAGGTGATCGCCCACTTCGGTGTGCAGGTGGAAGTCGAGGCCCAGGACGGCGACGCTGCCGGCCAGGTGTTCCGCTGCCACTTGCGCGCCAACCTGCCGCCGCTGGTGACGGGCGACCAGGTGGTCTGGCGCCCGGGCAATCAGGGCATTGGCGTGATCGTCGCGCAGCTGCCGCGCACCTCCGAGCTACGCCGCCCGGACATGCGCGGCGTGCTTAAGCCGGTCGCGGCCAACGTCGATCGCATCGTCATTGTCTTCGCGCCGCGCCCCGAGCCCCATGCCAACCTGATCGACCGCTACCTGGTCGCCGCCGAGCACGCGGGCATCAAGCCATTGCTGCTGCTGAACAAGGCTGACCTGATCGACGAGGAAAATGCACCCTTCCTCGACTCGCTGCTGGGCACCTACCGCGAGCTGGGCTACCCGCTGCTGGAGGTCTCGGCCGCCAACGGCCTGGCGCTGGACGCCCTGCGCGCTGCGCTGAACGAGCACGTCAGCGTATTCGTCGGGCAGTCCGGGGTGGGCAAGTCGTCGCTGGTAAATGCACTGCTACCGGGCGTCGACACCCGCGTCGGCGACCTTTCGGAAGTCACCGGCAAGGGCACTCACACCACCACCACCGCGCGGCTGTTCCACTTCCCCGCCGGCGGCGACCTGATCGACTCCCCCGGCATCCGCGAGTTCGGCCTCGGTCATGTCAGCCGTGACGACGTGGAAGCGGGCTTCATCGAGTTCCACGACCTGCTCGGCCACTGCCGCTTCCGCGACTGCAAGCATGACCGCGAACCGGGCTGCGCGCTGCTCAAGGCGCTGGAAGACGGGCGCATCTCGCCGCAGCGGATGGCCAGCTACCGGCACATCCTCGCGAGCCTGCCGGAAGACGAGTATTGATCGGCAGATAACGCCGCAGCGCCGACGCTGCCCCGACCTGTAGGAGCGAGGGGGACGCCATCGTTATTGCTCGCGAACGCATTTGTCCGGGCAGAGACGGCATCAAGCGGGTTCGCGAGCAAGCTCGCTCCTACGAAAGGCCCTCTCACCATCCCATTGCGCATAACCGTAGGGCGCATAACGCCCAAGCGTTATCCGCCATCGGCCTTTGCGACGAGATGGCGGATAAAGCGTTCCGCTTTATGCGTCCTACACGAAGAAGGCCAGCTTTTCAGCTGGCCTTTTTCATTCATCACTGCTGCTTGTTCAACTCGTCGAGCTTCAGCGTGCCGCCGTCGTCGAACAGGTTGAGCTTCTGCTTGAGCTGGTCCGGCGGTAGCGGATCGCCCTGCCCGGCCGCCGGCTCGGCCGGGGTACCGGCGGGAGCCGCCGCGCCCGGAGCGGCCGGAGCCGCGCCGTCGGCAGGCTTGCCAGCCCCGCCATCCTGACCTTCGATGGCGCGCTGAGCCTTCTTGGTCAGCACGATGATGTCGATGCGGCGGTTCACCGGGTTGAGCGGTTTGTCGCGGTCGAACAGCGCAGACGAGGCGTAACCCACCACCCGGGCGATCTGCTCTTCCGGGTAACCGCCGGCTTCCAGCGCACGGCGTGCGGCGTTGGCGCGGTTGGCCGAGAGCTCCCAGTTGCCGAAATCGCCATTGCCCGCGTAGGGCTTGGCGTCGGTGTGGCCGCTGATGCTGATCTTGTTCGGCACCTGCTTGATGGTCTCGGCCAGCGCCAGCAGGATGTCCTCGAAGTACGGCTGCAGGCGCGCGCTGCCCAGGTCGAACATCGGCCGGTTGTCCGAGTCGACGATCTGGATACGCAGGCCGTCCTGGGTGATCTCGAACAGAATCTGGTCCTTGAAGCGCTTCAGGGTCGGGTTCTCGTCGACCTTGTTCTGCAGCTCCTGCAACAGCAGCTCCAGGCGTTCCTTCTCGACCTGCTCGGCGACGTCCTGGGCCTGTTGCTCGGTGATCTTGGCGTTCTCGTCCGGGTTGATCCGCGTCTCGTCCGCGTCCGGCTGGGCCTGGATCTGCGGGTTCAGGGTCTTGTCCGGCGCCGGCGTCGGCGTGCCGCCCAGGTCGATGACGTAGGGGCTGGCGCTCTCGGTGAAACCGATGGGGTCCTGGAAGTAACCGGAGATGGCCTTCTTCTGCTCCGGCGTGGCCGAGGACAGCAGCCAGAGCACAAGGAAGAACGCCATCATGGCGGTGGCGAAGTCGGCGAAGGCGATCTTCCAGCCACCGCCATGGTGGCCGGCGGCATAGCGCTTGATGCGCTTGACGATGATCGGCTGGTTGTTATCCATGCGTCAGACGACCTATCAGCGACCGCGAACGGCCTGCTCCAGTTCGCTGAAGCTCGGGCGGTGCGCCGGCAGCAGCACCTTGCGGCCGAACTCCACGGCCAGCGACGGCGGCATGCCGGAGGCGGAAGCCACCAGGCAGGCCTTGATCGATTCGTAGAGGTTCAGCTCTTCCTTGGCGTCGTGCTCCAGGGCGTTTGCCAGCGGGCCGACGAAGCCGTAGGCGGCGAGAATACCGAGGAAGGTACCCACCAGCGCCGCGGCGACGTGGTGGCCGATCTCGGCCTGGCTGCCCTGGCCGAGCAGGGCCATGGTGATCACGATGCCCAATACCGCCGCGACGATACCGAAGCCCGGCAGGGCATCGGCGACGCGGGTCACCGCATGGGCCGGATGTTCAAGGTCTTCCTTGAGGCTGCCCAGCTCCATGTCGAACAAGCCTTCCAGCTCATGGGGCGCCATGTTGCCGGAGGACATGATGCGCAGGTAGTCGCAGACGTACGCGGTCATGCGTTCGTCCTTGAGCACCGCCGGGTACTTGCTGAAGATCGGGCTGGCTGCCGGGTCCTCGACGTCGGCCTCGATGGCCATCATGCCTTCGCGGCGGCTCTTGTTGAGCACTTCGTAGAGCATGCCCAGCACTTCCAGGTAGAAGGTGTGGGTGAAGCGGTTGCCGAACATCTTCGGCGCTTTCTTCAGCACGGTCATGAAGGTGCTGCCAGGGTTGGCCTGGAGGAAGGCACCCAGCGCGGCGCCGCCGATGATCAGCACCTCGAACGGCTGGATGATGGCCGCGATCTTGCCGCCGGAGAGCATGTAGCCACCGAGCACGCTGGCCATGAGAACGATGATGCCGATGATTTTTGCCATGGGGACCGGACTGAAACGGTGAACAGAAAGGGAGGCATGTTTCCCGCCTCCCTGTTGTTATCGGAGATTTCGGGCAAGACTATAGGCCGAAAACACTAAAAACCAGTTCGGCGCCTCACGCATGTCAAAGCAAATGCTTCATCCAGAGCGTCTCAAGGCCTGGCTCGACCAGTTGGAAGATCTGCCTTTGCCGGTTCCGCTGGAGCAGCGCGATGACATTCGCCGTGCGTTGAACGATAGCCGGCGCTCGATCCGCGATATTGCCGACTTGTTGCAGGACGCGCCGACACTGGCTTTCGCCATCCTGCGCGAAGCCAACCGGGCGCAGAGCGCACGGGACAATCCGGCGGAAAGCCTGGAGGTCGCGCTCAACCGCCTGGGCCTGAGCCGCGCCAGCCAGTTGCTCGACAGCCTGCCCGCGGTACCCGAAGCGCAGATGCCGCGCGCGCTGAACCAGCTGCTGCTGATCAGCCGCCACGCCATGCAGCAGGCCAGCGGCCTGTTCGCCAACCGCCTGGCGCGGCTCTGGCAGGAAATCCACTGGGGCAGCCTGTTCACCCTGGCACCGCTGTGGGCGCTGGCCACCGCAAGACCGGAGCTGATGGAGAACTGGCAGCGCCAGGTCTACGGCCTGGGCCGCTGCAGCAGCGAAGTCGAAGAGGAACTACTTGGCACCCGCCTGCTGCCGCTGTGCCGTGCGCTGGCCGACAGCTGGCGGCTGCCAGACTGGGTCGGCCAGGGCTACGCCCTGCTCAGCGACGACAAGCGCCTGCTGGTGCGCGCCCTGCATGTCGCCCACACCGAACACGATGCGCTGGGACAGCAGCAGCGCCTGGACGCCGACCCGGAGCTGCAGCGCTGGCTGACCCGCCCGGCCAACACCATCCTCCTCGCCAACAGCATCGCCATGGCCGCGCACCAGTCCTGGGGCGGCGTGCACATGCTGCGCTGGCAGCGCCTGACCAGTCTCTACCTGCAGATGCCTCTGGACGAGCTGCAGCGGACTGTCCACGGCCTCGCCGCGCAGAGCGCCCGGCGCCACGCCCGCCCGCAGCTCTGGCACCCAGCCGAGGCGCTGCTCTGGCCTTGGGAAGCCCGCCGTTGGCTCAACGGGCCGAAAGCCGAGGAACCCGCCAAGGCGCCAGACACCCTGGCGCAATGGCGCCAGCACTGCACCCGCCTGATGCAGACGCCCAGCCCGTTCGGCAACGCCGTGCAACTGCTCGACTGCGCCACCGACGCACTAAAGGCCTGCGGGCTGCAACGCGGGATCATCCTGCTGGCCGACAAGAGCGGCAGTTGGCTGCAGGCGCGTCGGCATTTCGGCCTGGACAGCGAGATCGGCGACTTCAAGCTGGAAGTCGCCGCCAGCCCGGTGCTGCGCAAACTCCTGCAACAACCCGGACAGTTACGCCTGAGCCCGGCCAACATGGCTGAGTTCTCGGCGCTGATTCCCGGCGCGCTGAAGGCGCTGATCCCCAGCGAACACCTGCTGCTGCGCTCGCTGGGCAATGGCGTGCGGGTCGTCATGCTGGTCGTCTGCGATCGCCACGGCCAGCCGCTGGCAGACCTGCACGCGCAGGCCTTTGGCCGCACCATGCAGTGCGTCGAGCACGCGGTGAAACACATGGCGCGAGGCGCTTGATCCGCGAAAGGTTTGCGCCCCGCCTCGTCCCCTTTAAACTAACCGCCCTCACGGGGTAGCCCAGGGCGCCTGCTCACGTTGCCTCCCCCACCGTTCCCGCCGGGAGACTCCGACATGTCCGCCTTCTCCGCCCTGCCCCTGGTGATCGAACCGGCTGACCTCGCCAGCCGCCTCGACGCCCCCGAACTGATTCTGGTCGACCTGACCAGCGCTGCGCGCTATGCCCAGGGCCACATCCCCGGTGCCCGCTTCGTTGCCCCTGCGCGCACCCAGCTGGGCGGCACGCCGGCACCGGGCCTGCTGCCGGCGAAGGCCGACCTGGAAGCGCTGTTCGGCGAACTGGGGCACAACCCTGATGCCGTCTACGTGGTCTACGACGATGAAGGCGGCGGCTGGGCCGGCCGCTTCATATGGCTGCTGGATGTGATCGGCCACAGCAACTACCACTACGTCGACGGCGGCCTGCACGCCTGGCTCGCCGACGGCCTGCCGCTCTCCGAGGACGTCCCGGCGCCGGCCGGCGGCCCACTGCCGCTGACCCTGCACGACGAGCCCACCGCCACCCGCGAATACCTGCAGAGCCGCCTGGGCGCCGCCGACCTGGCCGTCTGGGACGCCCGTAACCCCAGCGAATACAGCGGCCAGAAAGTCCTCGCCGCCAAGGCCGGCCACGTGCCCGGCGCCGTCAATTTCGAATGGACCGCCGGCATGGACCCGGCCCGCGCCCTGCGCATCCGTACCGATATGCCGCAGATCCTCAAGGACCTGGGCATCACCCCGGACAAGGAAGTGATCACCCACTGCCAGACCCACCACCGCTCCGGCTTCACCTACCTGGTGGCCAAGGCCCTCGGCTATCCGCGGGTCAAGGGCTATGCCGGTTCCTGGTCGGAATGGGGCAACCATCCCGACACCCCCGTAGAGGTTTAAGGAATGTCGTTCAAAGATCGTCTGTTCATCCTCGCCCAGTACCTGCTGCCGCATCACCTGCTGTCGCGCCTGATCGGCTGCGCCGCGGAATGCCGCGCGCCCTGGTTCAAGGACCGGCTGATTCCCTGGTTCGCTCGCCGCTATCAGGTGGACATGCGCGAAGCCCAGGTCGAGGACCTGCGTGCCTACGAGCACTTCAACGCCTTCTTCACCCGCGCCCTGAAAGAAGGCGCGCGCCCGCTGGACGAAAGTGAAGGCGCGGTGCTCTGCCCCGCTGATGGCGCCATCAGCCAGCTCGGCCCGATCGAGCACGGCCGCGTGTTCCAGGCCAAGGGCCACAGCTACAGCCTGATGGAGCTGCTGGGCGGCGACGCCGAGCGCGCCGCGCCCTTCATGGGCGGCGAGTTCGCCACCGTCTACCTGTCGCCCAAGGACTACCACCGCGTACACATGCCGCTGGCCGGCACCCTGCGCGAGATGGTCTACGTACCGGGCCGCCTGTTCTCGGTGAACCAGCTGACCGCCGAGCAGGTGCCGGAACTCTTCGCCCGCAACGAGCGCGTGGTGTGCATCTTCGACACCGAGCGCGGGCCGATGGCCGTGGTTCTGGTAGGGGCGATGATCGTCGCCTCCATCGAGACCGTCTGGGCCGGCCTGGTCACGCCGCCCAAGCGCGCGCTGAAGTCCTTCTCCTACGACGAAGCGTCCCGCGCGCCGATCCACCTGGAAAAGGGCGCAGAACTGGGCCGCTTCAAGCTGGGCTCCACCGCCATCGTGCTGTTCGGACCCGAGCAAGTCAGCTGGGCGGAAAACCTCGCCGCCACCAGCGCCGTGCGCATGGGCGAGCGCCTGGGTGGCGCGCGCCAGGGCTGACGCCCACTCTTATAAGGCGGGCGGCCAACGAGTCGCCCGCCATCGCTTTTCGCCTCACCGTGCCACTTCCCTGCCATGAAACACTTCCTGCATCTCTTCGGCTGGCGGACAAATGCCACCAGTCATCTGGAAAAATGGCTCTCCGCAATTGGAGCGCTGTGCGGCATCGCCGCCATCTATGCCTTCACTCACTGGGTCCTGCCCAGCGAAGCGGCCATCTGGGTCGTCGCCTCGATGGGCGCCAGCGCCGTGCTGCTGTTCGCCGTGCCCCATGGCGCGCTGTCGCAGCCCTGGGCCGTGCTTGGCGGCCAGGTCCTCTCGGCCATCGTCGGGGTGGTCTGCCAGAAACTCTTTCCCGACCAGCCCTTCACCCCCGCCCTGGCGGTAGGCGCGGCGATCCTGGTCATGCACTACGCGCGTTGCATCCATCCACCGGGTGGCGCCACCGCGCTGGCAGCGGTTTCCGGCGGCCCGGCCGTCACCGCGCTGGGCTTCCACTACGTGCTCAGCCCGGTGCTGCTCAACGTGGTGCTGATTCTCACCGTCGCCGTGCTGTTCAACGGGCTGTTCGCCTGGCGCCGCTACCCCGCGCCGCTGGCGCGCCTGCCGGGCTCGCCAAAGCTGCCCGCCGGCCCGTCCCCGGAAGACCTCTACCACGCGCTGCGCAAAATGGATTCCTTCATCGACGTGCAGTTCGACGACCTGCTGAAGATCCTCCAACTGGCCCAGGAACACGCCCAGGCGCAGCGCCTGACGCCAGACGACATCCAGCTCGGCGCCTGCTACAGCAACGCCCTGAGCGGCGACGCCTGGGCCGTGCGCCAGGTAATCGACGACCACCCGGACAAGCGCGGCCGCCAGGACCAGGTGGTCTACAAGGTGGTGGCCGGCGCCGGCAAGGGCAACACCGGCGTGTGCCGCCGCCAGGATCTGCTCGACTGGGCCGCCCATCCGGTGATCGCCCAGGGCGACGGCTGGGTACGCAGCACGGCGCAGGACTCGGCGAAAAACGCCTTGCAACGCCAGATCAAAGGCGAAGCGCCGCCAGCGTGACCTGCGCGCGCACCATCCGGGCGATGGGCTGCGGCGGGCGACGGATGCTGCTAGAGTTCGGAAAAAGCCGACAGTTATGACCAACCGGTTCGTACAACGAAGCGGATTGTGGAGAAACCATTCCCGCCATGGACAACAGTCCCCAGCAGTTTCTGCGTGTTCCCACCCCGACGCACGAGAGCCTGAGCTTCTGCAACGCCAACCCGCGCGAGCTGAAAAACTGGCTGGATCACCTGCCCAAGGCCAACCTCGGGGAAACGGCCCGCCAGCTCTACCAGGGGCTGATCGAACTCAACCAGCTCAAGCTGCCGGTCGAGACGCGTCTGCAATTGCTGGAATTGTTCCGCCCGGAAGTGCACTTCGTCTGCCATAACCTGGAACGCCACTTCCTCAACCAGTCCATCGTCCTGGACGAACGTCCGCGCAAGGTCGCCAACCTCTGCCAGGCACTGCAGAACCACCTGGCCATCGGCTACAAGCTGATTGTCGTGCGCGAAGCCTCGCGCTTCACCCGCGAGCGCGCCCAGGTCATGACCGCTGCCATCCAGCGCGCGATCCGAAGCCTCTGCGGTCCGCTGGTGCGCGCCTCGCAGCTGTACTGCCCGGTGCCGGAAAACCTCTGGCTGGAACTCCACCAGCTCTACCAACTGGCCCGCCAGCACGGTCTGCAACACACCCCGGTGCGCGACGCGCTGGCCCGCCAGGCCCAGGGACTGTCCATCGAACAGTCCTACCTGGTGGCGCTGATGCTCGGCTCTGCGCGCTGCAACCAGATGCGCCAGAACAACATCGCCCGCGTTGCCGAAGTCCTCGAGGGCTGGGCGGCGCAGGTGAAAGTGCAGGCCGCCGATGCGCCCTCCACCCTGTTCGTCGTAGTTCCGCAAGTGGATGGCCCGCCGCGCTACCGCACCCTGTTCAAGGAGAGCGACCTCGTCGGCGCCCTGGGCATCGACCCGCAGCCGCTGGTGGACGTGATCCGCGAATACCTCCTGCTGCCCCCGGAAAACCGCGCGCAGGCCCGCCTCAAGGTGCCCGAGGGTGTCAGCATCGATCTGCTGCAGCACCTAGCCGCGGCCTGGGGCGATATCGCCGAGCGCACCTTCCACCGCACGCCCGGTCAGAGCCAACTGACCCTGTGCATCGGTATGAGCGCCCTGCACTACTTCCTCGCCGGCCGCAGAAGCTTCAATGACCTGCTGAAGATTCAGGTGCAGGAACAGATACCGACCTTCAAGACCGAGGTGAAAGACGCCTGGTCCGACGCCTTCGACGCGCAGAAGCTCAACGACTGGCAACCCGGCATGCCGCTGGAAGAGATCGAGTACACCGCACCGCGCTCCACCGATGAGAGTGCCCTGGGTGGGGTGACGGAAACTCCGCGCGACGATTACCCGGTACACACCCTGGCCATTGTCAACCACAGCCCCGGCGGCTACTGCCTGACCTGGCCGAAGGACATTCCCAGCCAGCTGCAAGCCGGCGAACTGCTCGGCATCCAGGACACCCCGGAGCACAGCTGGAGCGTCGCCGTGGTGCGCTGGATCCGCCAGGTCCGTGGCGGCGGCACGCAGATGGGTATCGAGCTGATCGCCCCGCTCGCCCAGCCCTGTGGCCTGCAGCTGCTGCGCAAGACCGAGCAGGGCAGCCAGTACCTGCGCGCCCTGCTGCTGCCGGAAATCGCCGCGATCTCCCGCCCGGCCACCGTCATCACCCCGCGCCTGCCCTTCCAGGAAGGCAACCGAGTGCAGCTCAACCTGCATGGGGATGAACGCCGCGCCAGCCTGACGCGCAAGGTCACCGCCACCGCCAGCTTCACCCAGTTCGAATACCAGGCACAGGATGCCGCCGGCGCACCGAGCGATAAGCCCATCACAGCCCCGAACGCTCGCGGCCCTGGCGGGGAGGAAGACTTTGACTCGCTGTGGAAGTCTCTGTAGATTCCGGGGACTTCCCTTTCGTCGCCTTTTTGCTGCCGTCCAGCGCGGTATAAGCAGCCTTCCTCATGGCCAATGAAAAGAAAACCATCCGCCTGCTGATCCTGGAAGACTCGCAGAACGAAGCCGAGCGCCTGGTCAGCCTGTTCCGCAACGCCGGTCGTGCGACCCGCGTCCACCGCATTACCTCCAGTGAAGACCTGACGGACATCCTGCCCCAGGGCTGGGACCTGTTGATCGCCGCCCCGGAAGCCGAGGCGCTGGACCCGAGCGAAGCGCTGGGCGCCATTCGCCGCCAGGCCAAGGACATTCCCTTCATCCAACTGGTCAGCGGCAATGATTCCGACGCCGTGACCGAGGCCCTGGCCCTCGGCGCTCAGGATGCCCTGCCGCAAGGCGAGGACGAGCGCCTGATTCTGGTGGCCAACCGCGAGCTGGCCAACCTTGAGGAACGCC
Source organism: Pseudomonas sp. NPDC086581 (assembly GCF_044746165.1). Lineage (NCBI taxonomy): Bacteria > Pseudomonadati > Pseudomonadota > Gammaproteobacteria > Pseudomonadales > Pseudomonadaceae > Pseudomonas > Pseudomonas sp. NPDC086581. The sequence goes on along the minus strand of NZ_JBIVBR010000011.1, from coordinate 36,360 downwards.
GCGCGCGCCGCTCCGCCGAAGTTGCCCTGCGCGAAGCGGAGAAGCGCTGCCAGTTGCTGCTGGACAGCTCGGTGGACGCCATCACCTACGTCCACGACGGCATGCACATCTACGCCAACCGCGCCTACGTCGGCCTGTTCGGCTACGAGGACGCCGAGGAACTGGAAGGCATGCCGATGATCGACCTGATCGCCGGCTGCGACCAGGCCACCTTCAAGGACTTCCTCAAGGGCTACCACATCACCAAGGAAAGCAGCGAAGACAACGCCGACCTCGCCTGCAGCGGCATCCGCAGCGACGGCCAGGCCTTCGCCGCGCGCATGACCTTCTCGCCCGCCACCTATGACGGCGAGCCGTGCATCCAGGTGGTGATCCGCGCCGAGTCTGACAACGCCCAGCTCGAGGAAAAACTCCGCGAAGTCAGCAGCCAGGACCTGGTCACCGGCCTGTTCAACCGCGCCCACTTCCTCGACCTGATGGACAGCGCCGTGGAGCGCGCGGTGACCGCCGGCCAACCGGCCACCTTCGCCTACATGCAACTCGACCGTGCCCAGGCGCTGCAACTGGACCTGGGCGTCGCCAGCATCGACCTGCTGCTGGCGGACCTGGGCAACCTGCTGCGCGCGCAGTTCCCCGAGCCGGCCCAGCTGGCGCGCCTGGGTGACGACGTATTCGCCGTGCTGCTGCCGGGTGAAGCCCCGGAGCAATCCGCACCACGCTTCAACTCGCTGCTGAAGAAAATCGAAGGCCACCTGTTCGACATCCATGGCCGCAGCGCCCAGGTCACGCTGTCCATCGGCACTGCCGGGCTGGACGAGAAGACCACCCGCGCCCAGGACGTCATCGAACGTGCCCACCGTGGCGCCGACGAGGTCGCCCAGAAGAACGGCAACGGCCTGAAGGTCTTCAATCCGGCCGACGAACTGGCCGCCGCCGCCTACCGTGGCGACATCAGCGCGATCATCCGCCAGGCGCTGGAGCAGAACAGCTTCCGCCTGCTGTTCCAGCCGATCATCAGCCTGCGCGGCGACACCCACGAGCACTATGAAGTGCTGCTGCGCCTGCTCAACCCGCAGGGCGAGGAAGTGCCGCCGGCTGATTTCCTCAACGCCGCCAAGGCCAGCGGCCTGGCCGAGAAGATCGACCGCTGGGTACTGCTCAACTCCATCAAGCTGCTCTCCGAGCATCGCGCCAAGGGACACGAGACCAAACTCTTCGTGCACCTCTCCAGCTCCAGCCTGCAGGACCCGGAACTGCTGCCGTGGCTGAGCGTGGCCCTCAAGGCTTCGCGCCTGCCGGCCGACGCACTGATCGTGCAGATCAGCGAACCGGACGCCATCGCCTTCCTGCGTCAGGCCAAGGTGCTGAGCCAGGGTCTGGCCGAGCTGCACTGCCAGATCGCACTCTGCCAGTTCGGCTGCGCGCTCAACCCGTTCAACACGCTCAAGCACATGAACGTTGACTTCGTGAAGGTCGACGGCTCCTACGTGCAGGACCTGAACGTCCCGGAGAACCAGGAAAACCTGAAGACCCTGATGGCCAGCCTGCACGCCCAGGCCAAGCTGACCATCGTGCCCATGGTGGAAAGCGCCACCGCCCTCGCCACCCTGTGGCAGGCCGGCGCCAACTACATCCAGGGTCGTTACCTGCAGGGCCCGAGCCAGGCGATGGACTACGACTTCGCCTCGGATGAGTGAATCCGACCGGTAGATGCAAAAAAGCCGCCCCCGAAGGGCGGCTTTTTCATTCCGGGTCGCTCAGTGCAGGTCAGGCGCCTTCTCGATCACGGAAGCCGAGCAGGTACAGAATGCCATCCAAGCCGAGGGTGGAGATCGCCTGCTTGGCCGACTGCTTGACCAGCGGCTTGGCGCGGAACGCCACGCCCAGCCCGGCCAGGCCGAGCATCGGCAGGTCGTTGGCGCCGTCGCCCACGGCAATCGTCTGCTCCAGTTGCAGGCCTTCCTTCGCCGCCAGTTCGCGCAGCAGGTCCGCCTTGCGCTGTGCATCGACGATGGGCTCGATGGCCACGCCGGTCAGCTTGCCGTCGACGATCTGCAGTTCGTTGGCGAACACGTAGTCGATGCCCAGCTTTGCTTGCAGTTGCTTGGCGAAGTAGCTGAAGCCGCCGGAAAGAATCGCGGTCTTGTAACCCAGGCGCTTGAGCTCGGCGAACAGGGTTTCGGCGCCTTCGGTCAGGCGCAGCGAAGCGCCGATCTCTTCCAGCACGCCCTCGGAAAGGCCCTGCAGCAGCGCCAGGCGCTCCTTGAAGCTGGCGCGGAAATCCAGCTCACCGCGCATAGCGCGCTCGGTGATCTCGGAGACCTGCTCGCCGACTCCCGCGGCCTTGGCCAGCTCGTCGATCACTTCAGCCTCGATCAGCGTCGAGTCCATGTCGAATACCGCCAGGCGACGGTTGCGGCGAAACACCGAGTCCTGCTGGAAGGCGATGTCGACGTTCAGCTCCTGGGCAACGCTGAGGAACTCGGCGCGCAGGGCCGCCGGATCGGCAGGCTCGCCGCGCACGGAGAACTCAATGCAGCCCTTGCCCTCGTCGGCCGGCATATCCAGCGGCATGCGCCCGGACAGGCGATCGATCTGATCGATGTTCAGGCCGTACTTGGCGGTGATCGAGCTGACGCGCTGCAGCTGCTCAGCGGTCACCCGGCGAGTCAACAGGGTAACGATGTGGCGGGGCTTGCCCTGGCCACCGACCCACTGGCGGTAGTCGTCTTCGGAGACCGGCGTGAAGCGCACCTGCTGGTCGAGCTTGTAGGCCGTGAACAGCACGTCCTTGAGCACCGACGAGGCCCGCTCGTTATCCGGGATTTCCACCAGGATGCCGAAGGACAGGGTGTCGTGGATCACCGCCTGGCCGATGTCGAGGATGTTCACGCCACCCTGCGCCAGGACGCCGGTAATGGCCGCGGTGAGGCCGGGGCGGTCTTCCCCGGTGATGTTGATCAGGACGATCTCGCGCAAGGCGCTGTCTCCGCCATGGAAAAAAGGCGGTCATTCTACCTGCTTTCATTGCTTGCGGATGCTCCGCTCGCCCGTCAGCACCCGGAGCAAGAGACGGCGCCGCCGATCGGAATGCACGCCTGATCGATGCAGCGCGCAGACTTTCGCCGCCTTGACAGCGCCTGCGGCGCTTTGCCCCTCGGTAGGGCATCGTTATACTGCCCCGCATCTGCCCTAAAGAAGACCGAGCCCGCTGTGACCCGGCCCACCTCCGTCAAGCCTGACAATTTCTTCCTGCTGCTCTTCCACGCCCTGCGCCAGCGCCGCGTGCCGATTGCCTTGCGCATTGCCGTCCACGGCTTGCTGCTGGTGGCCACGGCCCTGGTGATCTACGCCTGCGTGATGGGCCTGCAGTTCAAGCAGGCCATGCAGCAGCAGGCCGATGCCCTTGGCCAGAGCCTGACCACGCAGACCGCGCAGTCGGCCACCGAGCTGCTGGTGTCCAATGACATCCTCAGCCTCAATGTGCTGCTCAACAACCTGACCAAAAACCCGCTGGTGGCCCACGCAGCCATCTACAGCGTGGACAACCGCATCCTTGCCGAGTCCGGCACGCGACCCAAGCAAGGCCTGCTGGGCGACGCCGAGGGCCTGTACTCCACGCCCATCACCTTCCAGGAAGTGATCGCCGGCCACCTGCGCATCAGCCTCGACATGCACCAATTCGAGCAGCCGATGACCGTCAGCCTGCAGAGCATGGGGCTGATCAGCCTGATCCTGTTGCTGCTCACCCTGACCTTCGGCCTGCGCCTGGGGCGGCAGATTTCCACCCCCCTGCTACAGCTTCGTGTCTGGCTGCGCGATCCGGACGACAGCGCGCCCGGCGCCGGTCTACAGAACGAGATCGGCGACCTCGCCCGCCAGCTCCAGGCGCGCCTGGCGCCAGAGAAGCCGCCGGTCCCCGAGCCGGTGATCAGCACCCCCGCACCGCGTCCGAAAGCGCCTGCCAAGGCTGGCAAGCCCGCAGCCAAGGAGCCTTCTCTGGAAGCTGCCGACGCCACTGACGAACACGAATTCGACGAGAACATCTTCTCCGACGACGAACTGCTCGCTCCCGCCGCGCGCCGCAAGTCCGAAGCCGACGAGGACTTCCCCGAGGAAGAGTTCGAGGCGGTGACGGACGAGGAAGCCGAAGACGAGATCGGCGTCGAAGAACAAGAGCCCGAAGCCGAGCCGGAGCCGGTTTCCGCCGGCACAAGCGCCGTGCTGGCCGTACAACTGGGCGCCCAGGAACAACTGCGCCGCCTGCCGCGGGCGCGACTGGTCGATTTGTTGCAGCGATACCGCGACTGCCTGGAACAGGCCGCGCGTCTGTACAAGGGCACGCTTTACACCCTCAGCGACGGCGGCAGCCTGATCCTCTTCCACAGCCGCGACCAGGACGAAGAGTTCCTCACCAACGCCCTGTGCTGCGGCGAGCTGATGCGCGCCCTGGGCCATGCCCTGCAGATCGAAGTGGCCGACAGCGGCATCACCCTGCAACTGCAACTGGGCCTGGTGCTGGGCGAGGACATCGCCGACCTCGAACAGTCCGAGCTGCTGCAGGACTCTTCCGCTCAGGATGCGCTAGCCCTCAGCCAGCACAGCCGCAACCTGCTGCTGGTGGAGAAGTCCATCGGCGACGATGAAAAAGTCCGCGAGCGCGCACGTATTCGTCCTATCGCCAGCCCGGAAAACGCCTGCTGCGTGGAATGGCTGAAGGAACCTTATCCTTCCATGCTCGAACGCCAGCTCTCGCGCATGCGCGCCCTGCGCACCACCTGACCCCCAATAGAAAGAAAGGGGCCGCCGGGCCCCTCGTGGAAAGGATTCCATGACCACCCTGATCACCCATCCCCTGCCCGCGCTCGCCGTGGGTCTTGCGCTCGGCTCGCGCTTCATCCCGCCACGCCTGCTCCTGGCCGGCATGCTCGCCGCCTGCCTACCCGACCTCGATGTGCTTGCCTTCAAGCTGGGCATTGCCTACAACGACGCGTTCGGCCATCGCGGCTTCAGCCATTCCCTGCTGTTCGCGGCATGCATGGGTGCGCTCGGGGCGCTGTGCTGCCGCCCGCTGGGCAGCGGCCCGCTGAAGGCCGGCCTGTGGATGGGACTCGCCACCGCCTCCCACAGCGTGCTGGATGCGATGACAGACGGCGGCCTGGGCGTCGCATGGTTCTGGCCGTGGAGCGATCAGCGCTACTTCCTGCCGCTGCACCCCATCGAAGTCTCGCCCATCGGCCTATCGCGCTTCTTCAGCCAGCGCGGGCTGGAGGTGTTGATCTCGGAGGCGCGCTGGGTCTGGCTGCCCTGCCTGGGCGTGGCGGCGGCCGGCATCGGCCTACGCCGCGCAGTGCGTCGGAGCAACTGACTCAGCGCTTGCCCAGCTGCACCTGAAGCTGCTCCAGCAACGGCGCCTGCGCGCTCGGCAAAGGCAGCTTCGCGCTGTAACCCTTGAAGCTGCTGAACCGCGCCTGGTAATCCAGTTCGAGCCGGAAGCGGTTGTCCCAGCCGGGAGAATCTTCCGGCATCAGCTGATCGCAATCATGCAGGGCCTGCGGCGTCGCGCAGGGTTTGTACGCCTGAGGGTAGAACTGGCGCTTCCACAGCACCCAGGGCGACAGCGACAAACCGGCGAGGCTGTTGCGCCGCAGGTCCAGTTCCAGCAGTTGCAGCAGGCCATTACCGCCCAGGTACTGGTGCTGGTAGTCCACCATCACCATGTCCACGCTGTGCCCCAGGTCGTTGAGCATCCGCGTATGCACTGCCCCATCGGAATGGGCGTTCAGGGTGAGGAATACCTGATCGTTACGGCGAATGAGCCGATCCCACAACCGCGCGCCGCTGGCGTTGTCTTCGCGGGACAGCTCCGCCACGCCACCAGCGCTGGGCCTCAGGATGCTATGCGAGGCGAGGATCACCGGCACATGGGGATGCTCATCGATGACGCTCTGCGCCCACGCCAGGGTAGCCTCGGAAGGGCTCCAGTCCAGCGCCAGCAGAAGGAACGACTGGCCGTAGCGCTGGAACAGGTGCACCTGGCTCAGGCCCTTGGGATCGCTGCCGACGTAGGTGCTCTGCCAGGCGGCTCGCTCGGGGCCGAAGTGATCCGCGAAACGATCGAGGAAGGAGCGGCGGTCATCCGTGCTGGCCTCTTCGTGCACATCACGCTCACCCGTAGCGATGCTATAGGGCACGCCGCGCTCCTCCAGCGTGCGCATGGCGCCGCTGGCGGTCTGCCACTGGGTGGCGACACCGGCGTTTTCCACCACGTCGCCCAGGTGCACCACCAGCGGGACCTGCAGTACCTCGGCGTACTTGGCCAGCCAGAAAGTCTGCGCGAAGAACGCCAGCGCCGGCTGATACGGCAGGCCGGGGAAGCGCTGCTCGCTGCGAAACAGGTGACGCTTGCGGTGGTTGTTCTCCGCGTAGAACTGGGTATCAGGCAACAACGGCAGCACGAAGCTGCCGTCGCCTGAAGCGATCTCCAGCGCCGGCAACGGGTGCTGGCGGAAGAATGCCTGGTCCCGCTCGACCACATCCTGGGTATCGGAATCGCCGCAGCCGCTCAGCAACAGGCAGCCGGCAAGCAGGGAAGTCAATGCTTTCATCACGGGTTGGAGCCCACTCCGGGAAGGCGCAGCAGGCGGAAGGTTTCCTTGTCGAAGCTGCCTTCGAACAGCAACTCGGAGGCGGCAGGCAAGGAGGCGGCCATGCGCTTGGCATCACGGGCCTGGATCATGAGGTAGAACGGGCCGCCTTGCGCTGCCAACTGTTCCGGGCGGTCGAGGAACAGTGGCCTCAGGTCGCGGTCGAGGTTGACCATGAGCTTGATCGCCTGCGCGTCCGGCGCCATGCCATAGAGCGCCAGGGGCGCAGGCTGGGCATCGAGCTGGCGCAACACTTCGCGGGAAAAGCCCTGGCTGTCATACAGGCGGTGTTCCATCGGCTCGAAAACCAGGATGTAACTTGCCCAAAGCGCGAGCGCAGCGCCCAGCGCCAATGCTGCTGGACGTCGCCAGCGCAGCGCGCCAAATACCAGCAGCGCGGCAAGCACGACGATACACGCCGGCAAGCGCCAGCCCAACGCGGCAAGCTCCTGCGGATAACGCTTCCAGGCCAGCCACAACCCCACCAGCAACAAGGCCGGCAGGGCCACCCACAGCACACTCAGCAAGCCCCGCAGCACTTGCGCCAGTCGACTGCCGGCGACCATGAACGGGTACCCCGCCACGATGGCGGCCAGCGGAGCCAGCGCGATGATGTAGCGGGCCTTCTTGGCCTGCGGCACCGACAACCCGGCCATAACCACCAGCGCCGCCAGGGCGCAGCCCGCTACCAGACGGAACGCCGGCTCGCGGCGACGCTGCCAGAGCAGCGCCAGTGCCGGCAGTGCCAGCGGGAAGGCCAACGCGTAATTGCCCAGGGAGCTTCGGAAGTAATACAGCGCGTCGCTGGAACCAGCAGAACCGTCCAGTCGACCGATCACTTGCATCCGCAGGACGTCCTGGACGAAGACTTCGCCCCCTACCGAACGCGCCAGGGCGATCAGCGCGAAGACGCAGAGAATCAGCAGCGCCAGCGCGCTCGCCGAGAAGGCGAACAGCGGCTTCCAGCGCCGGTCCAGCAGCAGCTGACTGCACACCATGCCCGCCGGCACCACCAGCCCCAACGGGCCACGCAGAGCGAAACCGAGCAGCAACAGCGGCAAGAGGCGCAGCAGCAAGCCTGGGACGCCATGGCGTTCGGCGTGGAAGGCAACGTAGAAGGCAAGCAGGCCGACGGCGGCCACCATCAGATCCAGGGAGACAGCCCGTGTTTCGCTGACGAAGGTGGCGGTCAGCAGCAGCATAGCCACGCTGACCAGCGCCCAGGAGCGCGAGAACGGAGCCACCAGGCGGTACACGACGCCGGCGCAGATCGCCCCGGCCAGCGCGGTGGGCAGCCATGCGGTGAACTCGGTGACCCGGCCCAGCGGCAGCGACAACAGGTAGGTCAGGAAGGTCGAGGTGGCCGGATAGTCCGGATAGGGTGCGCCGTAGGTGGTCGGGAACCAGCCTGGCCCGTGGCGCAGCATTTCGCGCGCGAACAACACGAAGCGCGAATCGAAGCCGACGAAGGCATCGCCCTGCACACCAAGCAGGAACAGCACCAGCGCTGCCAGCATCACGCACAGCGTCTGACGACCCAGGGCGGAATCCGCCTGAACACCGGAGAATTGAAGGAGTGAAGACACGCGCGAGTCTCTCGCAGGTTCCGCGCGGAAAGCGTCCGAGCGCCAATCACCTGCACAAGCCCCTGTAGATACCACGGGGGCCGTCAAGAAGATGTCAAAACGGGCCACAGTAGAAGCAAAAAGGCCCGCAAAGCTATGCTCTGCGGGCCGTGAATGCTGCGATCACGAAGATCGACTTAGAAGCGGTAGACCTCGACATCAGTGCGGATCGGCACCACCAGCGGGATCTTCGGCCCTTCTTCCTTGGGCTTCGCCGCCTGCTCGGTGTTGGCCACCGCCGGCTTGCGTGGCGGCGCAGCCTGCTGCTCGGCAACCGCTGCGGCAACCGGGCGCACGTCACGGGCCAGTTGCACGGACAGCTTGCGCAGCAGGTCGCCTTGCGCCCGTACCTGGTCCTGCACGCTACCCGAATGCGCCTCTTCCTCGCGGAAAACGCGGCTGTCGCGCAGTTCACCCTTCTGGTCGAGCAGGCGCCAGCGCGCCTCCAGCACCGCCGGCTCCTTGGGGCCGGAGTCCAGGCGGCTGATGGTCAGCATGACCTGGACCTGCGGGGTGAAGCCGGGCTTCTCCGGGAACAGCGCCAGCCGGGTGCTGTCCAGCTCGCCCGAGAGCAGGCGCATCAGCTGCTGGCTGACGTTGGTCTCGAGGCTGCCGGCCCAGCGGGCTTCGGTGGACAGGTTGAGGATACCGTCTGCCTGACGCTGGACCATGGTCTCGCGCTTCAGGTAATCGGCCAGGGAGACCGGGCCGAGCAGTACGGCAACGCCGTTGTCACGGGTAGGGACGGGAACCGCGCCCGCATCCAGCTGGAACAGCTGGGTCGGTCGATTCACCGTGCAACCCGCCAGCCCGAGGAGGCTGACGAGGGAAAGATAGGCCAAGGCGCGCAATGCGCTCATCTGGATCACCGTCATTCGCCGAATATCGGCGCTACTTCCAACAAAACCAATATGACTTCAGGCAACGCGCCGCGGCGCCGGCTACCCAAAGGGACGTATCATCCCTTAACCGGCGCCTCAGCTCCAGAGGCAGAGTGTATCGAGCCGCGTTTCAATCCTGAGACAGCGATTCTACCAGCAAGGCGTCCACTCGCTGGAAACCGCGCGGCAGTTTATTGCCCCGGCGGCCCCTTTCACCCTTGTAGTGTTCCAGGTCGTCACCCTTGAGCGAGAGCGTCCGCTTGCCAGCCTGCAGCACCAGGGTCGCGCCCGTCGGAAGAACGGCGAGGTCGGTGAGGTACTCCTCGCGGCTCGCCACGCGGTCGCCCGGCACGCTGATGATCTTGTTGCCCTTGCCCTTGGCCAGCTGCGGCAGGTCGGACACCTTGAACAACAGCAGGCGACCTTCGGTAGTGACTGCGGCGATCCAGTCCTGTTCCAAATCGTTTACCGGGCGCGGCGCCATGACCTGCGCGCCGTTGGGCAGGCTGAGCAGCGCCTTGCCGGCCTTGTTCTTGGCCTGCATATCCTCGCCCTTGGCGACGAAGCCGTAGCCGGCGTCGGAGGCCAGCACATACAGGGCATTATCCTCCGGCAGCAGCACGCGATCGAAGGAGGCGCCCGGCGGCGGCGTCAGGCGACCGGTGAGCGGCTCGCCCTGGCCACGGGCGGACGGCAGGCTGTGGGCCGCCAGCGAGTAGCTGCGCCCCGTGGAATCGATGAACACCGCGTACTGGTTCGAGCGGCCCGGCGCGGCCACCTTGAAACCGTCGCCAGCCTTGTAAGACAGGCCGGTGGCGTCGATATCGTGGCCCTTGGCGCAACGCACCCAGCCTTTCTCGGACAGCACCACGGTCACCGGCTCGGTCGGCATCAGCTCGGTTTCCGACAGGGCACGGGCCTCGGCGCGGGCGACGATGGGCGAGCGGCGGTCGTCGCCGTAGGTCTCGGCGTCGGCCAGCAGCTCGTCACGCACCAGCTTGCGCAGCTTGGCGTTGGAACCCAGGATCGCCAGTAGTTTGGCGCGCTCCTTGGCCAGCTCGTCCTGCTCGCCGCGTATCTTCATCTCTTCCAGGCGCGCCAGTTGACGCAGGCGAGTGTCGAGGATGTAGTCGGCCTGCAGCTCGGAGAGCTCGAAGCGCTGCATCAGGACCGGCTTGGGCTGGTCCTCGGTGCGGATGATGTGGATGACTTCGTCGAGGTTGAGGAAGGCGACCAGCAAGCCTTCCAACAGGTGCAGGCGCTTCTCGACCTTGTCCAGGCGGAACTGCAGGCGACGGCGCACGGTGTCGGTGCGGTAGGTCAGCCACTCGCTCAGTACCTGGCGCAGGTCCTTGACCTGGGGTTTGCCGTCCAGGCCGATGACGTTCATGTTCACCCGGTACGAGCTTTCCAGGTCGGTGGTGGCGAACAGGTGGGTCATCAGCTCTTCGGCGTCCACGCGGTTGGAGCGCGGAATGATGACGATGCGGGTCGGGTTCTCGTGGTCCGACTCGTCGCGCAGGTCGGCCACCATCGGCAGCTTCTTGGCCTGCATTTGCCCGGCGATCTGCTCCAGCACCTTGGCCCCGGAGACCTGGTGCGGCAGCGCGGTGACCACGATGTCGCCGTCCTCGACGCGGTACACGGCGCGCATGCGCACCGAGCCACGGCCGGTTTCGTAGATCTTCTGCAGGTCGGCGCGCGGGGTGATGATTTCCGCTTCGGTGGGGAAGTCCGGGCCCTGTACATGCTCCATCAGGTCGGGGATGGTCGCCTGCGGCTCATCCAGCAGGCGGATACAGGCAGCGGCCACTTCGCGCAGGTTGTGCGGCGGAATGTCTGTGGCCATGCCCACGGCGATGCCGGTGGTGCCGTTGAGCAGCAGGTTCGGCAGGCGCGCCGGCAGCACGGCCGGCTCGTCCAGGGTGCCGTCGAAGTTCGGCACCCAGTCCGCGGTGCCCTGGCCCAGCTCGGACAGCAGGGTCTCGGCATAGCGCGACAGGCGGGCCTCGGTGTAACGCATGGCGGCGAAGGACTTGGGATCGTCCGGCGCACCCCAGTTGCCCTGGCCGTCCACCAGCGGGTAGCGGTAGGAGAACGGCTGCGCCATCAGCACCATGGCTTCGTAGCACGCCGAGTCGCCGTGGGGGTGGTATTTACCCAGCACGTCACCGACGGTACGCGCCGACTTCTTGTGCTTGGAATCCGCGTCCAGGCCCAGTTCGCTCATGGCGTAGACGATGCGCCGCTGCACGGGCTTCAGACCGTCGCCGATGTGCGGCAGGGCGCGGTCCATGATCACGTACATGGAATAGTTCAGGTAAGCCTGTTCGGTGAAGTCGGCCAGTGACCGGCGCTCCACGCCCTCCAGACTCAGATCGAGGGTTTCGCTCATGCGTGCCTCACGGTGTAGATCGCTGGCGCAGCACCAGGGTGCCGTCCTGCTGGGTGAAATCGAGTTGTCTGAGTGCGCTCATGCCGAGCAGCACCTCGTCGCCTTCCATGCCCGGCGCGATCAGCGCCGGCACATCGGTCAGGCGGATGTCGCCAAGCTGCAGGCTGGGCAGGCGCGTGCGCCAGCCCTGGCTGCGGCCGTTGGCGGTGTCCAGGGTCACCGGCAAGCCGCGCGGCAGGCCGAGGCGGTCGGCCAGGCGCTGCGGCAGGGCCACCTGGGTGGCACCGGTGTCGAGCATGAAGGTCACCGTCTCGCTGCCGATCCTGCCGTCCACCACGTAGTGGCCGCCACGATTGCCGATCAGCCGTACTTCCACGTAGCCGTCGCCGCGGGTCGACTGCGGCTGCGGGTTGGGGTTGTGCTGACGGGTTTCCCAGGCACCGAAATAGCGGGTGGCGAGCAGGATGCCCGCGCCCCAGGCGAGGAACATCATGATCTTGCCGATCCGCTTGCCCGGCACCGCGTCGTTCATTTGCCACCGAGCCAGCCGCCGGCCGGCGCCGCGAAGCGCAGCACGTAGGGGCGACTGTCGCCATCGGCACGGGCATGCTCGCCGTTGTCCAGGCCGATCCAGGCGCCCTGGTCGTCGAGGATCAGCGCTTCGGCCACGCCATAGGGCAGGTCATAGCGCCGTTCCGGGGCCAGGGCGCCAGCGGCGAAGGACCAGCACAGCTCCTGCGCGCCGGACTTCGGATCGCGGCGGCAGATCTGGTGCGCCAGGCGCTCCAGGGTGAACAGCTTGTCCTTGTACAGCGCAAGGTCGGAGAAATCGATTGGCAGGGCGCGCTCGGCGCCCAGCTCCGGGGGCGGCAGCGCGGTGCCGCCTTCGCTGAGCATCACGCAGTTGCCATCGCACTTCCAGGTGCCGTTTTCGTTATGCACCTTGAGCAGGCCGCGGCGCTGACGCTCGGCGGCCAGCCACAGCTGCTTGCCGTCGGCGCTGATGGCGATACCTTCGTAGAGCGCATTGAATTCCATCAGCAGGCCACTGGCGCGGGCCTGACGCAGCAGGTTCTGCGGCAACGGCAGCCAGCTCGGCTCGCCAACGGCGGGTAGCAGCAGGACGGCAGCATAACCCTCGCTGACCACATAGCGGTTGCCTGCCTGGTCGCAGCTGATGCCTTCGAAGTCCATGGCGCCGCCGCGCAGCAGGCCGCCGATGCTGACCCGCGCGCGGGTACCCCAGGACAGGCCGCTTTCCGGCGTGCCCGGCACCAGGAAGGGTTCGGCGCTGGCCTGCCAGGCCTTGCCCGGCGTCTCGTCGATCAACAGGCGGTAGATGCGGTCGTCATCACGGTCGGACACCGTCCACATCTCGTTGCCGCACAGCGCGAGCCCGGAAAGATTGCCGCTGGGCATGCCTTCCACCGGGTGTTCCGCGACGAACTGCAGCGACGCCGGCGCCAGGGGGGCGGCGAGCGGCGCGACAGCCTTGGGAGCCTGGGCGCCGACGGCAAGGCCGGCACAAAGCCCAAGCGAAGCCAACAACCAGCGCATCAGGCGATGTCCGCCAGGTTGCCCTTGGTTTCCAGCCAGGACTTGCGGTCGCCGGCGCGTTTCTTGGCCAGCAGCATGTCCATCATCTCCACGGTGCCCTCGGTGTCTTCCAGGGTCAGCTGGACCAGCCGGCGGGTGTTCGGGTCCATGGTGGTTTCGCGCAGCTGCGGCGGGTTCATCTCGCCCAGGCCCTTGAATCGGGTGACCTGCGGCTTGCCGCGGCGCTTCTCGGCGGCCAGGCGGTCGAGGATGCCGTCGCGCTCGGCTTCGTCCAGGGCGTAGAAGACTTCCTTGCCCAGGTCGATACGGAACAGCGGCGGCATGGCGACGTAGACATGGCCGGCTTCCACCAGCGGGCGGAAGTGACGGACGAACAGCGCGCACAACAGGGTGGCGATGTGCAGGCCGTCGGAGTCGGCGTCGGCGAGGATACAGATCTTGCCGTAGCGCAGCTGGCTGAGGTCGGCCGCGCCCGGATCGACGCCGATGGCCACGGCGATATCGTGGACTTCCTGGCTGGCGAGCACCTCGCCGCCGTCCACTTCCCAGGTGTTCAGGATCTTCCCGCGCAGCGGCATGATCGCCTGGAATTCCTTGTCGCGCGCCTGCTTGGCCGAGCCGCCGGCGGAGTCACCTTCCACCAGGAACAGCTCGGAGCGCATCGGGTCCTGCCCCGCGCAATCGGCCAGCTTGCCGGGCAGCGCCGGGCCCTGGGTGATCTTCTTGCGCTCGACCTTCTTGCCCGCCTTGAGGCGGCGGCCGGCGTTGCTGATGGCCAGTTCGGCCAGCTGCAGGCCCAGCTCGGGGTGGGCATTGAGCCACAGGCTGAAGGCGTCCTTGACCACACCGGAGACGAACGCGGCGGCCTCGCGGGAGGACAGGCGCTCCTTGGTCTGGCCGGAGAACTGCGGCTCCTGCATCTTCATCGAGAGGACGAAGGCGATACGCTCCCAGACGTCTTCCGGGGCCAGCTTCACGCCGCGCGGCAGCAGGTTGCGGAATTCGCAGAACTCGCGCATCGCATCCAGCAGGCCCTGGCGCAGGCCGTTGACGTGGGTGCCGCCCTGGGCGGTGGGAATCAGGTTGACGTAGCTTTCCTGCAGCGATTCGCCGCCCTCGGGCAGCCACAGCAGGGCCCAGTCCACCGCTTCCTTGTTGCCGGCCAGCGAGCCGCAGAACGGCTCGTCGGGCAGGCGCAGGTTCTCGGAGACCGAGTCGACCAGGTAGGAACGCAGGCCGTCCTCGTAGTGCCACTCGATGCGCTCGCCGCTGGACTTGTCCTCGAAGCTGACCAGCAGCCCCGGGCACAGCACGGCCTTGGCCTTGAGCACGTGCTTGAGGCGGCTGACGGAAAACTTGTGCGAGTCGAAGTACTTGGCGTCCGGCCAGAAGTGCACGCTGGTGCCGGTATTGCGTTTGCCGACAGTGCCGACGACCTCGAGGTCGCTGGACTTGAAGCCGTCGGCGAAGGTCATGCGGTACTCGTTGCCGTCACGCTTGACCCGCACCTCGACCAGGGTCGACAGCGCGTTCACCACCGAGATGCCCACGCCGTGCAGGCCGCCGGAGAACTGGTAGTTCTTGTTGGAGAACTTGCCGCCAGCGTGCAGCTTGGTAAGGATCAGCTCGACACCGGGCACGCCTTCTTCGGGGTGGATATCCACCGGCATGCCGCGGCCGTCGTCGATCACTTCCAGCGAGTTGTCCTCGTGGAGGATCACCTGCACGCTCTTGGCGTGGCCGGCGAGGGCTTCGTCGACGCTGTTGTCGATGACTTCCTGGGCCAGGTGGTTGGGCCGCGAGGTGTCGGTGTACATGCCCGGGCGCTTGCGCACCGGGTCGAGGCCGGAGAGAACCTCGATGGCGTCTGCGTTATAGGCGTTCTGCTGGGCCATGGGGTTCCTGCTTAATCAGTCGAAGAGGTGATGGCTTCAAATTCGGAGAAATCCACGTCGCGCCACTGGCTGGACGGCACCCCGGCAAAGGCCAGGAGCGCCGGCAGATGGCTGACGAAGCGCTGGAAGCCGTGGTCGCCGCCGGATTCGATGCGCAATGCACCTGCTCGGTAGTAACGCTCGGCGGCGCGGTAGTCGAGGGTTTCGTCGGCGGTCTGCAGCCACACCTGGTAGCGCGAGCCGTCGATGGGCGCGGGGACTTCAAGTTCCGCCAGCGCAGCGACGTGGTCCGGGGTCAGTTCCCAGGTCTCGCCACTGTAGTAGTTGGTCTGCGGGCCGAGCTGGCCGTCAAACAGCCGGTGCGGCGCCACGGCCGGGTTGATCAGCACGGCCTTCAGGCCATGGCGCTCGGCCAGGTACGTCGCGTAGTAACCGCCCAGGGAGCTGCCGATCAGCAGCGGCTGGCCCAGTTCGGCGATGGCGGCTTCCAGTTGCGCCAAAGCCTTGCGCGGATGGTAATGCAGCGCGGGCACGCGCAGCTGGTCGGCCAGACCCAGGCGCTCCATGGCAGCCGTGAACTGGCGCGCCTTCTGCGAGCCGGGCGAACTGTTGAATCCGTGGATATAGAGGAATGCGGTCATGGGCCGGGAGGCTACAAGCTGCAAGTGGCATGCCGCAAGTGGGTCAGCGTCGCAAGGCGTTCGAAGCGTGACCGTTCAATAGCCCTTGATGCTGTAGTCGACTTCAAACTCGATGTCGGTCACACGCGAAACGCCGGTCTCGACCTGACCATTGGGCAGCAGGCGCAGCCAGCGATAGCCCGGCGCCGGGCTGTCGACGCAGAAGTCCTCGCTGCCCGGAGTGAACTGCACGCAGGTCGACGGCGAGGCGAGCAGACGCACGTCGCCGCGCATGCGGTCGATTTCCTGATGCACGTGGCCCCAGAGCAGGCAGCGCACGTTCGGGTAACGGTCGATGACGGCGAACAGCCGCTCCGGGTTGTAGATGCCGATACGGTCCATCCACTGGCTGCCGATGGACACCGGGTGGTGGTGGAAGCTGATCAGCAGGTGTTTGTCCGGCGCGGCCTGGATGGCACGCTCCAGCAGCTGGATCTGTTCGACGGTCATCTGGCCCGGCACCGCCCCGGGAATGGTCGAGTCCAGCAGGATCACCCGCCAGGCGCCCAGGTCGATCACCGGGTCGAGCAGGTCGGTACCCGCGGCGGCTTCGCGCATCGGCTCCATTTCGTCGTGATTGCCGGGGAACCAGCGGGTCAGCGCAGCGATGGGCGCAGTAATGTCGCGAAAGCGCCGGTAGGACTCGACCGAGCCGTCCTGGGAGAGGTCCCCCGTGGCCAGTACCAGATCGATCGCCGGTTGCTCCTCGCCCACCAGGCGGACGACCTGGGTCAGGCTGTCGGCGGTGTCCATGCCCAGCAGCCGGCCGTTCTCTTGCGCGAACAGGTGGCTGTCAGAAAGCTGGACGACCAGGACGGAATCGGAAGCGCTGGACTGGGTGGGCAAAACGCCTTCTCCTGTGAGGCGGGCGTGCGGGGATTCGTGACGAAGTATGGTGACAGGCGCCCCCCTGAGCAAACCGGGAAAGCGTCACAGATCACAGTTAGGGACACGAGTGAGCGATGGACGGGCAGGATATCATGGCACGCCGCCATCATCCTGATTTCAGCGTTGCAGCACCGGCTCCAGCTCGTGGCCGCAGGACAGGCAGTGGCTCAGCCATTCGCCGAGGAACTGGTTGAGCTGGTTCTTCTCGTCCGGCTGGTGCATCGCCTGGTTCGGGTAGGGGTAGATCGCCAGCAGGCGGCGCGCCTGCTCGGCGCCGACCACTTCGGCCATGCGCGCGTCGTGGTAGACCCGCACTTCCAGCCTGGGTGCCGGCAGCCAGGGCAGCCCCAGTTCCTGGCGCACCTGCAGCACGGTGGTGTAGGGGCAGGCTTCGATCACGTCCAGCGCCAGCACGCCGAGCAACCGCTCGCCTTCACTGAGCGCCACACGGCGCGAGACCTGGGTCTCGCGCATTTCCGGCAGCAGGCGCATCAGGCGCAAGTAGTTCGCCTCGCAGGTCGCCTGCAGGCCCGCCAGGTCGACGCGATAGCGCTCGCGCAACAGATTCACACCCATAACCCCCTTACCTCGGCGCGATTGAGCGCCAGCCATTGCAGGGCGAGCATGCTCGCCGCGTTGTTGATGCGACCGTCACGTACGGCCTGCAGTGCTTCCTCGAACGGCATGACGTGGACGCGAATGTCCTCGCCCTCCTCCTCCAGCCCGTGGATGCCCGAGGCGTTGCTGCTGTCGCAGCGGCCGACGAACAGGTGCACCAGCTCGTTGCTGCCACCGGGCGACGGCAGGTACTGGGCGATCGGCCAGAGCGCGCCGAGGGTCAGGCCGGCCTCTTCCACCGCTTCGCGGCGGGCGACTTCCTCGGGCTCCTCGTCCTTGTCGATCAGCCCGGCCACCAGTTCCATCAGCCAGGGATTGACCCCGGCGTCCATGGCGCCAATGCGGAACTGTTCGATCAGCACCACTTCATCGCGTTGCGGATCGTAGGGCAGCACGCACACGGCATCGTGGCGCACGAACAACTCGCGCTTGAGCACCGGGCCCATGCCGCCGGCGAACTGGCGGTGCCGCAGGTGCAGGCGGTCGACCTTGTAGAAGCCCTTGAAGCACTGCTCGCGCTTCTGGATCTCGATGTCCAGGGGGCCTGGTTTGAACGTTTCCGACATCCCGTTCCTACTCCCGTTCCTACTGACAGTGCATTGAACTTCGCGCCATCCTATCGCGCCGCCGAAGGCGACGCAGCCTCTTTCGCGGGCGGCCGGACGGCCAGATTGGCTGTGACCGCCGCACGCAGCCGGGGTTCGCAAAGTGGTTCATAATCAACCGCCGAACCGGCAGCGCCGATGGCGGTCGAACCACTCCATTGCCGGCGAACGTCCACGACAAGGAATCCCATGCGACTTCTGAAACTAGCAGCCCTGTGCGGCATCAGCCTGTCACTGGGGGCGTGCCAGGGTCTGTTCAAGCCCGCGCTCGACGAACCGCTGCCTGCGCAACACACCGCCTTCGAACATGCCAAGCCGGGTTGCCAGGGTGACCAATGCCCGCTGTTCAACCTCGACACCGTAAGCTTCGACGACGAGCCGGCGCTCAACGAAGCGATCAACACGCAACTGCTGCAACTGTCCCGCGAAGGCGACGGTGCGCCCCCGGCGAGCCTGGACGTCTACGAGAAACGCTTCCTCGATTCGGCCCAGCCCGGCTGGAGCAGCTACCTGCAGGCCAAGATCCGCGAACAGCATGACGGTCTGGTGATCATCGAGCTGTCCAGCTATCGCTTCACCGGCGGCGAGTACGGCCAGCCCGGCCGCGCGTTCATCAATTATGATCGACGCATCCACAAGGTGCTCGCCCTGCAGGACATTCTCCTGCCCGGCCAGGAGGACAACTTCTGGAAGGTGGCGCGCATGGCGCACCAGGCGTGGATCCTGCAGAACAAGCTGGACGAGCAGGACCCGAATTTCTCGAAGGACTGGCCGTTCCAGCCCACCGAGCATTTCGCGCTGACCTACGGTGCGCTGACGCTCAAGTACAACATCGACCGCATCGCCCCGCATTCGGTCGGGCACCCGGAGCTGAAGATTCCGTATCCGCGCCTGAATGGCATCGTGAAGACCTACTACTTCCCGGGACGCGGCGCACAGTAGGCAGGGTTCGCAGCGGCCGGCGGCCAATCGCGGACGGAGTCCGCTCCTACGCCAGGTTTCAATGCGTGCGCGATCAGCCGACAAGGCTGGCGTTGGGCGGGTTCGCGAGCAAGCTCGCTCCTACAAGAGCCGTTGCACCGGCTTCAAGCCTGTAGGAGCGAGCTTGCTCGCGAACCGCGTCACGCCGAAGCCGGCACCTTCGCCCCAATCCGCCCCAGCAGCAGTTGCAGCACAGCCGCCACCGCCAGCGCCGGCAGGGTCGCGCCCAGCTCCGGCAGGTAGTTCGCCAGCAGGTGATACACCACCACGCCACCGCCCCAGGCGATCAGCGAGCCCCAGCGCAGGCCGTGGGGAATCGCTGCCGGGGCGCGGCGGCGCAGGACGAAGTGGTCGATCAGCACCACGCCGAACAGCGGGGCGAACACCGAGCCGATCAGCAGCAGGAAGTTCTGGTACTGCTCAAGTGGCGCAAACCAGGCGATCAGGGTGCAGATCACGCCGATGGCCAGGGCCAGCAATTCGACCTTCAGCGGCAGCAGGATGCCGCTGGAAACCGCCGCCGAGTGGATGTCGGCGAAGGCCTTCTCCGACTCGTCCAGCAGGATCAGCAGCAGCGGGATGCCCATGCCGGCGCCGGCCAGCGCCAGCAGCAGCACATTGGCGTCGCTGCCTTGGGCGAACGCCAGAGTGTAGGCCACGCCCAGGCCCATCAGCCAGAAGCAGCCGATGAAGAAGCCCAGCGCCGCGCCGGTGAAGGTCTGCCCGGCGTGCTTGCCGAAGCGCGAGTAGTCGGCGATCAGCGGCAGCCAGGACAGCGGCATGGCGATGGCGATGTCGAAGCCCACGGCGAAGGACAGCGAGCCGTCGCCGGCCTTGGCCCAGAGCGCGGCCAGGTCTGCGCGCTGGAACAGGTCGAAGGTCAGCCAGACGCACGCCGCGAGCAGCAGCCAGATGCCCCAGCGACGCAGCACCTTGCGCACGAAAGCGAGCGGTCCGGCAATCGCGAGCAGAGTCGCCAGCGCGCCGAATGCCAGGGTCCAGAGGGCTGGATTGGTCCACAGGCTGCCCTCGCCGAAAGCGCGGGTCGCCAGCAGGCTGGCGGCGTCGCGCATGACGATGATCTCGAAGGCACCCCAGCCAATCAGCTGCATCAGGTTCAGCAGCGCCGGCAGCGCGGCGCCGTGGCTGCCCAGGCTGAGCTTTAGCGAGGCCATGGCGGACAGGCCGGTGTCGGTGCCGATCACCCCGGCGCTGGCCAGCAGCAGCACGCCGACCAGGGTGCCGAGCAGGATTGCACCGAGTGCGCCGGCCAGGCCCAGGCCCGGCGCCAGCAGGGCGCCGGTTTGCAGCACCATCAGGCCGATGCCCAGGGAGAACCAGAGGGAGAACAGGTCGCGCAGGCCGAGCACGCGCTGGGCGCTGCCCACGGCGGAGGTCGGTGAATAGTCGATGGCGGTAGTGGTCACGATGCGTGCAGGGCTCGAAAGTTGAATAGGATTTTGTTGTTTTTCGTAGGAGCGAGCTTGCTCGCGAACGGTGCCCGCTGGCGGCTCCGCAGTTGGGCTGTTCGCGAGCAAGCTCGCTCCTACAAGTCTGCCCACCCTTGTCGTCAAGGGTGAGCGCGACCGGTCACACCTGCTTGTAGATCACCGAACCTTCGTCCTTGAAGCGCGCGGCCTGCTCCTGGAAACCGGCCTCGATGGCTTTCTGCTCATCGGTGAGGCCGTTCTCCTTGGCGTAGTCGCGGACTTCCTGGGTGATCTTCATGGAGCAGAATTTCGGCCCGCACATGGAGCAGAAGTGCGCCACCTTGGCCGAGTCCTTGGGCAGGGTCTCGTCGTGGAAGGCGCGAGCAGTGTCCGGGTCCAGGCCGAGGTTGAACTGGTCCTCCCAGCGGAACTCGAAGCGCGCCTTGGACAGCGCGTTGTCGCGGATCTGCGCGCCCGGATGGCCCTTGGCGAGGTCGGCGGCGTGCGCGGCGATCTTGTAGGTGATGATGCCGGTCTTCACGTCATCCTTGTTCGGCAGGCCCAGGTGCTCCTTGGGCGTGACGTAGCAGAGCATGGCGCAGCCGAACCAGCCGATCATCGCCGCGCCGATGCCCGAGGTGATGTGGTCATAGCCCGGCGCGATGTCGGTGGTCAGCGGGCCGAGGGTGTAGAACGGCGCCTCGTCGCAGCACTCCAGCTGCTTGTCCATGTTCTCCTTGATCAGGTGCATCGGCACGTGGCCGGGGCCCTCGATCAGAACCTGGACATCATGCTTCCAGGCGATGCGGGTCAGCTCGCCCAAGGTCTCCAGCTCGCCGAACTGCGCGGCGTCGTTGGCGTCGGCCACCGAGCCCGGACGCAGGCCGTCGCCCAGCGAGAAGCTGACGTCGTAGGCCTTCATGATCTGGCAGATTTCCTCGAAGTGGGTGTAGAGGAAATTCTCCTGGTGATGGGCCAGGCACCACTTGGCCATGATCGAGCCACCACGGGAGACGATGCCGGTGACGCGCTTGGCGGTCAGCGGCACGTAGCGCAGCAGCACGCCGGCATGGATGGTGAAGTAGTCCACGCCCTGCTCGGCCTGTTCAATCAGGGTGTCGCGGAAGATTTCCCAGGTCAGGTCCTCGGCGACACCGTTGACCTTCTCCAGCGCCTGGTAGATCGGCACGGTGCCGATGGGTACCGGGCTATTGCGCAGGATCCACTCGCGGGTCTCGTGGATATGCTTGCCGGTGGACAGGTCCATCACCGTGTCGGCGCCCCAGCGGATGCCCCAGGTGAGCTTCTCCACTTCTTCCTCGATGGAGGAGCCCAGCGCGCTGTTGCCGATGTTGCCGTTGACCTTCACCAGGAAGTTGCGGCCGATGATCATCGGTTCCAGTTCGATGTGGTTGATGTTCGCCGGGATGATTGCGCGGCCGCGAGCGACTTCCTCGCGGACGAACTCGGGGGTGATTTCCTTCGGGATGCTCGCGCCGAAGCTCTGGCCCGGATGTTGGGCATCGAGCAGGCCGGCGGCGCGGGCTTCCTGCAGCTTCATGTTCTCGCGGATGGCGATGTATTCCATCTCCGGCGTGATGATGCCCTGGCGCGCGTAGTGCATCTGCGTGACGTTCTTCCCGGCCTTGGCGCGGCGCGGGGTACGTACGTGGGCGAAGCGCAGGGCGTCAAGGCTTGCATCGGCCAGGCGCGACTGGCCGAACTCGGAGGTCAGGCCGGGAAGGATTTCGGTGTCACCACGCTCGTCGATCCAGCGCGAGCGCACGTCCGGCAGGCCCTTGCGCAGGTCGATGCGCACGTCCGGGTCGGTGTAGGGGCCGGAGGTGTCGTAGACCATCACCGGGGCGTTCTTCTCGCCACCGAAGGCGGTCGGAGTGTCGGCGAGGGAGATTTCCCGCACCGGGACGCGGATGTCCGGGCGCGAGCCGGTCAGGTAGACCTTCTTCGAATTCGGAAAGGGCTGGGTCGACTGGCGGTCCAGCTGTTCAAGGCGGGTGACGTTGTTTTTCTGGGTGCTCATCCTGGCTCTCCTGGGGTTGATTGCCGGGGGAGAACCTGGGACGAGAGGAGCTGCTGGCTGCAGCGAAGGGACGCATCCCGAAGAGGGCTGGGGCCGGGGCGGAATGCGCCGCGGGATGCGTACTTCTTGTTCCCTACGCGGGTGCTAACCCGATCAGGTTCAACGGGATCCGGAACTATCCGATCTCAGCCCCTCGCAATGGGGCACCCCGACAAGAACGCCCGCAGTCTAATCAAGTGCACACGGATAAGCCAACGCCGCCCGGCCGAAAACGCGCAATTGCCTACACGCGGCTACACTCCTGCCTCGGAAGGCTCGTACGAACGTGCCTTGACCGCCACCGGCGGCGACCGTAGCCTTGCCCCACCTCGCATCACTTTCCAGGATGAACGAATGCTGCGCAGACTCTCTCTGGCTGTCGCTGTAGCCGCAACGACAGGCTTTGCCTGGGCTGCACAGCCCGCTCCGGCCGCCCCTTCTCTGCCCACCAAGACGGATCTGATCAGCGTCTACAAGGACGCGGTCGACAACAACGCCGACCTCGCCGCCGCCCAGGCCGACTACCTGGCGCGCAAGGAAGCCGTGCCCCAGGCACGCTCCGGCCTGCTGCCGCAGATCAACGCCGGGGCCAGCACGGGCAGCACCCGCACCTCGCTGGACACCCCCAGCGCCACGCTGAACCGCAATACCCAGCTGGTGCAGGCAACCCTGAGCCAGCCGCTGTTCCGCGCGGATCGCTGGTTCCAGCTCAAAGCCGCGGAAAACACCACCGAACAGGCCCAGCTCGAATTCTCCGCAACCCAGCAGCAGCTGATCCTGCAGACCGCCCAGACCTACTTCGGCGTGCTCCGCGCCCAGGACAACCTGGCCGCCAGCAAGGCCGAGGAAGCAGCGTTCAAGCGCCAGCTGGACCAATCCAACGAACGCTTCGACGTCGGCCTCTCCGACAAGACCGACGTACTCGAATCCCAAGCCAGCTATGACACCGCGCGGGCCAACCGCCTGGTGGCCGAGCAGCAGGTGGATGACGCCTTCCAGGCACTGGTGACCCTGACCAACCGCGAGTACAGCGCCATCGAGGGCATCCTCCATTCGCTGCCGGTCGTCGCGCCGGTTCCCAACGACGCGAAGGCCTGGGTGGACACCTCGGTCCAGCAGAACCTACGCCTGCAGGCCAGCAACTACGCGGTCGATGCCGCCGAAGAGACCCTGCGCCAGCGCAAGGCCGGCCACCTGCCGACCGTCGACGCCGTGGCCCAGTACCAGAAGGGTGACAACGACGCGCTGGGCTTTGCCAACGATGGAAGCCAGCCGCATTACGGCAAGTACGTCGACCAGAGCAGCATCGGCCTGCAGCTGAACGTGCCGATCTACAGCGGTGGCCTGACCAGTTCCCAGGTCCGCGAGGCCTACCAGCGCTTGAACCAGAGCGAGCAACTGCGCGAAAGCCAGCGCCGCCAGGTGGTCCAGGACGCCCGCAACCAGCACCGCGCGGTGAACACCGACGTGGAGCAGGTAAAGGCGCGTCGCCAGGCGATCATCTCCAACCAGAGCTCGCTGGAAGCCACCGAGATCGGTTACCAGGTCGGTACCCGCAACATCGTCGACGTACTGGACGCCCAGCGTTCGCTGTACAACTCGGTGCGCGACTACAACAACACGCGCTACGACTACATCCTCGACAACCTGAGCCTCAAGCAGACCGCCGGCACCCTCGCGCCGAGCGACCTGGAGGCCCTGGGCACCTACCTGAAGCCAGACTACAACCCGGACAAGGACTTCCTCCCGCCGGACCTGGCCAAGGCCGCCGAGGCGCAGCTCAAGGCCGGCGCGAAGTACTGATCCTGCCCCAAGAAAAAGCCCCGCATCGCGGGGCTTTTTCTTGCCGGACAATCGCCCTGGCATTGATCGCAGAAGCGGACCGAAACGACGGCGCCGGTCAGTCGCGATACCCCGGCGACACCCGGTCCAGCATGCGCAGCAATGCCGACCACGCCAGGTCGTAGCCATCCGGGTCGCTCAGTTCCCCTTCCGCCAGCGGCCGCGCCGGAGCGTTGAATTGCTGCTCGGTGTGACGGCACACCTCTTCCGGCGGGATCACCAGTTCACCGCCCGCCTGGGCCGCCAGCTGGATGTCGCAGGCCTTCTCCAAGTAGTACATGCGCAGGAACGCCTGCTGCACCGTCTGCCCTACGGTCAGCAGACCGTGGTTGCGCAGCATCAGGCCGTAGTGGTCACCCAGGTCGCGTACCAGGCGCTCCTGCTCGTCCATCGACAGGGCGATACCTTCGTAGTTGTGGTAGCCGATGCGTCCGTAGAATTCCAGGGATATCTGGTTCAGCGGCAGCAAGCCACAGGCCTGCGCCGCCACCGCACAACCCGCGCGGGTGTGGGTGTGCAACACGCACTGCGCGTCTTCGCGAGCCCCGTGGATGGCGCTGTGGATCACGAAGCCGGCCGGGTTGACCTTGTACGGCGACGGCTCCACGGCATGACCGGTGAGATCGATCTTCACCAGGCTGGAGGCGGTGATCTCGTCGAACATCAGTCCATAGGGATTGATCAGGAAATGGTGTTCGGGACCGGGAATGCGCACCGAGATATGAGTGAAGATCAGGTCGGTCATGCGGTAGTGCGCGATCAGGCGGTAGCAGGCCGCCAGCTCCTCACGCAACTTCCACTCCTCGGGCGAACAGGTGGCGCGACTGGGCGCCTGCAGCGACGTCATGGTGCACTTCTCCTCTTAAGGAAGCCGGGGCACGCGGCCCCGGCGTCACGGTCAGGTCCTGGTCATTGCGCGGCCCAGGCGTTGAAGCGCTCTTCCAGCTCCTCGCCATGGTCGACCCAGAACTCATCGTCCATCGCCAGGCCTTGCGGCAGGTTCTGCGTGGATGTCGGCACCCAGCCGGCCAGGTCGGACGGCAGGCGCTCGGCGGCCTGCTTGTTGGTCGGACCATACGCAATGTGCTTCACGTAGTCGACCTGGGCATCGGGCTGGTTGGCGAAGGCGATGAAGCGCTTCGCCGCGTCGACGTGCTGCGAGCCCTTGATGATCGCCCAGTAGTCCATGCCATACAGGCTGCCTGGCCAGACCAGCTGCAGATTGCGTCCCCCTTTGTAGGCATCGGCGATGCGCCCGGTGTAGGTGGTCGTCATCACCACGTCACCGGCGGCCAGCCACTGCGCCGGTTGCGCGCCGGCTTCCCACCACTGCACGTAGGGCTTGATCTGATTGAGCTTGGCGAAGGCGCGATCGACGCCGGCCTTGGTGCCCAGTTCCTTGTAGACATCGGCGGGCTTAACGCCGTCGGCCATCAGGGCGAACTCCAGGTTGTAGATCGCACGCTTGCGCAGGCCGCGCTTGCCGGGGAATTTCTGCACGTCCCAGAAATCCGACCAGGACTGCGGCGCCGGCTTGAGCTTGTCGGCGTCATAGGCGATGGCCACGCCCCACACCAGCGCGGCCGAGCCGCAATCCTTGGCGGCATTGGGGATCAGCTGGTCCTTGCCACCGATCTGTTGCCAGTCCAGCGGCACGAACAGGCCTTCATCGCAGCCACGGGCCAGGTCCGGCCCCTCGATCTGCACCACGTCCCAGTCGGCGTGGCCGGTGTCGGCCATTACCTTGATACGTGCCATTTCGCCGTTGTATTCGGTCTGGGTCACGCCGACCCCGGACTGCTTGCTGAAGGGCTGGAAGAAGGCAGCTTCCTGGGCCTTCTGGCCAGCGCCGCCGTAGCCGACCACCACCATGTTCTCGGCGGCCTGGGCGCCGCCGCACAGCCCGAGAGCGAGCAGCAGCGGCGAGACGGCAGTCTTGAGGAAGGAGCGTTTGTGGCAGGTGTTGCGGTGGAAAGTCATCGAGCATACCCCCAGTCGTAGGTGGCAATGGGCGCAGCCGGGATGGCCGCGCACACGCTGGACGGGCGCGCCGAAACAACGTTGCAAGAAAGGCAGGGCAGAGAGAAATCGATTGCCAGCGGGTGGGCCCGCCATGCGAGGGGGAACCGTACGGGACGGTTCATGCGCCTCTCCTCTTGTAGTTGTTGTGGAGCACGTCGCGGTTGCCCCGGAGGACTCCGGGTGCGCTATCGAAACTACCCAGTCATCTTTAAAAAAACAAGTTGATTTTTTACTGGTGGTAAATTTTCATAGGAATAACTTAAACAACATTTTCCACGACAGGAGAAGCCGCCGTGTCCCAGGTCCGCCACTTCCAGCAGTCATCCCTGCAGTTCCAGCCCTACGGTGGGCAAGACATCGAAAGTGCCGCCATCTGCCGGCTGATCGGCCCGGCGGACAGCGAAACCATGGGCGCGGGCCTGGCGCGCTTTGACGGCGTCTCCATCGAATGGACGGTGCTCTACGACGAGCTGATCGTGGTGCTCGAAGGCAACTTCCGCCTGCGCCTGGCCGACCAGGTGATCGACGCCAAACCGGGCGACGTGATCTGGGTCCCCGAACGCACGCCGCTGGCCTACGAAGGTGAGAAAGCCTGCGTGTTCTACGCGCTCTATCCGGTGGACTGGCAGGCGCGCAACGCCTAGTTGATCGACCGGCTGCGCGTCGGCGGAACTGCGTTGGAAACCGGCTCGGCATGCTCATTGACTGGAGTCAACTCCGCTGCCTCACCGGTTTCCGCCTTGTTCCGCTCTAGCTCGCGCGGTCGATGTTTAGTGCTGAATTGACAACAAGAATCCGGAGTTGCCCGATGAGCCAGTTTCCCCACTTGTTCAGCCCGCTGCGCATCCGCGGCAAGGAGCTGAAGAACCGCATCATGTCCACCGGGCACGACACCTCGATGCCCACCGACAACCTGGTCAATGACCAGTTGGTGGCCTACCACACCGCCCGTGCCAAGGGCGGCGTCGGCCTGATCGTGCTGCAGGTAGCCGGCGTTCACGACAGCGCCCGCTACACCTCCCACGTGCTGATGGCCACCGATGACGAGTGCATCCCCGGCTACCGACGCATCGCCGAGGCCTGCCATGCCGAAGGCACCGTGGTGCTTTCCCAGGTGTTCCACCCCGGCCGGGAGATCATGGAATCCAGCGACGGCCTGCTGGCCGTGGCCTACGCGCCGTCCGCCTCGCCCAACGAACGTTTCCGGGTGATGCCCCGCGAGCTGAGCCAAGCGATGATCGACGAGATCATCCAGGGCTACGCCGACGCCGCTCGCCGCCTGCATGCCGCCGGCATCGACGGCGTGGAAGTGGTCGCCAGCCACGGCTACCTGCCGGCGCAGTTCCTCAACCCACGGGTGAACCGCCGCACCGACGGCTACAACGGCGACCTCGACGCACGCCTGCGCTTCACCCGCGAAGTGATCGCCGCCATACGCGCCGCCACCGACGAAGGTTTCATCATCGGCCTGCGCATCTCAGCCGACGAGCGTGACCCCGAAGGCCTCACTGAAGACGAATCGCTGCAGGGAGTGAAAGGGCTGCAGAACTCGCTGGACTACGTGCACATAGTCGCCGGCACCTCCGCCTCGCTGGGCGGTGCCATCCATATCGTGCCGCCGATGGCCGTCGAAGCGGCTTACCTGGCGAACGAAGCCGGCACCTTCAAGCGCAACCTGGAGGTACCGCTGTTCGTCACCGGGCGCATCAACCAGCCGCAGGAAGCCGAGCTGATCCTCGCCCGCGGCCAAGCCGACGTCTGCGGCATGACCCGCGCGCTGATCTGCGACCCGCAGATGCCGGGCAAGACCGAAAGCGGCCACGTCGAGGACGTGCGCGCCTGCATCGCCTGCAACCAGGCGTGCATCGGCCACTTCCACCGCGGCTACCCGATCTCCTGCATCCAGCACCCGGAAACCGGCCGCGAACTGATCTACGCCGAACGCAAGATGGCCACCCAGCGCAAGCGCGTGCTGGTAGTCGGCGGCGGGCCGGCGGGCATGAAGGCAGCTGCCGTCGCGGCGCAGCGCGGCCACGCAGTCACCCTCTGCGAAGCCAGCGGCCAGCTTGGTGGGCAGGTCAACCTCGCCCAGCTGCTGCCGCGCCGTGCGGAGTTCGGCGGCGCCTCCACCAACCTGCAGCGCGAAATGCAACTGGCCGGCGTCGAAGTGCGCCGCAACACCCGCGTCGACCGTGCGCTGGTCGAGCAGGAACGCCCCGACATGGTGATCGTTGCCACCGGCGCCAAACCCTATCGCCCGCCTTACGAAGAGGCAGGCGACCTGCAGGTGGTCGACGCCTGGCAAGTGCTGCGCGGCGAAGTGAAGATCGGTCGCTCGGTGCTGGTCACCGATTGGCGCGCCGACTGGATCGCCCCCGGTATCGCCGAGCGCCTGGTGCGCGATGGTCACCAGGTACAACTGGCGGTGAACGGCACCCATGTCGGGGAAAACCTGCCGCTCTATGTCCGCGACCACCTCGCCGGCGAGTTGCACCGCCTGGGCATCACCATCACTCCCTACGCCCGCCTGTACGGCGTCGACGACAGCACCGTCTACCTGCAGCACACCGCCAGCGGCGAGCCGATGCTGGTGGAAAACATCGACACCCTGGTGCTCTGCCAGGGCCACCAGCCGGTGGACGAATTGGCCGAGGCTATCGCCGACCTCGCTGAGGTGCGCCGCATCGGCGACTGCCTGGCGCCGCGCACCGCGGAAGAGGCGATCTACGAGGGGCTCAAGGCAGGGTGGGCAATCTGAGCCTGCTTGAGCCCTGGGGACGGATCAATCCGTCCCCAGGGCCCATCAACCAGGATTGCACTCTAGAATGGCCGTTCTGTAGCCAATCGTTGAAGCCATGAACCCAGGTCTAGCCAAACTCGTCGCCGACTATCAGCGCGCCGTACGCCAGGCAGTGGCGCTGCTCGAACAATCGGCCATCGCTCGCCCCGCCAGTAATCGCGAATGGGCATTTCTCGACATTCCCCATCGGGGAACACTCAAAGACGGTGTGCACTACTTCAAGCATGGCTACGGCTGCGCCGTCCAACTGCCTGACGGAACCGTGGACTTCGACTTTGGCGCCAAGGGTGAAATCGACGGGTTCGATTTCTGGCGTCTGGCGGGCTTCGCGGAAGCGAAGCTACCCGACTATGGTTTTGCCGACGAAGATGCCCTCAAGGAGTGCTTCAGCCAAGAGGTCGAAGCAGGAACGCTGCGCTACTCCGGCTACATCCTCTACTACCTTGTGCGTTTTGAGCCGAACTGCGCGCAACGATGAATCGACGCATTGTTTAGAATGCCCCACGACGCCAATCGCCAGGACCCCCGCCGCATGAGCCGCAAAGCCCCGCAGGAAGCCCCCGCCAACGCCGAAGCGCAGTTCCTCGGCACCCGCATCCGCGGTCTGCGCAAGCGCCGCGGCATGACCCTGGCGGAGCTGGCCGAGCAGAGCGGGCTGACCGCCGGCTACATCAGCCAACTGGAACGCAACCTCGCCTACCCGTCGATCCCGGCGCTGTTCAACATCGCCCGCAGCCTGGGCGTGACCATTCAGTGGTTCTTCGCCAGCGAAGTGCAGGTCGACCCGGCCGACGCCGGCTACGTGGTGCGGCGCAATGCCCGCACCAGCGTGCATTACGAAGACGGCATCATCGACGAACTGCTCAGCCCGCAGCCCAGCCGCCAGCTGGAAATCCTCCATTCGAAGTTTCCGCCCGGAACCTACAGCCAGCAGAGCTACAGCCACGACGGCGAGGAAGCCGGATACCTGCTCAGCGGCACATTCGAGCTGTGGGTGGGCGAACGCCATTTCGTGCTCAACGAGGGCGACAGCTTCAGCTACTCCAGCCAGGAGCCGCACCGTTACGGCAACCCCGGCGATGTGGATGCCGTGGTGCTCTGGGTGATTACGCCGCCGACTTTCTGATCAGTCGCCCGAGGCCATCCAGCAAACGCTCCAGCGCACCCTGGTTGGCCTTCATCACGCCCAGACCGGCATCGGCCATGCGCTCGGCAGAAGCCGGCTCGTCCCACAGGGCGGCCACCGCCACCGCCAGCGAAGGCGCATCGACCACTTCGCGCAGCGCGCCGACCTCGCGCAGTTGCGCCGCGATCTCCAGGAAGTTGAACAGGTGCGGGCCGGACAGCACCGGCTTGCCCAGAGCCGCCGGCTCAAGCAGGTTATGCCCGCCGTTGGGCACCAGGCTGCCGCCGACGAAGGCGACATCGGCCAGCGCATAGAGGAACAGCAACTCGCCCATGGTGTCGCCCAGCAGCACCTGGGTGTCCGCCGTGACCTGCTCACCGGTGGAGCGGCGCAGGGTGCGCAAGCCTTCGCGATTGCACAGCTCGAACATCGGGTTGAAGCGTTCCGGGTGGCGGGGCACCAGGATCAGCAGCGCCTCCGGGTGTTTTTCCAGCAACTGGCGATGCGCAGCGAGGACGATCTCGTCTTCCCCGGCATGGGTACTGGCGGCAATCCACACCGGCCGCTGCTGCGCCTGCCACTGGGCGCGCAGGTCATCGGCGCGCACCAGCAGTTCAGGGTCGATGGTCAGGTCGAACTTGATCGAACCGGTCACGCTCACACAGTCCGGGCGCGCGCCCAACTGACGGAAGCGCTCGGCTTCGGCCTCGGTCTGCACGGCAATCCAGCTCATCTCTTCCAGCATCGGCCGGGTCAGCCCGGCGAAGCGTGCGTAACCGCGCGCCGAGCGTTCGGACAGCCGCGCGTTGGCCAACGCCACCGGAATGCCGCGTTTGGCGCACTGGTGGATGTGGTTGGGCCACAACTCGGTTTCCATGATCACGCCCAGCACCGGCTGCGCACGGTCGAGGAAGCGCGCCGCCGCCCAGGGCAGGTCGTAGGGCAGGTAGCAGTGCTGCACCTGGTCGCCGAACAGCGCGCGGATGCGCTCGGAGCCGGTGGGCGTCATGCAGGTGACGGTGATCGGCAGGCCGGGGTGGCGCTGCATCAGCGCGCGGATCATCGGCGCGGCGGCGATGCTCTCACCCACCGACACCGCGTGCACCCAGATGCCGCCGGGCATGAGCGCCGGCAGGCTGAGGGAGAAACGCTCGCCGACGCGCAGGGCATAGGCCGGCGCCTTGCGCGAACGCAGGAACAGGCGCAGCGCGACCAGCGGCAGGCCCAGGTGGAGCAGCAGGGTATAGAGGGTCCGGTTCATGGCGGCGGAGAGTAGCAAATTCGCGGGCCAGCAGGCTGCACCACGTTTCACCGCAACGCCGAAGCCTCCGCGCGGCCGAGAGCAAGAGCCCCTCACCCTAACCCTCTCCCGCAAGCAGGAGAGGGGACCGTTCGGTGCAGGATGAAATCGTGGTGTGAGCCGGCACGATCTGCCCCCTCTCCCTTGGGAGAGGGCTAGGGTGAGGGGAAAGCGCAGGCAGAGACATATCCGGGCAAGCCAGCTATTTCCAAGCGAAGCCAGTCACACCGGCGAAGCAAGATGCTCCGCAAAGCACTCGCCCAACCACTGCGCCGCCGGCCCCAACGGCTCGTCGCGGCGCCAGACCAGCTCCACCACCAGCGGCGGCGGTGTCCAGTCGCTGGCCAGTTCCACCAGCAGCGGCTGGTAAGCCGGGTACTGCGCCACGTGGGTCGGCAGCCAGGCCCAACCGAGGTCGCGCATCAGCAGTTCGGCCATGGCGTAGAAGCTGTCGGCGCGCCAGACCAGCGGGCTGATCTGCTCGCCGCCGGGGTAATGGCTGTCCTGCGGGGCCATCAGCAACTGGCGATGCCGCGCCAGCTCACGGCGGTCGGCGTAGTCCAGCCTGGCCAGCTCGTGCCCGGCGCCGCACACGGTGACCATTTCGATGGTGCCCAGCCGCTGCCGCTCCAGTTGCTCGGGCATGCCCTCATGATGGAACAGCAGGCCGAGGTCAGCGCGGCGCTCCAGCAGCTTGCGCGCCACGTCGCCCTGGGCGCCGCTGGCCAGTTGCACCTCCAGGGTGGGAAATTCCTGCGCCAGCGCCTGCAGCCCGGAAAGCACCGGCTGGTAAGGCATCGCCTCGTCCTGCGCGAGGCGCAGCAACGGCTCGGTGCCGCGCACCAGCGCCAGCGCCCGGCTTTCCAGGCGCTCGCACTGTCGCAGCACCTCGCGGGCTTCGTCCAGCAGCGCCCTGCCCTCGCCGGTCAGCACTGGCTGGCGGCCGCTGCTGCGCTCGAACAGGGTCACGCCCAGGTCGCTCTCCAGCAGCGCGATGGAGGAACTCACCGCCGACTGCACGCGCTGCAGCTGTCGCGCCGCCGCCGAGAAGGAAGATTGATCGGCGACGCTGACGAAGAGTCGCAACTGATCCAGGTTCCACTGCATCGCCGCCACCTATCTTCAATTCAGATAGGTAATGACTTTATCCCATCATCCGGGGGACTAGAATGCCCGGCAGTTTCGAACGTCAGCTGCGTGTCGCTCATACCGAGCGGCGTGTCGTTCCGGGGAGCACCCACCATGCCCGGCTATCTCTACCTCGCCATCGCCATCGTCGCCGAAGTCATCGCCACCGCTTCGCTCAAATCAGTGAAGGGCTTCTCCACACCCCTGCCGCTGGTGCTGGTGATCGTCGGCTACGCCATTTCCTTCTGGATGCTCACCCTGGTGGTGCGCAGCATTCCGGTCGGCATCGCCTACGCCATCTGGGCAGGGCTGGGCATCGTGCTGGTCAGTATTGCTGCGCTGGTGCTCTACCAGCAGAAGCTCGATACCGCCGCCCTGTTGGGTATGGGCCTGATCGTCAGCGGCGTGGTGGTGATCCAGCTGTTCTCCGGCAACGCCGGTCACTGAAGTGGCCATGGTGCGCGGCCTGTCGCCGCGCGCCATCGGGTTATACTGCGCGCTTCGTTTTTCCCTCGAGGCGTTTTCATGTCCGAATCCCTGAGCACCGACATCCTCATCGTCGGCGGCGGCATCGCCGGTCTCTGGCTCAATGCCCGCCTGCGGCGCGCCGGCTTTTCCACCGTGCTGGTGGAGAACACTGCGCTGGGCGGCGTGCAGAGCATGCGCTCGCAGGGGATCATCCATGGCGGCACCAAGTACGCGCTGCACGGCGCGCTGACTGGCGCCTCGGAAGCCATCGCTGACATGCCGGCACTGTGGCGCGATTGCCTGGCCGGCACCGGCGAGGTAGACCTGCGCGGCGTGCGCCTGCTGTCCGACGCCCATTACCTGTGGTCGCCCGGCGGCCTGGCCGGCAACCTCACCAGCTTCTTCGCCAGCAAGGCGGTGCGCAGTCGTGTCGCCCAGGTGAAGGGCAGCGACCTGCCACCCGCCCTGCAGGACAAGGCCTTCAAGGGCAAGGCCTACCGCCTCACCGAGCTAGTGCTGGACGTGCCCAGCCTGGTCGCCCGTCTGGCCGAACTGGCCGGTGACAGCCTGCTGGCCGGCGAACACATCGAAGCCCTGCGCGAAGGCGACAAGCTGGTCGGCCTGCGCGTGGACGGCCGCGAAGTCCGCGCCCAACGCGTGGTGCTCAGCGCCGGCGCCGGCAACGAGGCGCTGCTGCGCGAACTGGGCCAGGAACGCCCGGAGATGCAGCGTCGTCCGCTGCACATGGTGCTGGTCACCGCGCCGACCCTGAAACCGCTGTACGCCCACTGCCTCGGCGGCGGGCCGAAACCGCGCGTCACCGTCACCACCCACCCGCTGAGCAACGGCGACTGGGTCTGGTACCTGGGCGGCGACATCGCCGAAGCCGGCGGCGTGGCGCGCAACGAGGCCGAGCAGATCGCCGAAGCACAGCGCGAGCTGCACAAGCTGGTGCCGTGGATCGACCTCTCGGCCGCTCGTTGGGCGACCCTGCGCGTGGACCGTGCCGAGCCTTCGCAGAACAACCTGCTGCGCCCGGACAGCGCCTTCCTCGCCGAGGACGGCGCCCTGCTGGTGGGCTGGCCGACCAAGCTGGCCCTGGCGCCGAACTTCGCCGACCGCGTGCTGGAGTCGCTGGAGAAAAGCGGCATCCGCCCGCAGGCCAACGCCGCCCTGCCGGACCTGCCGCGCCCGGCCATGGCCCGCCCGGTATGGGAGGAACTGCTCGGATGAAGACCCTGCATCACCTGCATCGCCCGCTGGGCAGCACGGGCCTGAACGTCTCGCCACTGGGCCTGGGTACCGTGAAGCTCGGCCGCGACCAGGGCGTGAAGTACCCCGAAGGCTTCCGCATCCCCGATGACCGCGAGGCCGCCGACCTGATCGCACTGGCCCGCGAACTGGGCATCAACCTGATCGACACCGCGCCGGCCTATGGT
The DNA here is from genome assembly GCF_044746165.1 of Pseudomonas sp. NPDC086581. NCBI lineage: Bacteria > Pseudomonadati > Pseudomonadota > Gammaproteobacteria > Pseudomonadales > Pseudomonadaceae > Pseudomonas > Pseudomonas sp. NPDC086581. Next base: position 1,953 of record NZ_JBIVBR010000011.1, on the reverse strand, counting down.
CGCAGCGAAGAGCGCCTCGGCCCGCTGCTGCGCGGCCAGCGCCACCAGTGGGTGATCGTCAGCAAGACCGGCGAGGAATTCGTCGGCGGCCAGTCGCAGTTCGACTTCAGCGCCGCCCACACGCGCCGCTCGGTGGAACGCAGCCTGCAGCGTCTGGAGACCGACTACATCGACCTGGTGCTGGTGCATTCCGACGGCAATGACCTGGACATCCTGCGCGGCACCGAGGTCTACGCGACCCTTGAGCGCCTGAAGGACGAAGGGCTGATCCGCGGCTTCGGCTTCTCCGGCAAGACTGCCGACGGCGGCCTGCTGGCCCTGGAGCGCGGTGACTGCGCGATGGTCACCTACAACCTCAACGAGCAGGCGGAAAAGCCGGTGATCGACCACGCCCACGCCCATGGCCGCGGCATCCTGATCAAGAAGGCCCTGGCCAGCGGCCACGCCGCCCTCGCCCCCGGCGTCGACCCGGTGCGCGCCAGCTTCGAACTGGTGCTGGGCCATCCGGGCGTCGCCAGCGCCATCGTCGGCACTATCAATCCACTGCATCTCGCGCACAACGTGGACATTGCCGCCGAGGTCCTCGACCGCTGATCGGCGGTCATGTGGATTACGCATTCCTGTGCCATGCTCCAACTCCCCCGGCGAAAACCGCGGGCACAGAAACTGTCGCCAACCGGCGATTCCCACGCAAAAGCCTCGGAATCGCAAAGCCTTTCAGGGAAAAATCCGGAAATCCTTTGGATTTTCGATGACACCAGGAGCGGTGTCAGGCTGTCTAGGTTGTAGCGACCCCGTAATTGAACGATCGGCCGGACCGTCCCCAGCAGACGGTCAGCGTTCGCGTCGGCGTCGCTTACCACGGTAAGGACGCGCCAGCGCAACCCGGCGCCCTGTACGAGAAGGAAGACCCTATGCCCCGTACGCTCGCCCGCAAGGACCCGACCGCCTTCAAGACCCTGCCGCTGCTGGTGGAAGCCAGCCCGGAAGGTCTCATCTACCAGACCCTCGGCAAGCCCCTGAACTTCGCCCAGGTCCTGGAAAAGCGCCGCCCCATCGAGATCAACGAGACCGAGCGCTTCGTCACTGAACTGGCCAACCTCGGCGTTTCGGTGCGCCTGACCCTGAACTACCAGGGACGCGACCACTGGATCCTGGTGCGCCAACGCCGCCTGGACCGTGGCGACACGGTGCTCAAGCTGATTTCCGGCTATGTGCCGGCCCACGAACTGAACCTGCCGCTGCTCACCGCGATCCAGGAAGTCGCCGAGGAATGCCTGGTGGAAACTGCCGACGGCTGGCTGGGCGGGCGCTTTGGCGACACCTGGCTGCCGACGCCCTACGAGGGCATCCTGCGCTATCGCGAAACCAGCCACTTCTCCCTGACCCCGCTGTCCGGCGCCTCGCGCCCGGTTCAGGCCGGTGCGCTGCGCTTGCTGGAGCGCCCGCAGGCCTATGTGCACCTGCCGACGGCCTCGCTGCAGTTGGTCTATGACCTGCGCATGGAGCTGCCCAAGGATGCCCGCGAGGTGAGCCTGTTCCACGTCGACGAGAAACTCGAAAGCGGCCCGCTGGTGGCGCGGCTGGACCGCCGTCGCCCGGACATCTACCTGCTGCCGCTGGAGCATGGGCAGCCGACCGGCGAGCTGCTTACCCTGAGCAAGGGCGAGCTGTGCAAGGCCAGCACCCGTGGCCTGTGGCTGTCGGAGAGTTTCGCCGAGCAGGATGGCTGGCTGGTGCGCGAGGAACGCATCCGCTTCCGCGAATGGATGGAGCAGTGGCCGCCCGCCGCCGGCAATGCCGGCAGCGGGCGGCGCACGGCCTGATTCCGCCGACATGATCACTCCGGCCTGACGGCCGGTTCGCGGGCATGGCCCGCTTGTGTCTGCAAAGCTCGATAAGCTCGAAGGTGAGAGCGACGGGAGGCAAGCTGCAGGTCCGCGGTGTTGGTCG
>NZ_JBIVBR010000010.1:0-322863 GCF_044746165.1 Pseudomonas sp. NPDC086581 | reverse complement strand
ACCACCAGCTCCTTGGGGTTCTCGGCAACTTCCGGGTCGAGGTTGTTCATCAGCATGCGCAGCGGCGCTTCGGTCAGCCAGCTCTTGGCGTTCAGTTGGGTGCCACGCGGGGCACGGATTTCGACGTCGCGGAATTTGGTCACGGAAGGCTCCTTCGCTTGCTCGGATCGTTTAAGCCGGTGAGGGCTTGGCAGTTCGTTCGACAGCTTCGAAGGTTCGAAACCATCATGTCTATGCTTGTATGTACAAGTATAAGCAAAGCAAGGGCCAATCTTGGCTGGGGAGGGCCTCAGTCAGTCTCGAAATAAATTCATCTTATTGATTTAAAAGGAATAAAAATTAGAAGAAGGGATTCTAGAGTAGCTGTCAGCCATGGCCGTGCTTCAGACAATCGCACCAGAAGAAGGCTTCGCTGCACCGTTTCGTTGCGTTCGGTAACACCGCTCGCTACCAAGGGACACAAGTTGTATAGACAAGTTCTTTCCGAGCGGAAATGGAAGACAGCAGCGGCTGATGTTCGCGAGCAAGCTTGCTCCTACAACAAGCGCGCCGATGCACACCTGTAGGAGCGAGCTTGCTCGCGAACCGCATACTGCCGCCCTACTTCAAGGCCGCATCGATCCGCGCCGCCGCCTCTGCCGTCACCCACTTCGACCACAGCTCCCGGTGCTCGCGGAAGAACTTCGCCCGCACGTCCGCCACGTCCCGGTGGTGCTCCGCCATGTCCGCCAGCAGCGCGTTGAACAACGGCAATGGCAGCTCGACCTTCTCGAACACCTGCACCAGTGCCGGCGCCTTGTCGTGAAAATCGCGGGACACGCCGATGCTGATCTTCGCCGGCAGCGAGCGCGAGCCCTTGGGGTTGGGATCGTTGGCATCGGTCAGGGTCTTCCACGCAGCCTCGTCGAACGGCGGCTCCTCCAGCTGCACCAGCTTGAAACGTCCCAGCAGCGGCGTCGGCGCCCAGTAATAGAAGAGCACCGGCTTGCCCTGGGCGATGGCCGAGCTGATCGCCGCATCCAGCGCGGGGCCGGCGCCGGTGCGGAAGTTCACGTAGCTGCTTTGCAGCCCATAGGCCTTGAGCTTCTGCGTGTTGACGATCTCGCAGGTCCAGCCGGTGGGGCAGTTGTAGAAGCGGCCCTTGTCCGGCTCCTCATCATCCTTGAACAGCGCCTTGTACCTGGGCAGGTCACTGACGGATTTCAGGTCCGGCGCGACTGCCTTGATGCCCCGCTTCGCGTCGCCGTGCACCACGTAGTCCGGCACCCACCAGCCTTCGCTGGCGCCCTTCACCGTCTCGCCTACGGAGAATACCTGGCCGGCCTTCTCCGCCTGCTGCCAGACGGTGCTGCGCCCGGCCCACTGCTCGCCGGTGACCTGGATGTCGTTCTGCTTCAGCGCGTTCTCCATGGTCACGGTGTTACCCGGCACGGCGTCGGTCTGACAGCCGTAGCCCTTCTCCAGGATGAAGCGCAGCACCTCGGTAGTGAACATGCCACTCTCCCAGTTCAGCCCGGCGAACTCCACGGGTTTCGGGTAGGGACAGCCAGCGGCAAGGGTCTGCGTGCAGAGACCGAAGGCCAGCAGCAGGGCAAACAGGCAACGGGGGGCGGACATGGGCGTCTCCGGGCGCGTTGGTGTCCCTTTGGGTTTAGCCGCCGATCCACGATTTGCCCACGACCATCGGACTGGAAATGCCACCGGCGGTGACACTCACTCCTCCCTGCGCCAGCGCACGCCACGGCGAAATGCCAGACCACGCGTCCCGGAGCGCCATGGCACAGCGATTGCTATACCTGTATATACAGGATCGATCCGCGGTAACACTTTCACCGAACCCAGGATGCTGACATGTCCGAAACCCTGCTCCTGACGCCCGGCCAGTTCGACCTCGACCAGCTGCGCGCCATCTACCAGCACCAATCCGAATTGCGCCTCGCAGATGAATGCCGCGAAGCCATCCTGCGCAGCGCGCAGACGGTCAGCCAGATCATCGCCGACCAGCGCACCGTGTACGGCATCAACACCGGCTTCGGCCTACTGGCACGCACCTCCATCGCCGAGGGCCAGCTCGCCACCCTGCAGCGCAACCTGATCCTCTCCCACTGCACCGGCACCGGCCCGCTGCTGGACGACGCCAGCGTGGCGCTGATCATGGCGCTGAAGATCGGCTCCCTGGCGCGCGGCTTCTCCGGCGTCGGCCTGCCGGTGATCGAGACGCTGCTCAAGCTGTACAAGGCGCGGGTCTACCCGTGCATCCCGTCGCAGGGTTCGGTGGGCGCTTCCGGCGACCTGGCGCCGCTGGCGCACCTGTCCGCGACCCTGTTGGGCGTCGGCCAGGTGCGCCATGAAGGGCGCATCCTCGAAGCTACCGAGGGCCTCGCCATAGCCGGCGCCGAGCCGCTGGTGCTGGGGCCGAAGGAAGGTCTGGCGCTGATCAACGGCACCCAGGTGTCCACCGCACTGGCCCTGCGCGGGCTGTTCGCGGCGGAGAAGCTGTTTATCTCGGCGGTGGTCGCCGGTAGCCTGACGGTGGAAGCGCTGAAGGGCTCGTTCGTGCCCTTCGATGCGCGCATCCAGGAAGTGCGCGGCCAGCCGGGGCAGATCGCGGTCGCCGCGCTGTACCGCGAATTGCTTCACGACAGCCCGATCAACCAATCGCACATCGACTGCAAGCGCGTGCAGGACCCGTACTCGCTGCGCTGCCAGCCACAGGTGATGGGCGCATGCCTGGATCACCTGCGTTTCGCTGCCGGAGTTTTCCTGCGCGAGGCCAACGCCGTTTCAGACAACCCGCTAGTGTTCAGCGCTGACGGCGATGTTCTGTCAGGCGGTAACTTCCACGCCGAACCGGTGGCGATGGCCTCCGATGTGCTGGCGCTGGCGATCTCGGAGATCGGCGCGCTGTCCGAGCGGCGCATCGCCCAACTGGTGGACCCGGCGATGTCGGGGCTGCCGGCCTTCCTGGTCAAGGAGGGCGGGCTGAACTCCGGCTTCATGATCGCCCAAGTCACCTCGGCAGCCCTGGCCTCGGAGAACAAGACCTGGGCCCACCCGGCCTCGGTGGACAGCCTGCCGACCTCGGCGAACCAGGAAGACCACGTCTCCATGGCCACCTTCGCCGCTCGCCGCCTGCAGGACATGGCCGGCAACAGCGCCGGCGTGGTCGCCATCGAACTGCTCGCCGCCGCGCAGGGCGTGGACTTCCACGCGCCGCTGCAAAGCTCGCCACAGCTGCAGGAAGTGCGCACACTGATCCGCAGCCAGGTGCCGCACTACGAGCAGGACCGTTACTTCGCCCCAGACATCGCCGCCGCGCGGGCATGGGTGGAGGATGGGGTGATGAGCCGGTGGATCGGCTACGCACGGTTGTATTCGTAACTCGGCGTAGGGCGTATAACGCCTCTGGCGTTATACGCCGCCCGGTCGTGACGGCGGATAAAGCGTTCCGCTTTATGCGCCTTACGGGTGCCTCCAAGCGAACAGGACAGCACGGGGCCCGTAGGATGGGTGGAGCACAGCGATACTCATGCGGATCACCGCACAGTGATTGATGGGTATCACTTCGCTCCACGCCATCCTACAAAAGCAAAGGGCGCCTTCCGGCGCCCTTTCTGCTCAGCGTGCTTCGAGTTCGATCACGCAGATGTCCGCACGGCCCGCCACTTTCAGCCGCCACTCGCGCAGCGCGCCGTCACCTTCGGCGATCAGGGTGTCATGCAGCCCCAGCACACCGCTGGCCGCACCCTTCAGGCTAGCGTGAACCCCCTCGCCCACGCTGAACAGCAGGACGGTCGATGCGCTGCTGAAGAAGTGCGCCGCACCCTCCAGCTTCAGCCACTGCAGCCGCGCCCGGTAGCGGGCGGGCGAATAGATCAGGTTGAAGTCGCGGATCGCGCCGCCCAGCAAAGTGCAATCCACCACGCTTGCACCATCGAAGGCGAAGGCATCGAGCGCGCGCAAGTCGCGGGAGTCGGCGCCATCCACGTTCAGCCGCATGCCCTCGCCTTCCAGGACGCTGATGACACGCTGGTAACCGGTGAACGCTGAGAACGGACCGGGTGCCCCGACGTCGGCGATGGACACCCGCCAGCCGAAACCTTCCAGGCCGTCGCCGGCGTCGCGGACAATCTCGCGGGTCGTGCCCGCACCGTTTTTCCAGGGCATCGCCGGGTAGTCGGCGGCGCGCAGCAACTTGATATCGCTCATGAACTGAAACGTCCCTCCAGGCGGTAGCGCGAGCCCGGATACAGCAGGCGCGCGCTGGTGACGGTATTGCGTCCGGACCAGGTGCGCCGGCGGATCAGCAGACACGGCTCGTGGCGGTCGACGGACAGCAGCTTGCATTCCTCGGGGCTGGGCAGCACCGCCTCGACCACGTGCTCGCCCTCGCTCAATGGCGCCACCTGCGTGAGATAGGCGAACGGCGTCTGCCCGGTGAAGTCCTGCTTGAGGTAATCCGGGGCCACCGCCGCATTGACGTAGCGGTCCTCGATCTGCACCGGGATGTCGTTCTCGTAGTGCACGATGATCGAGTGGAAGATGCGCTGACCTTCGCGCACGTCCAGCGCCAGGGCGCGTTCGGCGCTGGCCAGCTCTTCCACCAGGCTGATCACCACCAGATGATGTTTGTGCCCGCGGGCGGTGATTTCCTCGGCGATGTTCTGCACCTGGAACAGCGCCGACTGGCCCTTGGGCTCGGCGACGAAGGTGCCCACGCCCTGCATACGCACCAGTAGGCCGTCAGCGGTCAGCTCGCGCAGCGCGCGGTTGATGGTCATGCGGCTGACACTCAACTCTTCGACCAGCTCCGCCTCGGACGGCACGCGGTGGTGCGGCGGCCAGGTGCCGGACTGGATCTGCTGGATGATCAGCTGCTTGACGCGGGCATACAACGGCGCGGGAATTTCCCCCATCTGCGCGGCGAGCGACGAACCCTCGGCGGGCGGGGTAGGCGTGGGCGATGCGGGCACGGGAAACTCCTTGTCTGGGCGACGATGGGCGAAAGCCTGGGTCTGTCTCCGGCATGTACCGGATTCGACCGGTGCATACAAGTCCTCTGACGACCGTCGGGTGCCTTGTAGTTTACGGCCTCGGCAAACGTCTGTATATGTATATACAAATTCCAAGAACCTCGCGAGGCCTCCGCGCATGTCCGTCCTGTTCGCCGAATCCGCCCTGCTGCCCACCGGCTGGGCGCGCAATGTCCGCTTCGAGATCAATGCCGACGGCCTATTCACCGCGATCACCCCGGATGGCAGCGCAGAGGGCGCCGAACGGGTTTCCGGGCCAATGCTGGCGGGCATGCCGAACCTGCATTCGCACGCCTTCCAGCGCGCCATGGCGGGCCTGGCGGAAGTCGCCGGCAATCCCAACGACAGCTTCTGGACCTGGCGCGACCTGATGTATCGCCTGGTCGGCCGCCTGTCGCCCGAGCAGGTCGGCGTCATCGCTCGCCAGCTGTACATCGAGATGCTCAAGGCCGGTTACACCGGCGTCGCCGAATTTCACTACGTGCACCACGACGTCGACGGCAAGCCCTACGCCAACCCGGCGGAACTGGCCCTGCGCGTCAGTCAGGCCGCGACGGACGCCGGCATCGGCCTGACCCTGTTGCCGGTGCTCTACTCCCACGCAGGCTTCGGCGGCCAGGCACCCAGTGAAAGCCAGCGCCGCTTCATCAACAGCACCGAAAACTACCTGAAGCTGATCGACGGCCTGCGCGCGCACCTGGCGACCCGGCCGCAGCAGGGCGTGGGACTGTGCTTCCACTCCCTGCGCGCAGTAACCCCGCAGCAGATCACCGAGGTGCTGGGCGCTGACTCCAGCGGTTGCCCGGTGCACATCCACATCGCCGAGCAGCAGAAGGAAGTCGACGACTGCCTGGCCTGGAGCGGGCGTCGCCCGCTGCAGTGGCTGTACGAGAACGTCGAGGTGGACGAGCGCTGGTGCCTGGTCCACGCGACCCATGCCGAACCCGACGAAGTGACGGCCATGGCCCGCAGCGGCGCGGTGGCCGGCCTTTGCCTGACCACCGAGGCGAACCTGGGCGACGGCATCTTCCCGGCGGTGGATTACCTCGCCCAGCACGGCCGCTTCGGCATCGGCTCGGACAGCCATGTATCGCTCAGCGTGGTCGAGGAACTGCGTTGGCTGGAATACGGCCAGCGCCTGCGCGACCAGCGTCGCAACCGCCTCTATGGCCAGGACCAGCCGATGGTCGGCCGAACTCTGTTCGACGCGGCGTTGACCGGCGGCGCGCTCGCCCTTGGCCAACCCACCGGCGAATTGGCAGTGGGCAAGCGCGCCGACCTGCTGGTACTAGACGGGGGCGATCCTTACCTGCAGACCGCCCGTGGCGACGCCATTCTCAACCGCTGGCTGTTCGCCGGCGGTGATCGGCAGGTGCGCGACGTGATGGTCGCTGGGCAATGGCGCGTGCGCGATGGCCGGCATGCGCTGGAAGAACAGAGCGCCCGCGACTTCGCCCACGTGCTGCGCGAGCTGCTGGGATGACCGAACCTCCGGAAAACAACCCGGAATACGCTCCATGAAAAACTCCCCTCGGGGCGTTTTTCGTCAGGGCGCGGTGGAGGTCTCCCCCGCCCGCCAGATCAGGTCGTCAGTCTGGTAGCCGCGCTCGTGGGCCAGTTCCAGCAGCTTCATGCGGGTGGCATCCGGCACCACCGGCTGGCGCGAGAGCAGCCAGAGGTATTCGCGGTTGGGGTTGCCGACCAGCGCGGTCTGGTAGTCGTCGTCGACATAGAGCACCCAGTAGTCGCCCTTGGCGAGGCCGGGGAAGATCCGCGAGAAAGTGTTGTCGAAGCGCACCCAGAGCTTGTCGGTGCGGCCCGGCACCTGCGCCTCGGCGCGGCCGGTGGCCTGGTCCCATTCGCCATCCTTCGTCAGGCAGCGATTGGTCACCGCAATACTGGCATCGTCCTGCAGACGGTAGTGCGCTTCGGACTGCGCGCAGTGGCGCTGGAAGAACATCGGCTTGCGCGCCAACTCGTACCAGGTGCCCTCGTAGCGCTTGAGGTCGACCTGCGCGGTCTGCGGCGGTTGCTGGGTAGAACCGGCGCAACCGCTCAGCGCGACGAGGCAGGCCAGCCAGGTGATGGATCGACGCATTCGCTTCTCCTTGGCTGCCTGCCCTGCCAGGGCAGAATTACTTCAGGCCCTGGGCGGAGAACAGCAGCACTTTGTCGCCGGCGTACTGGATGCTGATGAAGGCTTTCTCATCACCCCAGGTGCAGCTGGAAACACCCAGTGCGCCGGAGCATTCGGTGGGCTTGCCGAGCAGGTCCTCGACTTCGGCCTTGCTCATGCCGGTTTTGATCTTGGAATAGTTCTCCTGGTTCACTTTGCTGCAAGCGGCCAGGACGACACAGAACGCGACGAGCGCGAGGCGGCGGAAGGACATCGACAACTCCATTGTTTGGGGGGCAGGCCAACAAGCTTGGCACAAGGCGACCAGTTCGGCCGCCGGGTTGGAGTCAGAATCGTGAGCCAGGTTCCGTGAGGAAGCGAGCTTCTTCGGCCGTGGACTCGCGGCCGAGGATGGCATTGCGGTGAGGGAAGCGACCGAAGCGCTCGATCACCACCTGATGCTTGCGCGCGTAGGCAAGGTAGCCGGCGAACAGGACCTTCTCGCTGTCGCTGGATTCCGCCTGCAGGGCTTCGAACAGGCGCACCGCCTCGTTCTGGCTGGCCAGGTCTTCGGCGTGCTCAAGGACGATATAGACGAATACTCGCTCGATGCGCGGCAGCTGGCGGTCGAAACCCGCCTCCAGCCCCTGGCGCACCAGTTGCTGGGCGCGGGCGTCGCCGGCATAGGCACGCGGCGTATCGCGCAAGACCATGCGCGGCAACTGGTCCAGCAGCAGGATCAGCGCCAGCCAGCTCTGCGGCTCGCGCTCCCACTCCCGCAGTCCGCCTTCCAGGGCCTGGCGCACCAGGCCGCCGAAACGGTTTTCCGAGTCCACGTCCTGGCAGGCGCTCTTGCCGAACCACAGCGCATTACGCTGGGCGGCGACTTCGTTGGCATCCAGCGCGCTGCCGAACCACCAGTCCAGCAGCGCTTGCCAGGGCGCGGCAGCCATCAGCCTTCCTTGTGGTAGGCGGTGGCGCGCTCGACTTCTTCCTTGGAGCCCAGGAACACCGCAACGCGCTGGTGCAGGTTCTCCGGCTGGATGTCGAGGATGCGCTGGTGGCCGTTGGTGGCTGCACCGCCGGCCTGTTCGATGATGAAGGACATCGGGTTGGCTTCGTACATCAGGCGAAGCTTGCCGGGCTTCTCCGGCTCACGGGAGTCGCGCGGGTACATGAAGACGCCGCCGCGGGTCAGGATGCGGTGCACGTCGGCCACCATGGAGGCAATCCAGCGCATGTTGTAGTTCTTGCCCAGCGGGCCTTCCTTGCCGGCCAGCAGTTCGTTGACGTAACGCTTCACCGGGGCTTCCCAGTGGCGCTCGTTGGACATGTTGATGGCGAATTCGGCGGTGCTGGTAGGAACGGTGATGTTCTCGTGGGTGAGCACGAAGCTGCCCAACTCGCGGTCCAGGGTGAAACCCTTCACGCCGTTGCCCAGAGTCAGGATCAGCATGGTCTGCGGACCGTAGATGGCATAACCGGCGGCGACCTGGGTGGTGCCCGGCTGGAGGAAGGCTTCCTCGCGCAGGCTGTCGTTCTGGCTCAGGTACTCATGCGGGCAGCGCAGCACGGAGAAGATGGTGCCGACCGAGACGTTGACGTCGATGTTGGAGGAGCCGTCCAGCGGATCGAAGACCAGCAGGTAGGCGCCCTTGGGGTACTTGCCCGGAATCTGGTAGGGATGGTCCATTTCCTCGGAAGCCATGCCGGCCAGATTGCCGGCCCATTCGTTGGCTTCCAGGAGGATCTCGTTGGAGATCACGTCCAGCTTCTTCTGCACTTCACCCTGCACGTTCTCGGTGCCCATGCTGCCTAGAACGCCACCCAGGGCGCCCTTGGATACGGCATGGCTGATTTCCTTGCAGGCGCGCGCTACTACCTCGACGAGGAAGCGCAGGTCGGCCGGGGTGTTGTGACTGCGGGTCTGCTCGATCAGATAGCGGCTCAGGGTAACGCGGGACATGGAAGGCTCCGGGGGAGAAGAAGGTAGAAAAAATCAGGGCGCATTCTAGCGTGGAAACGTCCGCGACGCCTCCTGCACGGCGACCTCGCAGAATGCTTGGAGCCCGCCGGGAACGGGCAGTTCCCCGACGCTCATCGGCGCCGCGACCTTCAGCCGCGCAGCGCAACGCGCGCGCGGGAAAGAAAGCGGGGCGACTGCCGGACCCGACCGTCGCCCCACATCACTCGCGTGAGCCGGTCAGAAGTCCAGGCTCAAGGCCAGGTTCACCCCCTGCGCCAGGTCGTCGCTGCTGCGGTGCGCGCTGTAGCCGCCACGCAACGACAGCTCCGGTGTCAGCTTCTGGGCGAAGCCGATGGTGGCACGCTGCAGGTGGCTCTGCGGGGTGTAGCCTTGCAGGCTGAAGCCGACGTCCGGCAGGCTGGTGAAGTTCATCCCGACGTTCTGGGTGTCGTCGGCATATTCGCGCTCCACGGCGACCTCGCTGAACAGCTGGGTTTCCTGGGACAGGTCCAGCTTGCCCTGCAGGCCGACGCCGAGTCGGCGGGAGTAGCGGTTCTGCTCATCAAAGGCCAGCGCGGTGGAACGGCCGCTGTCCTCTTCGTAGCTGTCCACCTTCACCCGTGCCCAGTCGGCGCTGACGAAGGGCGACAGGTGCCAGTTCTCGCCACCCTGGGCGATGTCGTAGCCCAGTCGGCCGCTGAAGGCCAGGAGGCTGCCGTCGGTATCGGCCTTCTCCTCTACCTCGTGGTTGATGATGGAGAACTTGCGGTTGGCATCGTCGAAGTCGAGCTTGCCGCCGGTCACGGAGGCATCAGCCCACCAGCGGTTCTGCTGGAACTGCACGAACAGGCTGCCCAGGTAGCTGTTGAGCTTGTAGTCGGAATCGTCCGAGCCCAGCTCCAGCTTCTGCCGGTAGAAGCCCAGTGAGCCGCCGACACGCCAGGCGTCATCGAGGCGGTAGCTGGTGCCCAGGGTCAGGTTGGCGCCGTAGCCGGAGCCGTCGGCTGCGCTGTCCTGGTCGTCGTAGTCCAGGTGTTGCGCGCCGCCGGTGACGAAGCCGCGCCACTGGCCGGTGCCCTGCCAGTTTTCCCAGTCCGCCAGCCACTGGCTGCGCAACTGGTCCTGGTAGGCGTTGTACGTGCCCAGGGCCATTTCCGGCAGCATGGTCGCTTCCCACGGGGCGGAGAGCACCGAGTAGGCGTAATCGGCGATCAGGCTCTGGCCGGCGATGGTCGGGTGCACGCCGTCGTTGAAGATCAGCTTGGTCGGGTCGGGGTTGCTGCCGTGGCGGCCGTAGACCGCGTTCTCGGGGCAGCTGTTGCCGCTGAAGCAGGTACCGACCAGGTTCTGGCCGGTGGCCAGGCCGTAGGCGCCGGGGTTGGCCAGCACTTCCTTGAACATCGCCGGAATGTTCAGCGGGATGACGTTGGCATTCGACGCAGCCAGTTGGCTGACCAGCTCCTGGTTGAAGATACCCGACAACTGGGTGCCGATGGATTGCAGCGCAGTGCCGTTGGTAGCGGGTGTCTGGCCAAGGTCAGGCAGCAGCCAGACCATGATGTAGCGCGCACCCGCGTTGTGTAGCGCATCCACGCTGTCCACCAGACGACCGGCCGCCGCGCGGGCCGTGGGGTCGTTGGTGATGCGCAGCTGAAGGAAGTCGTTGCCGCCGCCGGTGAGGTAGTAGAGCGCGTTCGGGTCGGCGCGGTTGTTCACCAGGTAGCCGTCGCGGGTACGGCTGTTGGAGCCGGAGGTGACCACCGAGCCACCGGCAGCGGTGATCGAATCGTAGATCTGGTCGGTACGGTAGCCGCCTACGGCCCAGTTGTTGCCGTCCACGGTGCCGGGGACCAGCGAGGTCGAGGGGTTGAGGTCGGTGCCACTGATACCCAGCTTCCCGCCCAGGATCATCGGCGCGGTGGGGCCGAAGATCTCGCCGCTGCCGTCCAGGTAGGTTGGGCCGACACGGTTGGTGAAACGGGTGCTGGCGCCGGCAGGGCCGCCGGCGTCGGCGAACTGTCCGGAATCGCTCAGGCTGTCGCCGAAGACGACCAGGGTGGAATACGGCGAAGGGGCTGCGGAGGCCTGGGTGGCAATGGCCAATGCGCACGCAGCCGCCAGCGGGGTGAGCGCCTTTCTGATCATTCTGCTACTCCATGCTTTGTTGTTATTTGGCAATCAGAACAACCAAGACAGTATCAGAATTTCTACAGGCGACACCCCTATCTTGCGGCGATCCGCGTCGATCAGCGCGCCTGACGATTGCTTCGCAACAGGCTCAGCGCCATCAGCGCGAGCAGGCCGACGCCTGCCAGCAGCAACGCCCAAAGACCGTAGCGTTTCCAGTGGGCATCAACCTTGGCTGTATTCGCCGGCAATTGTGTCGCCGGCGCTTGAAGAGTGCCCTTGAGCCGCGCTTCGCCCATGCTCGCCAGGCGCTTGGGCTCGTAGCCCGGCACCAGGGTGGTCAGCGGCAGGCTGCCATCGCTGATGGAGCTGCCGCCCACCGCCAGTTCGTAAGGCGCGCCTCCGCGGGCGAGGAATACCAGCTCGCTGGCACGAACCCCCACGCTCAGATGCGCCGTCGAACCGCCCAGGCCGCCGCCGCGCGAATCCACCTGCAAGCGCAGCTCGCCCAGGGTGGTGCCGGGCAGTTCCAGCTCTTCCTGGGTGATTTCTCCGCCCTGCCCCGGCAGGCGATACAGCACGCCGCGCGTCAGGGGAGTCCACTGCACATTGCCGTCATGGCGGCCGGAGATCACCACCGGCGCCAGGGTGTTGTCCTGCTGCAGGGGAATCCGCACGCGCTCCACTGGCAGCGCCAGCGGCAGGCTCCAGCTGAAGTCGCCGTTGTTGTCGGCCTTGGCCGCCAGCGGCTCGGACCAGAGCATCGGTACCGGGCCGCTACTGCTGCGGCTGCCGCTGAGCGTGGCGCCGACCAGTTGCGCGGCCTGCTCCGGCGACTCCCACCAAAGGCGCAGATAGCGCGCCGCCTGGCCGGGCAGCGCGATGTCGTTCTGTTCGATGCGTTGGCCGTTGAAATCCAGCCGCGCCAGCTGCCCTTCCCCCAGGGAACGCCAGTGCTCCAGGTCGTCGCTGGCCTCGATGCGCAGGCGCTGGAAGCCGTCGCTGTCCGCCGTCCAGTCCAGCTGCAAGCGATCCAGCGGCAAATCGCCGGAACCGGTTTCCAGCAGCCAGCCGCGCAGGACCTGGGTCTTGTCCTGGGCAGGCGCGTTCGGGGTGATTTCGAGGATGGTGCCGGTGGTGCTGCGGACGATCTTCAGGTTGTCGCCGGCCGCGCTGCCGGAAGCACCGCGCAGCGGGAAGATGCGCGCCTGCACTTCGCTGCGCACCTCCTTCTCGCTGGCCGCACTGGAGCGCAGGCTGTAGGGCAGCGCCTCGCCTTCGGCGTTGAAGATGCGTACGTCGCGCAAGTCGCCATGGCGGGCCGCGAACAGCACCTCGATGGGCAATTGCACGCGGTACCACGGACCGTCGCCGGACACTTCCAGCGGAACGCGGTTGGCGAAGTCCGCCGGCGTGGGCGCGGCACTGGCCTGGTTGCCCAACAGGCAGGCACCTGCGAGCAGAACGAGGGTATTGAGCTTCATGCGGAGGGTTGCTCCTGTTGCGGTTGCTCTTCAGGCACCGGCCGGCGCGGCGGCAGCGGCGCGAAGTAGCCAACGATCAGCATCAGCACGCCGACGCCGATGAAGGAAATGATGCGTTCCAGGCTGCCGCCGCTGGCGCGGTCGACGAGGAACAGCTTGATCACCACTACGACCAGCAGCACCGCACCGACCAGCCAGAAGTCGCGGCGGCCACGCAGATGCCCGGCGATCATCAGGCCCAGGGCGATCAGCGCCCAGACGATGGACAGCCCGGCCTGCACCAGCATCGACTGGCTCAGCGAGTCGAACTCGAACGGCACGCCGCCCCAGTGGTGCGCCGTGCGGCACACGGCCATGGTCAGCAGGGCGAACAGCGAAGCGCCGAGCACCGCCTGCACCGGCAGGCGCAGGGTCGACTCGGCCACGCCCAGTTGCGGCAGGCCCAGGCGCGTCCACTGGAAGATCGCCGCCAGCACGATGAGCATGCCCAGCTCCAGCGGGTTCACCAGCGGCAGGTAGGGCAGCGGGTCAGCCGCTCCGTTGCTGAACAGGTTGACCAGCCAGAACCAGCCCAGCAGCGCCAGGGCTACCGGGGCGGCGGCGATGGCGCGGTACTCACGCTCGAAGGCCGCCACCGGCCACGGCAGGCGTGCGACCCCACCCATGAGGATGAGGAACAGGCTCGGCACCAGCGCCCAGCCCAGCCAGCGCCAGGCGTTGTAATGCTCGGCCAGGGCGAAGAACAGGTAGCGCAGTTCCAGCGCCAGCACGCCGAGGATCAGCCAGCAGCCCAGCACATGGGCCGCCTGCGCAGCACGGTGCGGCAGCAGTGCAGCCAGTCGGCGCAGGGTGAAGAAGTGCACCGCGAACACCAGCAGCCAGCCGAGCCAGCCCAGTTCGGCCAGCGGGAGGTACTGCGGGTTCCAGGCGCTGGCCAGCGCCACCAGCGACACCGGCACCAGCGCCAGGCACAGCAGCGCCAGCGCGCGCCATTGCTCGCGACGCGCCAGCAGCGACCAGAGGCCGACGCTGATTGCCGCCACCAGCAGTGCCACGTGCTCTCGCATCTCGCCGGGCACGAAGCGGGCGATCTCCCACAACGCGGTCAGCGCCCACCAACCGGCGCCCCACACCAGCAGCAGCTGCGACAACTGCTCCAGGCCAAGGCCACCCAGCGCCAGGTTGCGCTCGCGTTCGCTGGCCCGGTGCAGGCGCCAGGCGCCAACCAGCGCGGCCAGCGCCAGCACCGTAGGTGTCCAGAAGCCCATGTGCGCCAGCGGTTTCAGACCCTCGCTGGGCAAGTCGCCAAACAGTGCCGAGCCGCCGAGCAGGAAGGCCCCGGCACCGATCACCTGCAGCACCAGGCCGAAGACGAAGGCCGCGCGCTGCTGCAATTGCAGGCTCAGCCAGAGGATCAGCAGGCCGCTGCCGGCCCAGACGGCGGCGGCGGTCTGCCACGGCAGCACGAAGAGTACGGCGAGGTTGATAAAGGCCAGGCCCAGCAGCAGAACCACACTCAGGCCGAGCATCAACCGGCGGTCGTCACGCACCAGGGGATCGCGCGCGGCGATCAGCATGGCAGCGATCAGCGCCAGGCCGATCAGCGAGGCAGTCACCAGCCCGCGCCAACCCGAGCCGAGCACACCACTGCCCTCCTGCGCGCCATGCAGATGCAGGAGGAACACCGCACCGCCCAGCAATTGCACCGCAAAGGCACAGGCCAGGACGGTGCGCGAGCGCAGGCGCAGCGCGGCGAACAGGGTCGCCAGACCGGCCACGGCCCAGCTCATGGCCGTGCCGTCCGCGCCCATCAGCAGCGGCGCGATCAGGTAGAGGAAGGCGAGGCCGAAGGCCGCCAGCACCGGGCAGGCATTCGGCTCCCAACTGCGCAGGGTTTGCGCATCGGCATTGCGCAGATTCCAGAAGCTGAACAGCAGCGCCAAGCCGAGCATCAGCGCACCCAGCGGCGCGCCGTCGAGCAGCGTCAGCGACTGCGGGGCGGCGCGCAGTTCGCCGAGGAAGGCCAGTGCCGCACCAATTTGCAGCAGCAAGGCGAAAATCCGCGCCAGCGGCCGCTGTTGGCGCAAGCCGAGCCAGAAGATGCCGGCGCCTTCCACAGCCCAGGCGGCGGAGGTCCAGCGTGCATCCAGGCCCAGCGGGATCGCCAGCGTGCCGAACACTACGCCCAGCGCCAGACAGGCTTCCACCAGCAGCAGCGCACGGCCGGCGGTGCGCTCGGCCAGGAGGCGAGCGAGCACCATGTAGAACAGGCCCAGCGCCAAGGCGCTGAACGCCGCGCCGAACTCCAGATGCTGGATGATCCCGTATTGCAGACCGAAGCCCACCAGCGGCGTGCCGAACAGCACGGTGCCGTCGACGTAGTCGGTCTGCCGCGCCGACCAGCGCAGCAGCGCCTCGCGGGAATCATCCTCCGGCTCGCCAGTCGCCTCGCGCAGGCGACGGCGGGCGAACAGCAGACCGATGGCGACGTAGGTGAGGAAGAACAGGATCAGGAACGGCTCGGTCGTGCCGAGCAGCTCCGGCTTGTATGACCGCAGCCCCCAGGCCAGACCGATACCGAAGGTGCCGAAGAAACCGATCAGGTTAAGCATTCGCCAGGCCTTGAACCAAGCGATGGCGAAGATGCCGGCATTGAGCAGGGCGAAGTAGCTGAACAACGCGACGTGGCTGCCACCGCCGGTGGACGCCAGGATCGGCGCGGCGAAACCGCCCAGCGCCGCGGCGGCGGCAAGGCCCACGGCGTCCTGCAGGATGGCGAGAATCGCCGAGAACAGGGTGACCGCCACCAGCAGCACGAAGCCGGCCTTCGGATCGATCAGCACTTCGCCATGGTTCATCGCCGGGTACAGCTTGATGCTGGCGAACACCGTCAGGTAGAGCACGGCGACGCCGGTGCCCTGGAGGATCAATGCATAGGCCGGGCGCCGGTGACGCAGCCACCAACCGAGCCCGAGCAGCGCCAACGCGGCGGCGGCGGTGCCGATGTAGGGGCCTTGCGGCGGCATGGTCATGCCTTCGGTGGCGTAGCGCAGCAGGAAGGCCAGGCCGAGGAACAGCAGCACAACGCCGACGCGCAGCACGGTGTTGCCGCCCAGCAGCCAGTCGCGGGCGGCGCCGAAGGCGCGGTCGAACAGGGAAGGCACGGGCGGAGATGGCGGCAGCGGTGGTGCGGAAGGCGCCGGCTGCTGGGCCTCGGACTCCTCGGCGCGAGCCAGGGAGGCAGGCCTTTGCATCGGTTCGAGCACCAGGTCGAACCACTCGATGGGCGCCTCTACCCGCGCGGCAGCCGCCGGAGTCGGCGCCAGCTCGTCGGTGGGCAGTTCGATGTTCCACTCCAGCTCGGCAGCAGCAGGTTCGCTGACAGGTGTCTCGGGCTCGGGCACGTCCTGTGCGGCCGGCATTTGCGGCGCAACGTGCTCGACGCTGGCCGGCGGCGTCTGTCCGCTCGTGCCACGTTCCACCTGCAGCAGGCGCTCATATAGCGCCTTGGTGCCCTGGTCAAAGCGCTCGCCGAAGGCCTTCAGCTCACCGCGAAGGCTCGCGTTCTCCCGCTGCAGGCTATGCAGCGCGAAGGTCTGCCCCAGTGCGAGGCCAACCACCGCGCCCAATACCGCCCCGGTGATCGACTCGCCCGCAGCGGCGCCGATGACCAGGCCGACCAGCATGAAAATCCATTGCATGCTTTCGAATCCTTGAGGTTCTGTGCGAGTCCATCCCGACCCGGACGGCAAGGTCCGGGAGGCTGAGTATATCGGCCCAAGTCCCTGGCCTGCGTTCACTATCTCTCAGCTTCACAGGATCAGACGCCGCGACGCCCCCTTCCAGCCACGTGACGCGCTTCGATTTACTGCCCAGTGCCATCCCGTCCAGCGCCAGCGCTGTCAGGCGATCCGTTCGCGAGCACTGAGGCCGCCGGGTGACTCGCCCTACGAAAAGCGCCCGCGCCTTGCGACAGGCAAAAAAAAGCCGGGCATGAGCCCGGCTTTTTCACTGCTGATCGATCAGACCTTGGCGCGTTCGTAGCGCTTGCGGTCGTTCTCGTTGAGCATTTTCTTGCGCAGACGGATCGACTTCGGCGTCACTTCCACCAGCTCGTCATCAGCGATGAATTCCAGCGCCTGCTCCAGGGTGAAGCGGATCGGCGGAACCAGGGCGATGACTTCGTCCTTGCCCGAAGCGCGCATGTTGTCGAGCTTCTTGCCTTTGGTGGGGTTGATCACCAGGTCGTTGTCACGGCTGTTGATGCCGGCCAGCTGGCCTTCGTAGATCTCGTCGCCTGGGCCGAGGAACAGCTTGCCGCGGCTTTGCAGGGTTTCCAGCGAGTAGGTCAGCGCGGTGCCGGTAGCCATGGAGACCAGTACGCCGTTCTGACGGTTGGTCACTTCGCCTGCCTTGATCGGGCCGTAGTGGCTGAAGGTCGAGGTCAGGATGCCGGTGCCCGAGGTCAGGGTCAGGAAGTTGTTACGGAAGCCGATCAAGCCGCGCGCCGGGATGGTGTATTCCAGGCGCACACGGCCCTTGCCGTCGGGGATCATGTTGGTCAGATCGCCCTTGCGCAGGCCCATCTGTTCCATCACCGAGCCCTGGTGCTGCTCTTCGATGTCGATGGTGACGTTCTCGTAAGGCTCCTGCTTCTCGCCTTCGGCGGTCTCGATGATGACCACTTCCGGACGGCCTACGGCCAGCTCGAAGCCTTCACGGCGCATGGTTTCGATCAGTACCGAGAGGTGCAGTTCGCCACGGCCGGAAACCTTGAATTTCTCCGGGGAGTCGCCTTGCTCGACGCGCAGGGCCACGTTGTGCAGCAGTTCCTTGTCCAGACGGTCCTTGATGTTGCGGCTGGTGACGAACTTGCCTTCTTTACCGGCGAACGGCGAGTCGTTGACCTGGAAGGTCATGCTCACGGTCGGCTGGTCGACGGTCAGCGGCGGACGCGCTTCGACGTTCTGCGGGTCGCACAGGGTGTCGGAGATGTACAGCTCGTCCATGCCCGAGACGCAGACGATGTCGCCGGCTTCGGCTTCAGCGACTTCGACGCGCTGCAGGCCCGAGTGACCCATGATCTTCAGGATGCGGCCGTTGCGCTTGGTGCCGTCGTCGCTGATGGCCACGACCGGGGTGTTGGTCTTGACCTTGCCGCGGGCGATACGGCCGATGCCAATCACGCCGAGGAAGCTGTTGTAGTCCAGCTGGGAGATCTGCATCTGGAACGGGCCGTCGACGTCGACTTTCGGCGCCGGGACGTGGTCGATGATCGCCTGGAACAGCGCGTCCATGTTGTCGTCCATCTTCTCGTGGTCCATGCCGGCGATGCCGTTCAGGGCACTGGCGTAGACGATCGGGAAGTCCAGCTGCTCGTCGGTGGCGCCGAGGTTGTCGAACAGGTCGAAGATCTGGTCGATGACCCAGTCAGGACGCGCGCCCGGACGGTCGATCTTGTTCACCACGACGATCGGGCGCAGGCCGGCCTTGAAGGCCTTCTGGGTCACGAAGCGGGTCTGCGGCATGGGGCCGTCCTGGGCGTCGACCACCAGCAGTACGGAGTCGACCATGGACATCACGCGCTCAACCTCGCCGCCGAAGTCGGCGTGGCCGGGGGTGTCGACGATGTTGATGCTGTAGTCGTTCCATTTCAGGGCGGTGTTCTTCGCCAGAATGGTAATGCCACGCTCTTTTTCCTGGTCGTTGGAGTCCATCACGCGCTCGTTTTCCGCCTCTTTGCGGTCGAGGGTGCCGGACAGGCGCAGGAGCTTGTCTACGAGGGTGGTCTTGCCATGGTCGACGTGGGCGATGATGGCGATGTTGCGCAGTTTTTCGATCACAGTGTCAGTCTCGATAGTGAATCTTCGGCCGCCGTATTCGGCAGCGGGGGCCGGGCCGTGGCGCGGCGGTGCAAAAGGTCAGGGCGTGAGCCTACGCACCGAATGTGTCGGGAGGTCGGTGGCGGATACTGCCGCCGAACAGTCCGGGCTGGCGGCGTTGGTCCGCGCCTTTATTGCGGACGGTAAACACGCACATTGGTGTGCCCTTCGTTGACCAGGTGGTGGGCGTGCAGGCGACTCATCACGCCCTTGTCGCAATACAGGAGGTACTGGCGGTTGGGGTCCAGTTCCTTGAACTTGCTGTTGATCGCGTAGAACGGCATGGCCAGGACTTCGATGCCCTCGATGGCCAGCGGTTCATCTTCCTGGGCATCCGGGTGACGGATGTCCACGACGATCTGGCCGGCCAGCACTTCGTCGACCATTTCCACCGCGAGGTCCTTGCCCAGCTCGTCGATCACGCGATCGACGGTCATCTGGGTGGAACGCTCAAGGGCGCGGTCGAGCACGGCCATGTCGAACTTGGTTTCTTCGTGGTCGACGCGGTATGGCTTGGCCTGGGTGGTCGGGTTCACCGAGATCACACCGCAATATTCTGGCATGTGCTTGGCGAACTCGGCGGTGCCGATCTGCGTGGCGGTGTCGATGATGTCCTGCTTGTGGCTGACGATCAGCGGGCGCAGGACCAGGGTGTCAGTCACCCGGTCGATCACCGAGAGGTTCGGCAGGGTCTGGCTGGACACCTGGGAAATCGCCTCACCGGTCACCAGCGCGTCGATCTCCAGGCGCTCGGCCACTCGGCTGGCGGCGCGCAGCATCATGCGCTTCAAGGTCACGCCCATGTAGCTGTCGTCGACCTTGGTGAGAATCTCGCCGACCACTTCCTCGAAGGGCACGCTGACGAACAGCACGCGCTGGGAGCTGCCGTACTTCTTCCACAGGTAGTGCGCGACTTCCATCACGCCCAGCTCGTGGGCACGGCCACCGAGGTTGAAGAACACGAAGTGGCTGATCATGCCGCGGCGCATCATCTGGTAGGCCGCCACGGTGGAGTCGAAACCACCGGACATCAGCACCAGCACCTGCTCCAGCGCACCCAACGGGTAGCCACCCAGGCCATCATGCTGGGCGTGAATCACGTAGAGGCGGTCGTGGCGGATTTCCACGCGCACTTCCACTTCCGGGTTCTTCAGCGAGACGCCCGCCGCGCCGCAATGCTGGCGAAGGCCACCGCCGACGTAGCGTTCCACGTCGATGGAGGTGAAGGGGTGCTTGCCGGCGCGCTTGCAGCGCATGGAGAAGACCTTGCCCGGCAGCTTGTCACCAAAGTGGGCCTTGCACTTCTCGAGGATGTCGTCGAAATCGCCCAGCGGGTATTCGTGCACTTCCAGGAAGTGGCCGATGCCTGGCGTGCAGGTCAGGCGCTCGATCATCTCGCGCAGGACCTTGGGATCGGTGACCTTGGTCTCGACCTCGAGGTTGTCCCACTCGCCTTCGACCAGCAGCTCGGGGTCGAGGTCGCGGAGCACCGTGCGAATGTTCTTCGCCAGCTGGCGGATGAAGCGCTTGCGCACCGGCCGGCTCTTGATGGTGATTTCCTGGAAGACCTTGACGATGAGTTTCATGCGGATCGGGCGATTGCCATGGGACTGAAAAAAAGGGGCGGAATTATATCCGAAATTGCTCAAGACTTGAGCAGAAATCGAAGACTTTCTTTTTTGCGCACCAAAATGGACTGGCGCACCACGATGAAGCACCAAAGCGGTGCACTATTATTGCGCAATTCTCTGTAACACCCGCTACACCCCGTGATTTCAGGGCCCCTGCCCATTTACGGGCACTGGCACGCAACTTGCTCTCTTGTGAGGCAGGTTGCCCTGGCCGACTATGCCGGCCGGCATCACCCGATACTGGGGCACAGAAAGCTCCCAGCTCTAATCCCTCCTGGAGGACAGCATGTCGTACAAGTCGCAACAACTGATCAAAGATCATGACGTGAAGTGGGTTGACCTGCGCTTCACCGATACCAAAGGCAAGCAGCAGCACGTCACCATGCCCGCCCGCGATGCGCTGGACGACGAGTTCTTCGAAGCCGGCAAGATGTTCGATGGCTCCTCCATCGAAGGCTGGAAGGGCATCGAAGCCTCCGACATGATCCTGCTCCCGGACGACAGCACCGCCGTGCTCGACCCGTTCACCGAAGAGCCGACCCTGATCATCGTTTGCGACATCATCGAGCCGAGCACCATGCAAGGCTACGAGCGCGACCCGCGCAACATCGCCAAGCGCGCCGAGGAGTACCTGAAGTCCACCGGTATCGGTGACACCGTATTCGTCGGCCCGGAGCCGGAGTTCTTCATCTTCGACGAAGTGAAGTTCAAGTCCGATATCTCCGGCTCGATGTTCAAGATCTTCTCCGAGCAGGCTTCCTGGAACACCGACGCTGACATCGAGACCGGCAACAAAGGTCACCGTCCGGGCGTCAAGGGCGGCTACTTCCCGGTACCGCCGGTCGACCACGACCACGAAATCCGTACCGCCATGTGTAACGCCATGGAAGAAATGGGCCTGGTCATCGAAGTTCACCACCACGAAGTGGCGACTGCCGGCCAGAACGAAATCGGCGTGAAGTTCAACACCCTGGTTGCCAAGGCTGACGAAGTTCAGACCCTGAAGTACTGCATCCACAACGTAGCCGACGCCTACGGCAAGACCGTGACCTTCATGCCGAAGCCGCTGTACGGCGACAACGGCTCGGGCATGCACGTTCACATGTCCATCTCCAAGGATGGCAAGAACACCTTCGCTGGCGAAGGCTATGCCGGTCTGTCCGATACCGCTCTGTACTTCATCGGCGGCATCATCAAGCACGGCAAGGCCCTGAACGGCTTCACCAACCCGGCCACCAACTCCTACAAGCGTCTGGTTCCGGGCTTCGAAGCCCCGGTTATGCTGGCCTACTCGGCTCGCAACCGTTCCGCCTCGATCCGTATCCCGTACGTATCCAGCCCGAAAGCCCGCCGCATCGAAGCGCGCTTCCCGGACCCGGCTGCCAACCCCTACCTGTGCTTCGCCGCTCTGCTGATGGCCGGCCTGGACGGCATCCAGAACAAGATTCACCCCGGCGATGCCGCCGACAAAAACCTGTACGACCTGCCGCCGGAAGAGGCGAAGGAAATCCCGCAGGTTTGCGGCAGCCTGAAAGAGGCGCTGGAAGAACTCGACAAGGGCCGTGCGTTCCTGACCAAGGGCGGCGTGTTCACCGACGAGTTCATCGATGCCTACATCGAGCTGAAGTCGGAAGAAGAAATCAAGGTGCGCACCTTCGTGCACCCGCTGGAATACGACCTGTACTACAGCGTCTGATCCACGAATACCTATAAATAGCGACACCATTAAGGCCTCCTTCGGGAGGCCTTTTTTATGCCCTCGCGAAAGCGCACAGGCGCTTTGACAGGCGAGTGCGGCGTCACCGACCTGTAGGAGCGAGCTTGCTCGCGAACCGCCCGGCACCGGAGCTGCCGAATAACCCGTTCGCGAGCAAGCTCGCCCCTACGAGAAGCAGCTGGATCAGATCCCGCCGTCCGCCGGCGCGCCCTGCTCCTCGTCATCCTCGCGGCGCGATTTGCGCATGCGCGACAGCTGCACGTTCAGGCGTGGCATGGACAGCTCCAGCCCTGCCTTGTCGAGCTTCTGCCGCAGGCGCAGGTTGAAGGCGCGCTGCACTTCCCACTGGCGGATTGGCGCGGTCTTGAAGCGGAAGCGCAGGATCGCCTGGCCGGCGTCGAAGCTCTCGATGCCCTGGATTTCCAGCGGCGACCAGATGGCGCGGTTGATGGTTCGGTCACCGCGCAGTTCGCCGGAGACTTCCTTGACCAGCGCCAGCGCGTCGTCGATCGGCATGCTCGCCGGCACCGGCCAGCGGAACATGGCGTAGCCGAACTGCCGCGAGTAGTTCTTGATGCTCTTGATCTCGCTGAACGGGATGGTGTGCACCACGCCATCCAGGTCACGCAGGCGCACGGTGCGGATGGTCAGGCCTTCCACCGTGCCAAGGTGGCCACCGACGTCGACATAGTCGTCGATGGACAACGAGTCCTCGATGATGATGAACAGGCCGGTGATCAGGTCGGCCACCAGCGATTGCGCACCGAAGCCGATGGCCAGACCGATGACACCAGCACCGGCGAGCAACGGCGTGACGTTCATGCCCATGTTGGCCAGGGCGACGATCAGCGCGATTACCGCGATGGTCACGAACAGCACGTTGCGGATCAGTGGCAGCATGGTCAGCGCGCGGGCGTTCGCACCCCTCTTGCCGCCCAGGCCGAGGCTGTGCTGCACCGCAGTGTCGGTGAGGATCCAGACCAGCCAGGCGACCAGCAGGGTGGTGCCGAAGCTGAACAGCTTGAGGCTGATCTGCGAGCCGTCGCCTTCAGCGAAACGCACCAGCGACATGCCCCAGACGCGCAGGCCGATCTCAAGGAAGAACAGCAGGCTGCCGATGTGCAGCAGCGTGTAGCCGAAGCTCTGCAGCTGCTCGACGTACGGCGCATGGCGACGCGCACCGCGCCGCGCGGAGCGCTGGTGTGCGCGGCGGATCAGGCCGTTGACGGTCATCGCCACGACGGCCACGGCGGCGCAGACCAGGGCGCGGCGCAGGGCGTAGCTGCTATCGCCAGCGGTGACGATCGTGGCGAACAGTGAGATGCCCACGAGCACCAGCACCGGCAGGAACCAGATCGAGCCGATGAACTCTACGAGATCGCTCAGGCCACGGCGCTTGAGGCGGCGCTCCAGCGGCTGATTGCGGATCAGATGGGCGATGGGCCGGCGGAACTGCAGGACGAACAGTGCGGTGAGCAGCGCCGCGCAGATGTTCGCCACGGAGCCAACGAACAGCGAGATGTTCATCCCCAGGCTCTCGATCACACGCGGGTCATGCATTACTTCGCCCAGCGCCGCGAGGCTGCCGATCAGCCAGAGCGGGCGGAAGGCGCGGCGGCGCAGGATATCCAGCGCACGCATGCGGTGCGGGCCGCTGAGCAGCGACAGGGAGATCACGCACAGCGCGGAGAACAGCGTGCCGCACACCAGGGTGTAGGCGATCACCATTGCTACCAGCTTGCCTAGCGAGCTGGGCAGCACCACGGACAGGTAGACGGTGATCAGGAAGGCCACCAGCCAGGGGCCGAGCTTGCGCAGGGCGAACAGCAGCAGGTCGCGTGTCTTCGGATGTTGCGGCAACTCGTCTTCCAGGCCGAAGCGCTTGCGCATCCGCCCGGCTATCCAACGCAGGCCGAGGGCGACGCAGGCCCAGATGAGGATGACCAGGGCGAAATCGAGGATCATCCCCGGCCACTCCGCCAGCGATGGGGTGCGCACCTCCAGTTCGAAGCCGGCGCCCTGGAACAGTTCGGACCAGCGCACCATCGGGCTGTTGGCACCTTCGAACTGGCGCTCCAGGCTGCCCAGGGTGTCGCCGATCAGACCGAGTACGCCACCCTGGTCGTCCGAGCTTTTCTTCGTTGCATCGCGCAGTTGCTTGAGCTTCTTCAGCAGGTCGGCGCGCTGCTGGTCGTTCTCCAGGGTCTTGATGACCTGGTTCAGCGACTGCTCCAGTTGAGCGTCACTGACCTTCGCCTCGCCACTGCCCGTCACCCCGGCCAGCGGCCCGGGAAGCGCCGCCAGCGCGGGCCCGGCAACGGACAAGCCGAGGCCCAGGCAGCACAGCAACAGCCACTGACGAAGCAGGTAACGAATCGGAATCACAGGCATACCCCACAAACATGGAAAATCACGCTAGCCGGCATCATACAGAGGCCGGCGCCTGGCTCGGACCCGTCCCACGCAGGAAAGGTCCCCCACGAGCAGCAGCGCACAACGTGCGGCGCCCCGCTGAAAGACAATAGGCAACTTGCCAGCTGCCGTCGGCAGTGCAAGGCTTGGCAGGACCATCCGGAGATTCTTCATGCGCCTGATCCTCACCGCCCTGCTGCTCGCCGCCGCATTGCCAGCCAGCGCGCAGATCTACAAGTACACCGACGCCAACGGCAATACGGTGTTCACCAACCAGCCGCCGACCAATGTCGACGCGAAGCCTGTGGAACTGCCGCCGACCAACACCGTAGGCCCGCAGGGTTCGGTCGCCGCCCCCGCCGACAGCGGCACTGAGAGCCAGGCCACGACTCCCTACTCCATTCTTGCGCTGAGCAACCTGCCGGACGACGAATCGCTGCGGCAGAACAACGGCACCTTCATCGTCAATGTCGTGGTGCAGCCCGCCCTGGCTGGCGGCCATCAA
The DNA here is from genome assembly GCF_044746165.1 of Pseudomonas sp. NPDC086581. Taxonomy (NCBI): domain Bacteria; kingdom Pseudomonadati; phylum Pseudomonadota; class Gammaproteobacteria; order Pseudomonadales; family Pseudomonadaceae; genus Pseudomonas; species Pseudomonas sp. NPDC086581. The sequence goes on along the minus strand of NZ_JBIVBR010000010.1, from coordinate 297,990 downwards.
CTGCAATTGCTGCTCGACGGCCAGCCCTATGGCGCGCCGACCAGCAGCACCAGCATCGGCCTGCAGGAAATCGACCGCGGCGACCATACCCTGGCAGTCCAGGTGTTGCAGGGCAGTCGGGTGATTCAAACCAGCGCCCCAGTGAGTTTCACCCTGCAACGCATCAGTACCAACAGCCCGCAACGACCCAAGGTCCAGCCCAGGACGGGCGGCTGACGATGCGCTATCTGGCGACTCTCTTGTCGGCGGTCCTGTTGTCGTCGCTGTTCTGCCTGTCGGCCAGCGCCGAGGTCTACACCTACATCGACAAGGAAGGTAATCGCGTCTTCACCGATCAGCCGCCGCGCGGCAACGCGCAGAAACTGCAACTGGCGCCGATCAATTCGCAGCCCGGTTCCCCCAACGGCGTGCGCATGCCACCGCCGCTGTACGCACCGGCCACGCCCGCTCTGCCGCCCGGCCCTCCGGCCTACCAGCTGCTGCGCATCATCGTGCCGGAGCCGGACGCCACCGTGCGAGCCAATGACGGCGCGCTGATCGTCTCCGCCACCAGCGACCCGCCCCTGCTGCCCGGGCATCTCTACCGCCTGCTGCTGGACGGCAAGCCTGTGGGCGAGCCCGGCCGCAGCCCGGTGTTCCCGCTGAACAATATCGACCGGGGCACCCACCAGCTTTCGGTAGAGATCATCGATACCCTCGGTCGCACCATCGAGCAGACGCCCAGCCAGCCCTTCCATATGTTCCGCGTTTCCGTGGCCGAATCGGCCGACCTGGACGCCTCCCGCCCGCTCGCCGCCGCCGACCGCTGACGCGGCGTGTGGACAGAGACAAACGCACCATATCGGTGCATACGCCTGCACCACTTTCTATACTCTCCCCATTTCGGGTCACTTCCACTGACCGGATCGGCCGACTGCGCACCGCAAATCAGCGCGATGCCGCTAAATACGCGTCTTTTCAGGGCCTGGTTTGCTTTTTGCATTTTCCCGCACAGTCTTGGGACATCTCTTACGCCATGCCTACAGAAACCCAGCTCCGCCTGTTGCTCGACAATCTCACCACGGCGGTGATCCTGCTCAATGCCGAGCTGCGCCTGGAGTACATGAACCCCGCGGCGGAAATGCTGCTGGCGGTCAGCGGCCAGCGCAGCCACGGGCAATTCATCAGCGAGCTGTTCACCGAATCGCCCGAGGCGCTGCAGTCGCTGCGCCAGGCGGTGGAAGAGGCGCATCCCTTCACCAAGCGCGAGGCGAGCCTCACCTCACTGACCGGCCAGAGCATCACCGTGGACTACGCGGTGACGCCGATCCTCGACCGCCGCGACACCCTCCTGCTGCTGGAAGTCCACCCGCGCGACCGGTTGCTGCGGATCACCAAGGAAGAGGCACAGCTGTCCAAGCAGGAAACCACCAAGTTGCTGGTGCGTGGCCTGGCCCATGAGATCAAGAACCCGCTGGGCGGCATTCGCGGCGCGGCGCAGCTGCTTTCCCGCGAGCTGCCAGAGGAATCGCTCAAGGACTACACCAACGTCATCATCGAAGAAGCCGATCGCCTGCGGAACCTGGTGGACCGCATGCTCGGCTCCAACAAGCTTCCGCAACTGGCGGTGACCAACGTCCACGAAGTGCTGGAACGCGTCTGCAGCCTGGTGGAGGCCGAGACCCAGGGCACCATCCCGCTGGTGCGCGACTACGACCCGAGCATCCCCGACCTGCTGATCGACCGCGAGCAGATGATCCAGGCCGTGCTCAACATCGTGCGCAACGCCATGCAGGCGATCACCGCGCAGAACGAACTCAAGCTGGGGCGCATCACCCTGCGCACCCGCACCCTGCGCCAGTTCACCATCGGCCATACGCGCCATCGCCTGGTGTGCAAGGTGGAGATCATGGACAACGGCCCGGGCATCCCGGCCGAACTGCAGGACACCATCTTCTATCCGATGGTCAGTGGCCGTGCCGACGGCACCGGCCTGGGCCTCGCGATTACCCAGAACATCATCAGCCAGCACCAGGGCTTGATCGAATGCGACAGCCATCCGGGCCACACCGTATTCAGTCTGTTCCTGCCCCTGGAACAAGGAGTGCATTGACCATGAGCCGATCAGAGACCGTCTGGATCGTCGACGACGACCGCTCCATCCGCTGGGTACTGGAAAAAGCCCTGCAACAGGAAGGCATGACCACCGTCAGCTTCGACAGCGCCGATAGCGTGATGAGCCGCCTGGGCCGGCAACAGCCGGACGTGATCATCTCCGACATCCGCATGCCCGGCTCCAGCGGCCTGGACCTGCTGGCGCAAATCCGCGAGGTGCACCCGCGCCTGCCGGTCATCATCATGACCGCGCACTCGGACCTGGACAGCGCCGTGGCCTCCTACCAGGGCGGTGCCTTCGAGTACCTGCCCAAGCCCTTCGACGTCGACGAGGCGGTCTCCCTGGTCAAGCGCGCCAACCAGCACGCTCAGGAGCAACAGGGCCTGGAAGCGCCGGCCAACCAGACGCGCACGCCGGAGATCATCGGCGAGGCGCCGGCGATGCAGGAGGTGTTCCGCGCCATCGGCCGTCTCTCGCACTCCAACATCACGGTGCTGATCAACGGCGAGTCGGGTACCGGCAAGGAGCTGGTCGCCCACGCCCTTCACCGCCACAGCCCGCGCGCGGCCTCGCCGTTCATCGCGCTGAACATGGCGGCGATCCCCAAGGACCTGATGGAATCCGAGCTGTTCGGCCACGAGAAAGGCGCCTTTACCGGCGCGGCCAACCAGCGCCGCGGACGCTTCGAGCAGGCCGACGGCGGCTCGCTGTTCCTCGACGAGATCGGCGACATGCCGGCCGACACCCAGACCCGCCTACTACGCGTGCTGGCGGACGGCGAGTTCTACCGCGTGGGCGGCCATACGCCGGTGAAAGTGGACGTGCGGATCATCGCCGCGACCCACCAGAACCTGGAGAACCTGGTGCGCGAGGGCAAGTTCCGCGAAGACCTGTTCCACCGCCTGAACGTCATCCGCGTACACATCCCGCGGTTGGCCGACCGCCGCGAAGACATCCCCGCGCTGGCCCGGCACTTCCTCTCCCGCGCCGCGCAGGAACTGGCGGTGGAACCCAAGCTGCTCAAGCCGGAAACCGAGGAATACCTGAAGAACCTCGGCTGGCCGGGCAACGTGCGCCAACTGGAGAACACCTGCCGCTGGATCACCGTCATGGCCTCCGGCCGCGAGGTGCACATCGATGACCTGCCGCCGGAGCTGATGACCCAGCCGCAGGACAGCGTGCCGGCCGCGAACTGGGAACAGGCCCTGCGCCACTGGGCCGACCAGGCACTGGGGCGCGGGCAATCCAGCCTGCTGGATACCGCCGTGCCGGCTTTCGAACGGATCATGATCGAGACCGCGCTCAAGCACACCGCCGGCCGCCGCCGCGATGCCGCCGTGCTGCTGGGCTGGGGCCGCAACACCCTGACCCGCAAGATCAAGGAGCTGGGCATGAAGATCGACGGCCCGGACGACGACGGCGAGGACTGAAATACTTCCACGACGAAGGGGCCAGAAGGCCCCTTTTTCTTGCGCCGCGCTTCCCGCAAACAGCGCGGGCGCAGGGGATGCGCAGGCTCAACGCGGTCATATCCCGGCAACATCCATCCCCAGAACCTGTGGATAACACTGTGCACGGAACGGGGAAGGAACGTGCTACAGCCCAGAGCACGCGCGGCCTGGAGGTTTGCGTGGTTTCTGTGCAGGAATTTCCGGCTTGCCCACATCCACTGTGTGCCCTCCTGTGGATAAGCTTGGGGCAAGCCGCTGCGCTCCCCGCCTGGCGCGGGTTTGCGCGAATTGATCAGAAAACACTCAATCCATCGCGAAGCCGTGCTGACGCCAGGCTTCGTAGACGGTCACAGCCACGGTGTTGGACAGGTTCAGGCTACGGCAGCCAGGACGCATCGGCAGGCGCACGCGCTGTTCCGGTGGCAGGGCGTCACGCACTTCTTCCGGCAGGCCACGGCTTTCCGGGCCGAACAGGAAGGCGTCGCCACGCTCATAGGCCACTTCGTGGAACGGCTGCGAACCCTTGGTGGTGAACGCGAACAGGCGCGGCTGGCCGAGCTGCTCCAGGCACTCTTCCAGGCTCGCATAACGGCGCACGCTGGCGTACTCGTGGTAATCCAGCCCGGCGCGACGCAGACGCTTGTCGTCCAGCTCGAAGCCCAGCGGCTCGATCAGGTGCAGGCTGCAGCCCGCGTTGGCGCACAGCCTGATAATGTTGCCGGTGTTTGGGGGGATTTCCGGTTGAAAAAGGATTACGTGGAACATGCAGCGCTCCGAGCCTGAGAACGGCGGGCATTCTACTCCCGCCAAGGAGCAAATGCGGCCCAGGCCCTGGTTGAAGGTGCTGGTTTCGCTGTGCGTGTTCGGCCTGCTGCTGGGGCTGATGCTTGGCCGGCTGGTGAACCCGCCGCACGAGGGACCGCCGCGGATCCTAGCCGTAGAGCCTTCTGCCGATGGATTGGTAGTCACCCTGGATGCGCAGCCCGCCGTTCGCGCCGGCCATCTGGATGGCGTCCTGGCGGTTCAGATCGATGCCAGTGGGGAGGCGCAGCAGGGCCAGTTGCGGATCGGCGATGCGCCGGTGCGCTGGAAATTGGAACTAGGGGAGCGCGGGGTTCTGCTGACTTTGCTGTCGACCCGGCGCCTGCAGGGCACCTGGAACAGCGCCGAGGCCGGGGGCCGGTGGCGCCTGACCATCAGCGCGCGGCCCGAATAAAAGCGGGGTTTTCCCGGCCTGCCTGGTCCGGGGCCCCGAAGCGAAAAGCGAACATTCCGAAGGGAGGTTCGCGGGCATAAAAGAGGGGTTTACCCGGCCTGCCTGTACCAGGACCCCTAACGGGTGCGAGGCTCGCGTCAGCGCGCCTGCGGGCATAAAAAGGGGGCTTTCCCGGCCTGCCTGTACCAGGACCCCCGAACCGGCTGCGACGGCCACCGCTTAAGGGCGGCACGCTCGCAAGTTGTAAAAGAGGGGTTCCCCAGCCTGCCTGTACCGAGGCCCCTGAAATCGCTGTTGTCAGGGTTATTGCAGAGGGCGTGCCAAGATTGCTCGCGGGCCGTTGGAAGCCATATCCAGCGATTTGAAATCTGGCTGAGAGCCGCGAAACAAGCGCTTTCCGGGGAAATCCAAGAGGATTCCAAACAGCGCCCGCCAGAGTCTGCGCCGGGGATTTCCGGGGTACCTGGCCTATCCGCTCTGCGCCCCTCTAGTGCGCATGCACCAAACTTGAACGCCGCGTAGAAGCGGACGCCGTCCACGACACGCCCGCAGCTCGTGGGGCGCATAACGCGCCAGCGTGATCCGCCACGCGGCATCAGCGGGTAACCCGTTCCGGGTTATCCGCCCTACGCTCCCTGGACGCCGCGCTCCTACCTCTGCATTACCCCAGCAGCCCTGAGCAAGTGACGGCCCATCCTGTGGGTAAGCGCGCCGAAGCCCGCCCGAGTCCCACACGAAATTGGTCGAAATTCGACCAACTCCGAATCGCGGGCAAAGAAAAAGGCGCCCGAAGGCGCCTTTCTTTTTCGGACTCAGTGATTACTGGGCCGGGATCTCGCCGGATGCCTGCATGCGGGCGATTTCCTGCGCATACAGCGCGTCGAAGTTCACCGGGGACAGCATCAGCGCCGGGAACGAACCACGGACAACCAGGCTGTCGAGGGTTTCGCGGGCGTACGGGAAGAGGATGTTCGGGCAGAAGGCGCCCAGGGTGTGGCTCATGCTGGACGCGTCCAGGCCCTTGATCAGGAAGATGCCGGCCTGCTGCACTTCAACGATGAAAGCGGTTTCCTCGTTGTTCTTCACGGTCACCGAAACGGTCAGGACCACTTCGTAGAAGTCGCCATCGAGCTGCTTCTGACGGGTGTTGAGGTCCATCGAAATGGCCGGCTGCCACTCCTGGCGGAAGATTTCCGGAGCCTTGGGGGCCTCGAAGGAGAGGTCGCGCACGTAGATGCGCTGCAGCGAGAACTGCGGGTTGTTGTCTTGTTCGGCTGCGCCGTTGCTGGCTTGTTCAGTCATTTCGGGACCTTCTTGTGCATCGTTTCAGAATGAGGAATTACGCCGAGAGCAGCGTATCCAGCTTGCCCGCGCGTTCCAGCGCGTAAAGATCGTCGCAGCCGCCGATGTGGGTTCCGTCGATCCAGATCTGCGGCACAGAGGTCCGACCCGCCTTGCTGGCCATCTCGGCGCGAACGCCAGGCTTGCCGTCCACGGAGATTTCCTCGTAGGCGACACCCTTCCTGTCCAGCAGGGCTTTGGCGCGGATGCAATAAGGGCACCACGCGCTGGTGTAGATCAAGATCGACGACATCTCACTTCACCAGGGGCAGGTTGTCGCCACGCCAGCTGCCGATGCCGCCGGAAAGCTTGGCGGCGGTGTAGCCGGCCTTCTGCAGCACGCTGCACCAAGTGCCCGAATGCTGGCCCATGCCATCGACCACGATGATGGTCTTGGCCTTGTGTTTGTCCAGCTCGCTCAGGCGGGCGTTCAGTTTGTCCGCCGGAATGTTCAACGCGCCGACGATGTGACCGGTGGTGAACTCCTTGGTGGGACGGATATCCAGCACCACGGCCTGCTCGGCGTTGACCATGGCAGTCAGCTCGCGGGTGGACAGCGCGCGGCCGCCCTTGCGCATTTCGTGCAGGGCCAGCAGTACCAGCAGGATGACCAGGGCACCGACCAGCAGGTAGTGGTGGGTGGCGAATTCGATCAGACGAGGAAGAAACGAAGACATGCGCAGGACATCCAGACGTAAAAATGCCGGCCAGTATACACGCGCGTATCTGACGGCTGAACCCTAGGGATCATGGCGTCTGTCGGCACCAAAAGGTAAAATATGTGTCCTTTTCTGACCCCTATTCTCGGAAAGAGCCGTAACTATGACTGCAACGCCCAAACCGCTGGTCCTGATCATTCTGGACGGCTTCGGCCATAGCGAGAGCCCCGAATACAACGCCATCTATGCCGCGAAGAAGCCCAACTGGGACCGCCTGCTGGCCAGCCAGCCCAACGGCCTGATCTCAGGCTCCGGCATGGACGTCGGCCTGCCCGACGGCCAGATGGGCAACTCCGAGGTCGGCCACATGAACCTGGGCGCAGGCCGTGTCGTCTACCAGGACTTCACCCGCGTCACCAAGGCCATCCGCGACGGCGAGTTCTTCCAGAACCCGGTGCTGACCGGCGCCGTCGACAAGGCTGCGGGCGCCGGCAAGGCCGTGCACATCCTCGGCCTGCTCTCCGATGGCGGCGTGCACAGCCACCAGGACCACCTGATCGCCATGGCCGAACTGGCCGCCCAGCGCGGCGCGCAGAAGATCTACCTGCACGCCTTCCTCGACGGCCGCGACACCCCGCCCAAGAGCGCCGAGCCGTCGCTGAAGCTGCTCGACGACGCCTTCGCCCGCATCGGCAAGGGCCGCACCGCGAGCATCATCGGCCGCTACTTCGCCATGGACCGCGACAACCGCTGGGACCGCGTCGAAGCCGCCTACAACCTGATCACCGAGGGTACCGCCGAATTCACTGCCGACACCGCCGTGGGCGCGCTGAACGCCGCCTACGAGCGCGGCGAGAGCGACGAGTTCGTCAAGGCCACCCGCATCGGAGAACAAGTGCGCGTGGAAGACGGCGACGCCGTGATCTTCATGAACTTCCGCGCCGACCGCGCCCGCGAACTGTCGCGTGCCTTCGTCGAGCCGGGTTTCAAGGAGTTCCCGCGCCAGCGCGAACTGCACCTGGCCGAGTACGTGATGCTCACCCAGTACGCGGCAAGCATCCCGGCGCCCAGCGCGTTCAAGCCCGAGTCTCTGGATAACGTCCTGGGCGAGTACCTGGCCAAGAATGGCAAGACCCAGCTGCGCATCGCCGAGACCGAGAAGTACGCCCACGTGACTTTCTTCTTCTCCGGCGGCCGCGAAGAGCCATTCGAAGGCGAAGAACGCATCCTCATCCCCTCACCCAAGGTCGCCACCTATGACCTGCAGCCGGAAATGAGCGCGCCGGAAGTCACCGACAAGATCGTCGACGCCATCGAGAACCAGCGTTTCGACGTGATCATCGTCAACTACGCCAACGGCGACATGGTCGGCCACACCGGCGTGTTCGACGCCGCGGTGAAAGCCGTCGAGTGCCTGGATACCTGCGTCGGTCGGATCGTCGAGGCACTGGACAAGGTCGGCGGCGAAGCCCTGATCACCGCCGACCACGGCAACGTTGAGCAGATGGAAGACGCCATGACCGGCCAGGCGCACACCGCGCACACCTGCGAGCCGGTGCCGTTCGTCTATGTCGGCAAGCGCAAGGTCAGCATCCGCGAGGGCGGCGTGCTCGCCGACGTGGCCCCGACCCTGCTGAATCTGATGGGTCTGGAACAGCCGAAAGAGATGACCGGCAAATCGATCGTCACCCTCCTTTAAGGGTCACAATCGCGCGGGAACGTGAGCTATCTCCCGCCGGTCAGAGCAAACGCCCCACGCCATGCGGCCTGGGGCGTTCTTTTTAGCGTCCGCCACGGGCATACTAGCCCGGTCCAGAATCCAGGTGCCCGCCGCCCAATGCCCCGCGCCCTCCTCCCGCTGCTGCTGATCTGCCTCCTGAGCCCGCTCGCGGTCGTTGCCGACGAACGTGCCGACGCCCAACGTCAGCTGGAGCAGACGCAGAAAGACATCAATGAGCTGAAGAAGAACCTGAAGAACATCCAGGACGAGAAGTCCGGGGTGCAGAAGCAGCTCAAATCTACCGAAACCCAGATGGGCGACCTGGAAAAGCAGATCAGGCAGATCCAGGACGAGATGAAGAAGAACGAGGAAGAGCTGCAGCGCCTCGATTCGGAGAAAAAAAAACTCCAGGGCGCACGCCTTGAGCAGCAGCGCCTGATCGCCATCCAGGCCCGCGCCGCCTACCAGAGCGGCCGCCAGGAATACCTCAAGCTGCTGCTGAACCAGGAACACCCCGAGAAGTTCAGCCGCACCCTCACCTACTACGACTACATCAACAAGGCGCGCCTTGAGCAGCTCTCGGCCTTCAACGAGACCCTGCGCCAGCTGAGCAACGTCGAACAGGAAATCACCTCGCAGAAAGACGAGCAGGTCGCCCAGCAGGCCGCCCTGGAAGCCCGCCGCCAGGAACTGGCCGACGCTCGCAAGGCGCGCCAGGAGACCCTGGCCAAGCTCAACAGCGACCTGAAGGACGGCAGCAGCAAGCTCAAGGACCGCGAGCAGAGCCAGGAAGACCTGAATAAAGTCCTCAAGACCATTGAGGAAACCCTCGCCCGCCAGGCTCGCGAAGCCGAGGAAGCGCGTCAGCGCGCACTGGCCGCAGAGCGCGAGCGGCTCAAGCGCGAGCAGGAATTGGCCGCGCGCGGCGAGAAGCCCGCAACGCCCTCCAAGCGCCCCGACTACAGCGGCCCGCTGGTTTCCAGCGGCGCAGGCTTCGGCGGCGCGTTCGCAGCCACCAAGGGCAAGCTGCCCTGGCCCGTGGATGGCCGCGTGCTGGCGCGCTACGGCAGCCCGCGCGGCGACGACCCCCGCGCCACCTGGGATGGCGTGCTGATCGGCGCCTCCGCCGGCAGTACCGTGCGCGCCGTGCATGGCGGCCGCGTGGTGTTCGCCGACTGGCTGCGCGGCTCAGGCCTGCTGGTCATTCTCGACCACGGTGGTGGCTACCTCAGCCTTTATGGGCATAATCAAAGTCTTCTGAAGGACGCCGGCGATACCGTCAAAGCGGGCGATCCCATTGCAACCGTGGGAGCCAGCGGGGGTCAGAGTACCCCGGCGGTGTATTTTGCCATTCGCCATCAGGGCCGCCCGGCGGACCCTTCGACCTGGTGTCGCACGCAGGGATAAGCGGCGATCACGCATTAGGAGCCAAACATGTCGCAAGCTTTCCGTCTCACTACCCTGGCCCTGGCCCTGGCCTTGCTGCTCGGCGTCGGCGCGGTCCAGGCCGCCGACGCGCCGGCCGCATCCCCCGCGGCCAACGGCAAGGAGGCTCCGCTGCCGCTCGACGAGCTGCGCACCTTTGCCGAGGTCCTGGACCGGGTGAAGGCGGCTTACGTCGAACCGGTGGATGACAAGACGCTGCTGGAAAATGCCATCAAGGGCATGCTCAGCAACCTCGACCCGCATTCGGCCTACCTCGGCCCGGAAGAGTTCGCCGAGCTGCAGGAAAGCACCAGCGGTGAATTCGGCGGTCTGGGCATCGAGGTCGGCAGCGAGGATGGCTTCGTCAAGGTGATCTCGCCGATCGACGACACCCCGGCGGCCAATGCCGGCATCCAGCCGGGCGACCTGATCGTCAAGATCGACGGCAAACCGACCAAGGGCCAGTCGATGAACGAGGCGGTGGACAGCATGCGCGGCAAGGCCGGCTCGCCCATCACCCTGACCATTGTGCGCGGCGGCGGCAAACCGTTCGATGTCACCCTCAAGCGCGCCGTCATCAAGGTCAAGAGCGTGAAGAGCCAACTGCTCGAACCGGGCTACGGCTACCTGCGCATCACCCAGTTCCAGGTGAACACCGGTGAAGAGACCGTCAAGGCGCTCTCCAAGCTGCGCAATGACAACAAGGGCAAGCTCAAGGGCATTGTGCTGGACCTGCGCAACAACCCCGGCGGCGTGCTGCAGTCCGCGGTGGAGGTGGCCGATGCCTTCCTGACCAAGGGGCTGATCGTCTACACCAAGGGCCGCATCCCGAACTCCGAGCTGCGCTTCTCCGCCGACCCGGCCGACCCGAGCGATGGCGTCCCGCTGGTGGTGTTGATCAACGGCGGCAGCGCCTCGGCAGCGGAGATCGTCGCCGGCGCCCTGCAGGACCAGAAGCGCGCGATCCTCATGGGTACCGACAGTTTCGGCAAAGGCTCGGTGCAGACCGTTCTGCCGCTGAACAACGACCGCGCCCTGAAGCTCACCACCGCGCTGTACTACACCCCCAACGGCCGCTCCATCCAGGCCCAGGGCATCACCCCGGACATCGAGGTGGAACGCGCCAAGGTGACCCGCGAGAAGAGCGAGTTCGACGGCTTCAAGGAAGCCGACCTGCAAGGCCATCTGGCCAACGGCAACGGCGGCCAGGATCGTCCGACCACTTCCGGCAAACCGCCGGTGGATCGCCCGCAGGATGGCGACTACCAGCTCAGCCAAGCCCTCAGCCTGCTGAAAGGACTCAGCGTCAGCCGCGGCAACAACTGACCGATGCGCCCGGCCCGGCTGCTACTGAGCCTGTGCCTGGGTGCGCTGTTGTGCCTGCCGGTGGCCGCCGCGCCCCGGCCGGACGGCAGCAAGCCGCTGGTCAGCATCGTCATCGACGACCTCGGGCAGAACCTGGCGCGCGACCGCCAGGTGCTCGACATCTCCCCCGCCATTGCCCTGGCGATCATCCCCGACACGCCCCACGCCGCCGAATTCGCCCGCGAGGCGCACCATCGCGGGCGCACCGTGATGCTGCACATGCCGATGGACCCGGCCGGCGGCGACTACGCCTGGCGCCCGGAACTGACCCAGGAGGAACGCGCCCGCCGCCTCGATGCCGCGCTAGCGAAGGTGCCCTACGTGCAGGGTGTGAACAACCATGAAGGCAGCCGCATGACCGCCGACCGCCCGGCCATGGCCTGGCTCGCCGCGGAGCTGCAGCGTCGCCACCTGTTCCTCCTCGACAGCCGCACCAGCGCCGCCACCGTGGCCGCCGCCGAGGCGCAGAAGATCGGCCTCGCCAGCCTGTCGCGGGACGTTTTCCTTGATGACGATCCGAGCGAGGCGGCGGTGATGGAGCAGATGCAGCGCGGCCTGAAACTGGCGCGCAAGCAGGGTACGGTGGTGATGATCGGCCACCCGAAGCCGGCGACCCTGGCGGTGCTCAAGCGCGTGCTGCCGACCCTGAAGGCCCAGGGATTCGAGCTGGTGCAGCCGTCGCTGATGATCGCCGAGCGCGGCAACCGCGCCATGGCGGGGCATGGGCGGGACGGGATCTACCGCTAGACGCGGGCTTTTCGTAGGAGCGAGGGGGATGCCTAGTTCTTGCTCGCGAACAGCCCCGGCACCGGAGTTTCCGAGAGCGGTTCGCGAGCAAGCTCGCTCCTACAAATTCCGGCCGGCCTTACAGATAGTTATTGGTCGCCTGCTCGATGAAGCCATCGGCGCGCATTTCATCCAGCGCCTTCTGCAGCTTCGCCACCACCTCGTCCGGGGTGTCCTTGTTGATCGCCAGGTACAGCTGGGCCTCGTTGAAGCGCAACACGGTCTGCAGGCCTGACACCCCTTCCTGCTTGGCCAGATAGCGACCCACCGGATCGGTGGTGGCCCACAGGTCGATCTCGCCGGTGGTCAGTTTCTTCACGTTTTCCTGGTCGCGCAGCGCGTTCACCACCGGGATACCCTGGCTTTCCAGGTTCTGGCTGACGGCGTCGTTCTTGTAGGCGCCGAGCTTGTACTTGGCGGCGTCCTTGAGGTCCTTCACCTTGATCGAGCTGCCTGGCGGTGCGAGCAGCACCCAGTGGGTCTTGGCGATCGGACCGACCCACTTGAACAGCGGCACGCGCTCAGGTGTGTAGGTGGTGGAGAACAATCCATAGTCGGGCTTGTCCAGCGCCAGCTTGTACAACCGATCCCAGGGGAAGCGCAGGCTCAGGCTGTACTGGATGCCGGCGCGCCTGAACATCTCGCGGACAATATCGGCGCTTATGCCGTCGATGCCGTCATCGCGGGCGAAGTTCTTGTCATCCACCGCCATGTTGAACGGCGGGAAGTTCTCGGTGAGCAGCACCATCTTGTAATCGGCGGGCAACTCGGCACGGGCCGTGGCGGCCCCCACTAACAGACCCAGGGTAAGGGTCTTGATCAGGACTTTCAGCATGGTCATACCGCTCGCTTGGTTATCGTTATTGGGCTTGCGGCATCCCTGCAGGGGGGACGGAATACTTCGCTCGTCTGCCTTCCGTGGCAAAACCGGCGCCGAGGGATGTCGGCGCCAAACACGAAGGCCGGCGAGTGGCCGGCCTTCGGGTGTTACAGGTAACTGTTGAGTACGTCGTCGACGAAGCCTTCGGCGCGCATCTTGTCCAGCGCCCCTTGCAGCTTCTGCACCACGGCATCCGGCGTCTCGCGGTTCAGCGCGAGGAACAACTGGTCGCTGTTGAAACGCAGCACGGTCTTCAGGCCGGTAACGCCGACCTGCTTGGCCAGGTAGCGGCCCGCCGGGTCGCCACTGGCCCACAGGTCGATCTGACCATCGCGCAGCTTGGCGGCATTCTCCTGGTCACGCAGCGCCAGCACCGGCTCGAAGCCGTGCTCGCCCAGGTACTGGGCCATGGCATCACCCTTGTAGGCGCCGACGCGGTACTTCTTCGCTTCATCCAGGTTATTGAGGGCGATGGGGCTGTCGGCCTTGGCCAGCAGGACCCAGTCGTCCGGACCGATCGGGCCGACCCACTTGAACTGGCTCTCACGCTCGGGCAGGCGCGCGGTGACGAACACGCCATAGCCGGGCTTCTCCAGCGCCAGCTTGTAGATGCGGTCCCAGGGGAAGCGCAGGGTCAGGCTGTACTGCACGCCGGCACGCTTGAACATCTCTTTGACGATATCCACGGCGATGCCGTCGATGCTGTCTTCCTGGGCGAAGTTCTTGCCGTTGATGGCCATGTTGTAGGGAGGGAAGTTCTCGGTGAGCAGCACCACGCTGTAGTCCGAAGAATCCGTTTCAGCCCTTGCCGCACTGGCCAGAAGCAGGCCGCAGCCTAGCCATGCGAGCAGAATGCGCTTCAGCATCGAGATATTTCCTGCGTATGACATTTCTGAGAAGGCGCAGAGCTTACTCGGAGAATTGACGTCAATAAACCCTATGAATATGGCGATGGGGCATAGGTACGCCAGTACATTGGGTTAAGAACGCCAGTACCTTGGATCAAGAACGCCAGCACCTTGACTCGGGCACGCCAGTTCCTTGACCGAAGGCTTCAGCTAGCAAGCTTCGTGCGCAGGAAGGGGGTGCGGCCAGCGGACTCAGGGGAAGGACGGCCCAGGAGAGAGCCATCGGGCCGGGAGAACCCCGGCCCGAAAGGAATCAGCGCACGACGATGCCGCGGCTGGCCAGGTAGGCCTTGGCCTCCGGCACGCTGTACTCGCCGAAGTGGAAGATGCTCGCCGCGAGCACCGCGTCGGCCTTGCCCTCGATGATGCCGGCGGCCAGGTGCTCCAGGTTGCCGACGCCGCCGGAGGCGATCACCGGCACGCCCACGGCCTCGCTGATGGCGCGGGTCACGCCCAGGTCGTAGCCGCTCTTCACGCCGTCCTGGTCCATGCTGGTCAGCAGGATTTCACCGGCGCCCAGGCCTTCCATCTTCTTCGCCCACTCGACCGCGTCCAGCCCGGTGGGCTTGCGGCCGCCGTGGGTGAATATCTCCCAGCGCGGGGTTTCGCCGGGGCCGGACACTTTCTTGGCGTCGATGGCGACCACGATGCACTGCGAGCCGAAGCGCGCGGCGGCTTCGCCGACGAACTCCGGGGTAAACACCGCGGCGGTGTTGATCGAGACCTTGTCCGCACCGGCGTTGAGCAGGTTGCGGATGTCCTGCACCGTCCTGACGCCGCCCCCCACGGTCAGCGGGATGAACACTTGGCTGGCCATACGCTCGACGGTATGCAGGGTGGTGTCGCGGCCATCGACGCTGGCGGTGATGTCGAGGAAGGTAATCTCGTCCGCGCCCTGCTCGTCGTAGCGACGGGCGATCTCCACCGGGTCACCGGCGTCGCGGATGTTCTCGAATTTGACGCCCTTCACCACGCGGCCGTTGTCCACGTCGAGGCAGGGAATGATGCGTTTAGCCAGTGCCATGTCAGGATTCCCGTGGTTCAGCTCAGCCCTTGAAGGCGTCGCACAGTGCCTGGGCCTCGGCGACGTCCAGGGTGCCTTCGTAGATCGCGCGGCCGGTGATGGCGCCGACGATGCCCGGGGTGCGGGCATCCAGCAGCTTCTGGATATCACCCAGGTTGTGGATACCGCCCGAAGCGATCACCGGGATGCGCGTGGCGTTGGCCAGGGCAGCGGTGGCTTCGACGTTGCAGCCCTGCATCATGCCGTCCTTCGCGATGTCGGTGTAGACGATCGCCGAGACGCCATCGGCCTCGAAGCGCTTGGCCAGGTCGATGACCTGCACCGAGCTCACTTCCGCCCAGCCATCGGTGGCGACGAAGCCGTCTTTGGCGTCCAGGCCGACAATGACCTTACCCGGGAATGCCTTGCAGGCTTCGGCGACGAATTCCGGCTGCTTGACCGCCTTGGTGCCGATGATCACGTAGCTGACGCCAGCGCGGACATAGTGCTCGATGGTTTCCAGCGAGCGGATGCCACCGCCGATCTGGATCGGCAGGCTCGGGTAGCGCTTGGCGATGGCGGTAACCACTTCACCGTTGACCGGCTTGCCTTCGAAAGCGCCGTTCAGGTCCACCAGGTGCAGACGGCGGCAGCCGCCCTCCACCCACTTGGCGGCCATGGACACCGGGTCGTCGGAGAAGACCGTGGCGTCTTCCATCAGGCCCTGGCGCAGGCGCACGCAGGCGCCGTCTTTCAGATCGATTGCGGGGATGATCAGCATGGGTTGAACCTGCTCGAATCCAAAGATGAATGGGGTCGGGTCAGCTCTTCTCGAGCGCCCACAAGTCGCTTTCGATGCTCTCGAACCGGTCTTTCAGGTGAGATTGCACGTCGAAGATCGCCTTGTTGTAGAACAGCGGGCCGAATTCGCGCAGGAAGAAATCCAGCGCCTCTTCGGCCTCGAAGGAACCGACATCCAGCTCGAAGCGATCTTCGAGGAAACGCTGGATCGCCCGCGCCGCGCTCTGGCGCTGGGCGCCGTCGAGTTCGAGGATCGCCGGCTTGTCCTTCTGGCGGGCCATGGCTTACCAGCGCCCGTCCCAGGCGGCGAAGTTCTGCAGCAGCTGCAGGCCATGGGTATGGCTCTTCTCCGGGTGGAACTGCACGGCGAAGCGCGAGCCATCGGCCAGCGCGGCGGCGAAGTCGACGCCGTAATGGCCGCGACCGACCACCTGGCGCGGGTTACCGGCCTGGATGTAGTAGCTGTGCACGAAGTAGAAGCGCGCGCGGTCCGGGATGTCGTGCCAAAGCGGGTGGTCCACGTTCTGCGCGACTTCGTTCCAGCCCATGTGCGGCACCTTCAGGTGCTCGCCGTCCTCATGCAGGTCCTTGCCGAAGAAGCGTACCTGGCCGGGGAACAGGCCGATGCAGTCGACACCGTCGTTCTCCTCGCTGTGCTCCAGCAGCGCCTGCATACCGACGCAGATGCCGAGGAACGGGCGGTCCTGGCTGACTTCGCGCACCAGGCTGTCGAAGCCCAGGCGCTTGATCTCGGCCATGCAGTCACGGATCGCGCCGACGCCGGGGAACACCACGCGGTCCGCCTCGCGGATCACGTTGGCGTCGCTGGTCACCAACACGCGACCGGCGCCCACGCGCTCAAGCGCCTTGGCCACCGAGTGCAAATTGCCCATGCCGTAGTCGATGACGGCTACGGTCTGCATTACAGGCACCCTTTGGTGGACGGCATCTGGCCGGCCATGCGTTCGTCCAGCTCGATGGCCATGCGCAGCGCGCGGCCGAAGGCCTTGAACACCGTCTCGATCTGGTGGTGGGTGTTGTGCCCACGCAGGTTGTCGATGTGCAGGGTGACGTTGGCGTGGTTGACGAAGCCCTGGAAGAACTCCATGAACAGGTCGACATCGAAGCCACCGACGCTGGCGCGGGTGAACGGCACGTGCATCTGCAGGCCGGGGCGGCCGGAGAAGTCGATGACCACGCGCGACAGCGCCTCGTCCAGCGGCACGTAGGCATGACCGTAGCGGCGGATGCCTTTCTTGTCGCCGATAGCCTTGGCAAAAGCCTGGCCGAGGGTGATGCCGATGTCTTCGACGGTATGGTGGTCGTCGATATGCAGGTCGCCCTTGCACTCGATGTCCAGGTCGATCAGGCCGTGGCGGGCGATCTGGTCCATCATGTGCTCGAGGAAGGGAACCCCGGTATCGAAGCGGGCCTTGCCCGTTCCATCCAGGTCGATGGAAACCTTGATCTGGGTTTCCAGGGTGTCGCGCGCGACGGATGCCTTGCGTTCGGCCATCACCAGCTCCACAGCTAACACTGCACGTAATTATAAGAAGGGGCGGCATTATAGGCGCGCCGGGCGCTGCGCGGCTATGGGCGGTGGTCGGCGCTGGCCGATAGTCCTACACTGCGCGGCTCGCCTTCCGAGGATTGCCCATGCCCGTCGTCGTCCAGCACCTGACCCAGCCCAGCGACCAGGACCGCCAGGACCTGCTGAAGATCTACGCCGACGCGCCACAATGGCTGCTGGCGCCCTTCGCCGATGCCGATGCACTGGTCACCCGCGGGCTTGCCGAGGGCCGGCTGCTCACCGGCCGCTTCAACGACCGCCTGCTGGGCGCCGCGTGGATCGAGCGCGATGGCGACATCTGGCGGCTTTCCCGCCTTTGCGTGCGCCAGGTCACCCGCAACCGTGGCGTCGCCCGGCGACTGCTGGAAGAAACGCAGCGTCTGTCCGTCCTGCAGGGGGCCGCGCTGCGCCTGAGCGCTCCGCTAGACCAGCCCGAAGCCGCACGCTTCGCCGAGCACCTGGGCCTGACGCTGGAGCCCGCCTGAACCCCAAGTGCACAAGGAGACGTGCTATGTCTTTCGATTCCCCCGAGCGCGACGCCCTGCTGGCCCTGAAAGGTGTCGGTCCCACCGTGCTGCAGCGCTTGGAGCAGATGGGCCTGGACAGTTTCGCCCGACTGCGCGAAGCCTCCGCCGAGGAAATCCTCCAGCACGGCGCCACGCTGACCGGCAGCAGTTGCTGGAAGAACAGCCCACAGGCCCGTGCCGCCATCGACGCCATTCTGCAGCGCGTCTGGCGCTACTGAGCTTGCCGGGGAACCGCGCGGCAAGTCCCCGTTCAAACCCCGCAATAGCTGATCCCACCTTTCCGGGCTGGGGCGCCGCTGCGTCATTGGTATACTTTCCCGCTACTCCACCCGCTGCCTGAACAAGGACCCGTACATGAAAGCGTTCGGCAAAATCATCGGCATCGTTGCCCTGGTCCTGCTGCTGCTCATCGTCGCCGCCGGCTTCGTGCTGACCCATTTCTTCGACCCGAACGACTACAAGGACGAGATCCGCCAGCTCGCGCGGGACAAGGCCAACCTCGAACTGAACCTCAAGGGCGACATTGGCTGGAGCCTGTTCCCCTGGCTGGGCCTGGAGCTGCATGACACCAGCGTGGCGAGCCTGCAGACGCCGGACAAACCGTTCGCCGATGCGCAACTGCTGGCCATGTCCGTACGGGTACTGCCGCTGCTGCGCAAGGAAGTGCAGATGAGCGATATCCGTGCCGAAGGCCTGACCCTCACCCTGGACAGGGATAAGAACGGCATCGGCAACTGGGAAAGCATCGGCAAGCCCCTGCCGCCGGCCAATGGCACGCCAGCCACACAACCAGCCCCGGCGCCGAACGAGCAGGTCAAGGCGGACGCGCAGCAAACCCACCAGGCGATGAAGCTGGATATCGACAGCCTGAGCGTGAAGAACGCCCGCATCGATTACGCCGACGCCCAGAGCGGCAAGAACTACAGCGTCGAAGGCATCGAGCTGACCACCGGCGCGATTCGCGAGGGCAGTAACATCCCGGTGAAGCTCAGCGCCTACCTGGGCACCAACCAGCCGGTGATCCGCGCGCGCACCGAGCTGACCGGCAACCTGCGCTTCGACCGCGCGCTCAAGCGCTACCAACTCGAAGACGCCAAGCTGTCCGGCGAAGTTTCCGGCGATCCCTTCCAGGGCAAGACTGCCAACTACAGTGCCCAGGGCCAGCTGGTACTCGACCAGGCAGCCCAGGTCGCCGAATGGAATGGCCTGAAGGTCACCATCAACCAGTTGCGCGCCCTGGGCGAACTGAAGGCCCGCGAACTGGATAAAGAGCCCAAGTTCGACGGCGGCCTGTCGCTGGCACCGTTCAACCTGCGCGAATTCCTCGAAGGCGCCGGCCAGACCCTGCCGGAAATGGCCGACGCCACCACTCTGACCAAGCTGGAACTGGCCACCCGCGTCAGCGGCACCCGCAACAGTCTGGCCCTGAATGACATCAAGCTGAAGCTGGACGACAGCGCCTTCAGCGGGAACCTCGGCATCGCCGACTTCGGCAAGCAGGCGATCCGCGCCCAACTGTCCGGCGACAAGCTGAACCTCGACCGCTACCTGCCGGCCAAGGTCAAGAAAGCCCAGGACGCCACCAACAGCGCGCGCAAGGCCGAAGTCGACGCTACCGCGCAGAGCGCCATCAAGGGCGATACCCCGCTGCCCAGCCAGCCGACCCAGCAGGCCTGGAGCGACGCACCGCTGTTGCCCATCTTCCGCCTGCGCACGCTGGACCTGGACGCAGGCCTGAACCTCGGCCAACTGACCCTGGACAAGTTGCCCATCGACAACGCCGTGCTCAAGCTGCGCGGCCAGGGCGGCCTGCTCAACCTCGACGACCTGCGCGGCGAGCTCTACGACGGCAAGTTCAACGCCACCGCCACCCTCGACGTGCGACAAGACGTCCCGACCCTGAAGGCGAAGAAACACATCGCCGACGTCCCGGTTGAGCGCCTGCTCGAATCCCAGGGCCAGAAGCCGCCGGTGAAGGGCCTGCTGGACCTGGACGCCGACATCACCACCCAGGGCAACAGTCAAAAGGCCTGGATCGACAACCTCAACGGTACCGCGCACTTCGTCCTGACCCAGGGCGTGCTGCTCAACGCCAACCTCGAACAGCAGCTGTGCCAGGGCATCGCCACGCTCAACCGCAAGTCGCTGACTGGCGAGCATGGCGGCAAGGACACGCCCTTCCGCGAGCTGCAGGGCAACCTGGTGTTCAGGAATGGCGTGGCCAGCAACCCCGACCTCAAGGCCAGCATCCCCGGTCTGACCGTCAAGGCCGACGGCGACCTCGACCTGCGCGTGCTGGGCATGGACTACCGCGTCGGCGTCACCATCGAAGGCGATAAGAGCGACATGCCCGACCCCGCCTGCGAAGTGAACAAGCGCTATGTCGGCATCGAATGGCCGCTGCGCTGCCGCGGCCCGCTGGAACTGGGCGCCAAGGCCTGCCGCCTGGACAAGGACGGCATCGGCAAGATCGCTGCACGGTTGGCCGGGGACCGGCTGAACCAGAAAATTGAAGAGAAGCTCGGCGACAAGGTCAGTCCCGAACTCAAAGACGCACTCAAAGGGCTGTTCAAGAAGTGACACCGCAACGCTTCAATCAGGCCGTGCTCGACTGGTTCGACACGCACGGCCGCCATGACCTGCCCTGGCAGCAGAACATCACGCCCTACCGGGTGTGGGTCTCGGAAATCATGCTGCAGCAGACCCAGGTCAGCACCGTGATGGGCTACTACGACCGCTTCATGACGGCTCTGCCGACGGTGGCGGACCTGGCCAACGCGCCGGAAGACGAGGTGCTGCATCTGTGGACGGGACTGGGCTACTACACACGCGCCCGCAACTTGCACAAGACCGCCAAGACGGTGATGGAGCAGCATGGAGGGGAATTCCCCCGCGACGTCGAGCGGCTCGCCGAGCTGCCCGGCATCGGCCGCTCCACCGCCGGTGCCATCGCCAGTATTTCCATGGGCCTGCGCGCGCCGATCCTCGACGGCAACGTCAAGCGTGTCCTGGCGCGCTATCTCGCCTGCGACGGCTACCCGGGCGAGCCGAAGGTAGCCAGGCAGCTGTGGGACGCCGCCGAGCGCTTCACACCCCAGAAGCGGGTCAACCACTACACCCAGGCGATGATGGACCTGGGCGCCACCCTCTGCACCCGCAGCAAACCGAGCTGCCTGCTCTGCCCGCTGCGCGAGGGATGCCGCGCGCACTTCCTCGGCCGCGAGACCGACTTCCCGGTGTCCAAGCCGCGCAAGGCGCTGCCGCAGAAACGCACGCTGATGCCGATCCTGGCCAACCGCAAGGGCGACATCCTGCTCTATCGGCGCCCATCGACCGGCCTCTGGGGCGGGCTGTGGAGCTTCCCCGAACTCGACGACCTGGCCGCCCTCGACCCACTGGCCAAGCGCCACGCCCTGCGCCTGGGCGAGCGCCGCGAGCTGCCTGGCCTGACCCATACCTTCAGCCACTTCCAGCTGGCCATCGAGCCCTGGCTGGTGCGCGTCGAGGACGCAGCCCCCGCCGTGGCCGAGGCCGACTGGCTCTGGTATAACCTCGCCACCCCGCCGCGGCTCGGCCTTGCCGCCCCGGTGAAGAAGCTGCTCAAACGAGCCGCCGACGTGTTGAACGCAGGAGAAATGTCATGACCCGACTGGTGATGTGCCGCAAATACAAAGAAGAGCTGCCCGGCCTCGATCGCGCGCCCTATCCCGGAGCCAAGGGCCAGGACATCTACGAGCACGTCTCGAAGAAAGCCTGGGACGAATGGCAGAAGCACCAGACCATGCTGATCAACGAGCGTCGCCTGAACATGATGAATGCCGAGGATCGCAAGTTCCTCACTGCCGAGATGGACAAGTTCCTGTCTGGCGAGGAATACGCGCAGGCCGAGGGCTACGTCCCGCCCAGCGCGTAAGCTTCGGTATTATTTGAAAAATTTTTTCGCGGCACGCTTGACACCCCTTCCGAAAACCCTTTTAATGCGCGCCACGTTGCCCAGGTAGCTCAGTTGGTAGAGCAGGGGATTGAAAATCCCCGTGTCGGCGGTTCGATTCCGTCCCTGGGCACCAAGCCTTCCGAAAAGCCCCTGAAATCGCGAGATTTCAGGGGCTTTTTCATTCCGCTCCGCACAAGTCACTCCCCTGCCCCCGCACGCTCCGACGATTCGTATCGAATGTTTGCCTGACTTCAGTGTCTACTGGCACATAGCACACCGATCTTTCAGAATCATGACCATCCGGACGATTTCCACACTTCAGTGGGATACCCTCCGGGATTCGATGTTTCGTAGCGGAGTCACTGTGCGCAAACTCATAAGCTGGTGGAATTCCCGGGGCAACCTGGTTTCCCTGTCTGCCCTCTTCCTGCTGGTGCCGCTGATCGGCCGCTACAGTCTTGGCTGGGGCTCACCGTTGGGCTACCTGTCGGACCTGGCACTCGGCACCCTGCTGGTCGTCGCACTGCACAACCGACGCCTGTTCATCGCCATTCCGGTCATGCTGGTCTGGGCGCTGTCAGTGATCGGTACTGCCGAACTGGTCAGCGCCGTGGGTCGCATGCCCGCGCCGGAAGACCTGCACTTCCTCGCCGACCCGACCTTCGTCGCCAACTCCACCGAAGGCGGCGGCCTCAACCATCTGCACCTGGCCATCCTGATCGGCGCCGGCATCCTGCTCTGTGCGCTGCTCTGGCGCCGCCGCGAAAAGCCGCTGCCGCGTTACGTCTATGCCGTACCGGCCGTGCTGCTGGCCGCTCACGCTGGCGTTCAGTACTTCCAGCCCAGCGATGCAGAGATGTGGAAGCAGTTCAACCTGCCGCACCAACTGGTCTCCCGCGCCGTCACCAGCGGCGAGATGGCCTACCAGGACTGGCGCGACCGCGACCAGCCGGAAGTGCGCCCGGATGTCACCGGCCTGACCCAGCACGACCTGAGCGGCACCTCGCTGCTCGCAGGCCGCGGCCAGGCGAAGAACGTGCTGATCATCGCCATGGAAGGAATCCCCGGCGCCTATGTCGCCACCAACCGTGCCGCCCTGAGCAGCAGCTACGAAGAATCGATGATGCCGCGCCTGAGCACCTGGGCCGAGCGCGCCATGACCACCCCGGACTACGTGGTGCACAGCCACCAGACCATCCGCGGCCTCTACGCCATGCTCTGCGGGGACTACAGCAAGCTGGACAACGGCACACCCAAGGGCGTCGAACTGCTGGGCAACCCGACCCGCGCCGCCGAATGCCTGCCGGCACAGATGCACCAGGCTGGCTTCAGCACCCATTTCCTGCAGGGCGCCGGGCTGCGCTTCATGGCCAAGGACAAGGTCATGCCGGCCATGGGCTTCGACAAGACCCTGGGCCGTGACTGGTTCAAGAAGAAGCCCTACCTGGAATTCGCCTGGGGCATGGACGACAAGGCCTTCTTCGAAGGAGCGCTGGACTACGTCGGCCAATTGCGCCAGAAGAAACAGCCGTGGATGCTCACCCTGCTCACCGTCGGCACCCACCAGCCCTATTCGGCCACGCCGGAATACCTGGCCAAGTATCCGACGCCGCGCCAGGCAGCGGTCGCCTACCTGGACGACGCCGTCGATGCGTTCCTCAAGGGACTGGAAGAGAAAGGCGTGCTCAAGGACACCCTGGTCATCGTCACCTCCGACGAATCCCACGGCATCGACAACGTGCGCCTTGCCTCGGCCTGGGGCCTGAACCTGATCCTTGCACCGGAACAGGCCGCGCTGCCGCCGGTGAAGGCCGGCGTCTACGGCCACGTCGACCTGGAATCTTCAGTGCTCGACTACTTCGCCATCAAGGCGCCGCAGGATATCGCCGGCCGCTCGCTGTTCCGCGAATACACCAGCGGCCGCGAGATGGTGTCCTTCACCAACGGCATGCAGCGGTATCACGACGGCAAGGGCAACTTCACCGAGTGCGACTTCCAGCAGGTCTGCCGGCGCTACCAGAGTGACGGCTTCATCGCCGACAGCGCCAAGTTCGTCGGGCGCTTCAGCGGTCGCGATGCCCGCCTGATGACCGCCCGCGCGGACATTCTCGACCAGTCGGTGACCAAGGCGCAGTCGGCCCGCGAATACCAGTTCGCGACCAAGGAGCGAATTCGCCTGAAGCCGCAGATCGACAACGAATACACCGACAACCTGATCGGCGCGCAGTACCTGGAGTTCCCGGCCAACACCCACACCACGGTGCGCCTGAAGATCCGCGCGATCCAGATGGACGCCAATGGGGCGAAAGTGACGCTCAAGACGCGCTCCTTCGAAAAACCGGTACCTATCGAGATGCCGGACTTCCCGTTGGTCAAACGCAACCAGCCGCTGGAAGTGACCTTCGGCTTCGACAACGAGGAAGCGCGCAAGGCGTTCTCCTTCCACTTGCTCGCCGAAGGCAAAGGCGTCATCGAAATCACCGATTTCCACGTGCTGACCCAGCCGCGCAAATCGACGATCAACGCTACTGAAGGCGGCGGTACCGGCCTGGCCGACGCCAATCGGCCGCTGACGATTCCGCGCCTGTCCGGCCACCCAAACCTCATGGCCAGCCAGCCGCCGGAATCCCAGGACGACATCACGCCCGCCGAAGCGCTGGAAGATCCCAACCCGCAACTACGGCATATGATGCAGTAACCCCACCGGCGGCCCCAGGGCCGCCGGACTTTTACCGGCCGGTCTAAACTGGCACTATCCCGCCCCCGCGCGATCGGCCGACGCCCTCGTCCGGCGCAGCTAGTTCAGCCCAGGCGACAACGCCGAGCGGCAATGCGACAACTTGCCACTACAGCCGACGACCGCGGCAGATGGGCGCTTGGCGCACTCCAGAGTGCGTGTTAGGTTGCCCCTCGCCAGGATGGCCCCGATTCTGCAGTGACCTGCTGCAAAGCGTCCGAATAACAATAGAGGAGCCCCCTATGGCCACGGCCATACCCGCACTGGAAATCCGTAACCTGCACAAGCGTTACGGTGACCTGGAAGTGCTCAAAGGCATTTCCCTGACCGCCCGCGACGGCGATGTGATTTCCATTCTCGGCTCCTCCGGTTCCGGTAAATCCACGTTCCTGCGCTGCATCAACCTGCTGGAGAACCCGCACCAGGGCCAGATCCTGGTCGCCGGTGAAGAACTCAAGCTGAAGAAGACCAAGGACGGCTCACTGGTCGCCTCGGACAACAAGCAGATCAACCGTCTGCGCAGCGAGCTGGGCTTCGTCTTCCAGAACTTCAACCTCTGGCCGCACATGAGCATCCTCGACAACATCATCGAGGCGCCGCGCCGTGTTCTGGGCAAGACCCGCGCCGAAGCCACCGAGATTGCCGAGGCCCTGCTGGCCAAGGTCGGCATCTCCGACAAGCGCCACAGCTTCCCCGCGCAGCTTTCCGGTGGCCAGCAACAACGCGCCGCCATCGCTCGCACCCTGGCGATGCAGCCCAAGGTCATCCTATTCGACGAGCCGACTTCGGCACTGGACCCGGAAATGGTCCAGGAAGTGCTTAATGTTATCCGCGCGCTCGCCGATGAGGGTCGTACCATGCTGCTGGTGACCCATGAAATGAACTTTGCCCGCCAGGTTTCCAGCGAGGTGGTGTTCCTCCACCAAGGCCTGGTAGAAGAACAGGGACCGCCGCAGCAGGTATTTGACAACCCGCAATCGGCACGCTGTAAACAATTCATGTCCAGCCACCGCTAACGGAGCATCACTGCATGAACAACTATAAGAAGATCGTTCTGGCTATCGCGGCCACCTTCGCACTGGGGAGCCAGGCCATCGCCGCTGATAAACTGCGCATCGGTACCGAAGGCGCCTACCCGCCCTTCAACGGCATCGACGCCAGCGGCCAGGTCGTCGGTTTCGACATCGAGATCGGCAAGGCGCTGTGCGCCAAGATGAAGACCGAATGCGACGTCGTCACCTCCGACTGGGACGGCATCATCCCGGCGCTGAACGCCAAGAAGTTCGACTTCATCGTCGCTTCCATGTCGATCACCGACGAGCGCAAGCAGGCCGTTGATTTCACCAACGCCTACTACACCAACAAGCTGCAGTTCGTGGCGCCGAAGTCGACCGACTTCAAGACCGACAAGAGCTACCTCAAGGGCAAGGTGATCGGTGCGCAGCGCGCGACCATCGCCGGCACCTGGCTTGAAGACAACATGGCTGACACCGTCACCATCAAGCTGTACGACACCCAGGAAAACGCCTACCTCGACCTGTCCTCGGGCCGCCTCGACGGCGTGCTGGCCGACAAGTTCGTGCAGTACGACTGGCTCAAGAGCGATGCCGGCAAGGACTTCGAGTTCAAGGGCGAACCGGTGTTCGACAACGACAAGATCGGCATCGCCGTGCGCAAGGGCGACCCGCTGCGTGACAAGCTGAATGCCGCTCTGAAGGAAATCGTCGACGACGGTACCTATAAGAAGATCAACGACAAGTACTTCCCCTTCAGCATCTACTGATGCATGTGCCGCGCCGCCCCTCGCCGGGCGGCGCGCGCCTTCAGGCGTGACTCCCCATGATTTTCGACCTGCACGGCTTTGGCGATCAGTTGATCGCCGGCACCTGGATGACGCTCAAGCTTTCGCTCGCCGCAGTCTGCGTGGGACTGGTCCTCGGCCTGCTCGGCGCCATCGCCAAGACCTCGAAGAACACTTTCCTGCGCATGCTCGGCGGCTTCTACACCACCGTAGTGCGCGGCGTACCCGAGACGCTCTGGGTACTGATGATCTATTTCGGCACCGTGGCCGGCCTGAACACCATCGGTGACCTCTTCGGCCACCCTGAATTCGCGCTCTCCCCATTCGCCGCAGGTACCTGCGCGCTGGGACTGTGCTTCGGCGCCTACGCCACCGAAGTCTTCCGCGGCGCGCTGCTGGCGATTCCCAAAGGCCACCGCGAAGCCGGCCAGGCGCTGGGCCTCTCGGCTCCGCGCATCTTCTGGCGCATCGTGCTGCCGCAGGTATGGCGCGTGGCGCTGCCGGGCCTGGGCAACCTCTATCTGATTCTTCTGAAGGACACCGCCCTGGTCTCGCTGATCACCCTCGACGAGATCATGCGCAAGGCCCAGGTCGCCTCCAACGCGACCAAGGAACCCTTCACCTTCTACATGACCGCGGCCTTCATCTACCTGGGCCTGACCGTCTTCATCATGGCCGCCCTGCACTTCCTCGAGCGTCGCGCCGGCCGTGGCTTCGTGAGGAACGAGCTATGACCGATCTCGAGCTGATCCTCAAATGGCTGCCGAAGATGTTCCAGGGCGCCACCCTGACGCTGGAGCTGCTGGCCATCGCCGTGGTCGCCGGCCTGTGCCTGGCCGTACCGCTGGGCATCGCCCGCGCCTCGCGACACTGGTACGTGCGCGCGGTGCCCTACACCTACATCTTCTTCTTCCGCGGCACGCCACTGCTGCTGCAGCTGTTCATCGTCTACTACGGCTTCGCCCAGTTCGAGAGCGTGCGCAAGGGGCCGCTCTGGCCATACCTGCGCGACCCGTACTGGTGCGCCCTGCTGACCATGACGCTGCACACCGCGGCCTACATCGCCGAGATCCTGCGCGGTGCCATCCACGCCATCCCGGTGGGTGAAGTGGAAGCCGCTCGCGCGCTGGGCATGTCCCGTCGCCAGGCGCTGTTCCATATCATCCTGCCGCGCGCCGCGCGCATCGCCATGCCGGCCTACAGCAACGAGGTAATCCTCATGCTCAAGGCCAGCGCCGTGGTGTACACCGTGACCCTGTTCGACATCATGGGTATGACCCGCACCATCATCGCGCGCACCTACGAGGCCATGCTGTTCTTCTGCCTCGCCGGCCTGTTCTACCTGGTCATCACGCTGCTGCTGACGCGCATCTTCCGCCTGCTGGAACACTGGCTGAAGGTGGACTCCATGCAGGGCCGCTGACCGGCGCACCGTTCGCCCACGGGGTCGCTATAATGCGCGCCCCGTGGTTTGCCCCCGCTTCGCACCGTGCTCCTGAACGATACTCCCCTCACCGGCTCCGACCTGCTCCAGCGCTTCCAGGCACTGGATCGCTTCCTGCTGGACCATCAGGTGCTGTGGCGGCCGAAACCTTTTACGGTGCTGGAACTGCCCTGGGAGCACGACCATCCCGAACTGGCCGCCTGGCTGCGTAGTCGCAGCCTCGATGACGCCGAATCGGTGCACAACTCGCCCGAGCAGCTCGACGCTCCCGCCCCCTTCCCTGCATTGGCCGCTACCGCCGCGCAGCTGTCCGTCGTCGGCGAACTCCCGGCCACGCCGCTGGGCAAGTTGCCGAACCAGCTGACCGTCGACGTTCCCGGCCGCAAGTGGCAACAGATCGAAGCCTTCGCCAGCCGCCTGGATTTCGCCGAAACACCGCAGCAATGGCTCGACTGGTGCGCCGGCAAAGGCCATCTGGGGCGTCTACTGGCACGCAACGGAAAACCGCTGCTGAGCCTGGAATACGACCCTGCCCTGGTGGAAGACGGTCAGCGCCTGAGCGACCGGCTTCAGCTTCACGCCCGGCATCACCAGCAGGACGTACTCGCACCGGACGTCCGCGAGCACCTGCAGGCCGAGCACACTGCCGTCGCCCTGCACGCCTGCGGCAACCTGCACGTACGCCTGCTGCAACTTGCCAGCGCCCAAGCCTGCCGCCAGCTCGCCGTGGCGCCCTGCTGCTATAACCGTATCGACAGCGAGCATTACGAACCGCTCTCGCACGCCGCGCAAAGCTCCACCCTGCAACTCTCGCGGGACGACCTGCGCCTGCCGCTCGCGGAAACCGTCACCGCCGGCGCCCGCGTACGCCGCCAGCGCGACGGCTCGATGGCGCGGCGGCTGGCTTTCGATTTGCTGCAACGGGAAGTCCGCGGCAGCAATGACTACCTGTCCACTCCCTCCGTGCCGCCAACTTGGCTGGACAAGCCCTTCGCCGACTATTGCCGAGACCTGGCCGCGCTCAGGGGACTCGACCTGCCCACTGGCACCAACTGGCAGGAGCTGGAGGCCAAAGGCTGGCAACGCCTGGCCCAGGTTCGCAACCTGGAACTGGTGCGCGGACTGTTCCGCCGCCCCATGGAGGTGTGGCTGGTGCTCGACCGGGCCTTATTCCTCCAGGAGCGGGGCTATCGCGCCACCCTAGGCGCCTTCTGCGCCACCCGGATGTCCCCGCGCAACCTGCTATTGCTGGCCGAGCGCATCTGAGACGGGCGTTCCAGAGCTTCACCCACAGACCCTGTGGATAACTCTGTTCGTAACCTTGGAAAAACCTCCCCTTCCTTACCGCCCAGACCGCCTCGCTGCGATCTGGTCATTTTCTGTACAAACAAATTAAATCTATTAAAAACAGTCGGTTACGAGACTTCGTGATTGCTTTCACATCTCATATGCAATTTGTGCCCTAAAGCCCTCCTCCTTGTGCATAAAGGCCGCCTGCGGTGTAGGAAATCAGCTATTTCTGTTGCCAATCCCGTCCCAATGACGCTTCGTCGAACTGATTGTTGCGCAATCGCGACAATCGAATCTTGTCAATTGCTGCCTAGGCAGTATCATTTTGAAACATTTCACTGCCTAAGCAGCTTTCTGTTTTGACATGAATCACTACGACGTCGCGGATTTTCCATTCAAAGGCTCCATTGGCCAGTTGCTGGGTGCCACCGCCATCCTCAAGGATCGCCTGCTGGACAAGCATCTGGGACACCTGGACATCACCGCCGCGCAATTCAAGGTGTTGTTCTTCATCGGCCATGACCGAGCCAACACTCCGGCCGAGCTGTGCCGCGAACTGTCCATCGACAGCGGATCCATGACCCGCATGCTCGACCGCCTCGCGCGCAAGGACCTGCTGCTCCGCGAGCCCTGCCAGAACGACCGCCGCAGTGTGCGCCTGAGCCTGAGCCCCGCCGGACAGGCCGTGAATGACGAAGCCCCGAGCATCGCCGCCGCCGCCATGAACGAGCTGGTCGGCGGCCTCTCTCGCGATGAACTGCAGACCCTCACCGGCCTGCTCGACAAGATCCTGCGCGCCCACGGCGCCGCGGCCCATTGCGCGGCGCAGGAGAAATGAACATGAACCACCTCCGCATCGCCCTGCTGCCGGCCGCCGTACTCGCCGCCGTGCTGGGCTTGTCCGGCTGCGTCAGCTACAAGGGCCTGGACACCAGCGGCAAGGCCGTCGCCCCCACCAGCCTGAAGACTGGCGTCAGCCTCGATGGCACTCCGCTGTCCCCCGCGGCCTGGCCCAGCGAACACTGGTGGACCAGCCTGGGCGACCCGCAGCTGGACAGCCTGATCGGCGAGGCTCTGCGCGGTACGCCCGACCTGGATATCGCCAGTGCCCGTGCCCGCCAGGCCATTGCCGCCGCGCAAGCGCAGGACGCCGCGCGCATGCCCAGCGTGAAAGGCACCGCCAGCTACGCCGGCATCCGCGCACCGGAAAGCGTGATTCCTGCGCCCATGGGCGGTCGCTACTCGGCGGTGAAATACCTGTCGCTCAGCTTCAGCTACGACCTCGATCTCTGGGGCGGCCAGCGCGACGCCTGGGAGGCCGCCCTCGGCCAGGCCAACGCCGCCGAAGTCGACCGCCAGGCCGCCTCGATCACGCTCTCCGCCAATGTCGCCCGCGCCTACAGCGACCTGGCCCACGCCTTCGTCGCCCGCGACCTGGCCAAAGACGAACTGGACCGCTCGCAGCACCTCTTCCAACTCAGCCAGAAGCGCATGGACGCAGGCCTGGACAGCAAGGTCCAGCTGCAACAGACGCAGTCCCAGGTTGCCAGCGCCAAGCAGCAGCTGGCCGCCGCGGAACAGGAGATCGCCAGCGACCGCCTCGCCCTCGCCGTCCTGCTCGGCCAAGGCCCTGACCGTGGCCAGGACCTGCAGCGCCCGCAGGTGCTCAAGCCCGGTGCGCTTAGCCTGCCATCGAACCTGCCGGTCGAGCTTCTGGGTCGTCGCCCGGACATCGTCGCCGCACGCTGGCGGGTCGAAGCCGCCTCGAAAAGCATCGACTCGGCGAAGACCGAGTTCTATCCCAACGTGAACCTGGGTGCGATGGTCGGCCTGGCCGCTCTGCACACCAGCGACGTGCTGAAAGCGCCGAGCCGGTTCTTCCAGATCGCCCCGGCGATCTCCCTGCCGATCTTCGACGGTGGCCGCCTGCGCGCCAACCTGGCCGGGAAGGACGCCGACTACGACCTGGCCGTCGCCCAGTACAACAAGACCCTGGTCAACGCCCTCGGCGAAGTCACCGACGACCTCGGCAAGCTGCGCTCGCTGGAGCAGCAGATCGACGACCAGCGCGAAGCCCGCGACATCGCCAAATCCAACTTCAACCTGGCCATGCGCCGCTACGGCGAAGGCGTCGGCAACTACCTGGACGCCCTCAGCGTGCAGCAGCAGCTGCTTCTCGCAGAGCGCCAGCTGGCCAGCCTCGACGCCCAGCGCATCGATCTCTCGGTGCAACTGGTCCAGGCCCTGGGCGGTGGCTACCAGCCCGATACCACTTCCGCTCCCGCCCCGTTCGCCCAGGCGAACGCGGCCGCCGCGCACTGAACGAGGCACCCGACATGAGCACCGCCACTCAAGAAACCCCGAACGGCAACCCCAAGCGCAAGCGCTGGCTGCTGATCCTGCTCGCCGTCGTCATCCTCGCCGGCCTCGCCAGCGTCGTCTGGGAACTCCTCTACGGCCGCTGGCACGAGGACACCGACGACGCCTACGTGAACGGCAACGTCGTGCAGATAACCCCGCAGATCACCGGCACCGTGGTCAGCATCGGCGCCGATGACGGCGATCTGGTGCGCAAGGGCCAGGTGCTGGTGAAGTTCGACCCCAGTGATGCCGACATCGCCCTGCAGCAGGCCGAAGCCAACCTCGCGCGCACCGTGCGCCAGGTGCGCGGGCTGTTCAGCAATGTCGACGGCTACAGGGCCGACGTGGCCGCGAAGAAAGTCGCCCTGACCAAGGCCGAGGCCGACTTCAAGCGCCGGCAGAACCTCGCCAACGACGGCGCCATCTCCCAGGAAGAGCTGGCCCACGCCCGCGACGCACTGGACACCGCGCGCAGCTCGCTGACCAGCTCCGAGCAGCAACTGGACACCAACCGCGCGCTGGTGGACGACACCGTGATCGCCTCGCACCCGGACGTCAAAGCCGCTGCCGCCAAGCTGCGCCAGGCCTACCTGGACGACGCCCGCGCGGTGATCATCGCGCCGGTCACCGGCTACGTCGCCAAGCGCACCGTGCAAGTCGGCCAGCGCGTGCAGCCGGGCGCTGCGCTGATGGCAGTGATCCCCCTGGACCAGGTGTGGATCGACGCCAACTTCAAGGAAACCCAGCTCAAGCACATGCGCATCGGCCAGCCGGTGGAGATCCGCTCCGATCTCTATGGCAGCGAAGTGAAGTACTCCGGCACCGTCGACAGCCTCGGCGTCGGCACCGGCAGCGCCTTCTCCCTGCTGCCGGCACAGAACGCGACCGGCAACTGGATCAAGATCGTCCAGCGCGTGCCGGTGCGCATCCGCATCAACCCCGAGGAACTGGCGAAGAATCCGCTGCGCATCGGCCTGTCCATGGACGTCAACGTCAGCCTGCACGACCAGAGCGGCCCCGCCCTCGCCCAGCAATCGCCGCACGAGGCGGTGTTCTCCACCGACGTGTACCAGGAGCAACTGGCCTCAGCCGACCAGCTGATCGAGAAGCTGATCCAGGCCAACCTGGCCGACGCCAACCACAGCACCGCGCAGCGCTGATCCGACTACCGTCATGAGCCAGCCCAACAGCAGCAGTTTCAGCCCCCCCAGCCTGGTCATGGCCACCATCGGCCTGTCGCTGGCGACCTTCATGCAGGTGCTCGACACCACCATCGCCAACGTCGCTCTGCCGACCATCTCCGGCAACCTCGGGGTGAGCTCCGAGCAGGGCACCTGGGTCATCACGTCCTTCGCGGTGAGCAACGCCATTGCCCTGCCGCTCACCGGCTGGCTGAGCCGTAAGGTCGGTGAGGTGCGGCTGTTCATTGCTGCCACCCTGCTCTTCGTGGTCGCCTCGTTCCTCTGCGGCGTCGCCCAGCAGATGGGCATGCTGGTGGGCTTCCGCGCCATCCAGGGCTTCGTCGCCGGGCCGCTCTACCCAATCACCCAGACCCTGCTGATCTCCATCTATCCCCCGGCGAAAAGGGGGATGGCACTGGCACTGCTGGCGATGGTGACGGTGGTCGCGCCCATCGCCGGGCCCATCCTCGGCGGCTGGATCACCGACAGCTACAGCTGGCCGTGGATCTTCTTCATCAACGTACCCATCGGCCTGTTCGCCGCCATGGTCGTCTACCAGCAACTGCGCGCTCGCCCGGTGGTGATCAAGCACGCGCCCATGGACTACATGGGCCTGGCGATGCTGGTGATCGGCGTCGGCGCCCTGCAGATCGTGCTCGACAAGGGCAACGACCTGGACTGGTTCGAGTCCGGCTTCATCATCGGCGGCACGGTGATCGCGGTGATCGCCCTGGCGGTCTTCATCATCTGGGAACTGACCGACAAGCACCCGATCGTCAACCTGCGACTGTTCGTGCATCGCAACTTCACGGTGGGAACCCTGGCGTTGGTCGGCGGGTACGCCGGCTTCTTCGGCATGAACCTGCTGCTGCCGCAGTGGCTGCAGACCCAGATGGGCTACACCGCGACCTGGGCGGGCCTGGCAGCCGCACCGATTGGCATCCTGCCCGTATTCCTCTCGCCGCTGGTCGGCCGCTACGCAAACAACTTCGACCTGCGTCTGCTGGCGGGGCTGGCGTTCCTGGCAATGGCGGCGACCTGCTTCATGCGCGCCGACTTCACCACCGAAGTCGACTATATGCACATCGCCCTGGTGCAGATGTTCATGGGGCTCGGCGTGGCGTTCTTCTTCATGCCGATCCTGAGCATCCTGCTCTCCGACCTGCCGCCCGACCAGATCGCCGACGGCTCCGGCCTTGCGACCTTCCTGCGGACCCTGGCCGGCAGCTTCGCCGCGTCCCTGACCACCTGGATCTGGACCCGCCGCGCGACCATGCACCACGCCTACCTGACCGAAAACCTCAGCCAGTACGACCCGGCCACCCGCGCCACCGTCGAACAGCTCGGCGGCCCCGGCCAGCACAGCGCGGCGCTGCTGGAACGCATGGTGGAGAGCCAGGCCTACATGATCAGCACCATCGACTATTTCACCCTACTCGGCTGGCTGTTCCTCGCCATGCTGGTGGTCATTTGCCTGGCCAAGCCGCCCTTCGGCGCCAAGCCCGGCGCTGCAGCCGCCGGAGGACACTGACCAAAACTGCGGATCATTCTGACAAATCAGTGGTTTACACCAAGGGCGGCATAGCTATAATGGCCGCCCTCCTTGCCGGTATAGCTCAGCTGGTAGAGCAACTGACTTGTAATCAGTAGGTCCCGGGTTCGACTCCTGGTGCCGGCACCATCAAATACAAACACTTAGGCCCGCCTCACAACGGGCCTTTTTCGTTTCCGCCTCAGACCCTGAGCGATATTAATTCGCCATACCTTACATGGAGCGGGAATTTCCCCTACGCTTCAAGGGAACGCATGGCTTTGCCGAATGTCGAAGCGAGCTCACGCGGCACCCCAATTGATTCCTAGTCGACACTATGAGTCTCACGCCTCATTGTGTATCTTTCGCAGCGCCTGAGATTCGGGGAATGCGATCCGTCGAGCAGCTGAATCTTGCAAGCACGCTGCTTAGGACGAAATTTTCAAAGGACACGATCGATGCTGATCCCTGTGATCATATGCGGCGGCGCTGGCAGCCGGCTTTGGCCAGTTTCCCGGGAGGCTCATCCAAAGCCTTTCATGGCACTGCCCGATGGGCAAAACCTGCTGCAGAAGACCCTGCTTCGAGCGGCGGGCCTGGATGGCGTGACTGAGGTCATGACCGTCACCAACCGCGAATTGTTCTTCAAGACCGAAGACGAGTATCGAAAACTCGACACCAAGGCCAATTGCCTCAGTTATGTGCTGGAGCCTTTTGGCCGGAACACGGCGGCGGCGGTCATTTCTGCGGCCCTGCAACTGGAGCAGACTCACGGCCCTGATGTCGTGATGCTCGTGCTTCCCGCCGACCACCTGATCCAACGCACGGATGCCTTCGCCGACGCTGTGGTACGAGCCTCAAAGCTTGCGTCTCAAGGCTGGCTGGTTACTTTCGGAATCCAGCCGCAGTATCCGGAGACCGGCTTCGGCTACATCGAATGCGACAGCGCTGCACTCGACGGCGGCCTGCAAGTCAAGCGCTTCGTGGAGAAACCTACCCAGGAGAGGGCCGAAGAATATCTCGCGGCTGGAAAC
The DNA here is from genome assembly GCF_044746165.1 of Pseudomonas sp. NPDC086581. Classification (NCBI taxonomy): domain Bacteria; kingdom Pseudomonadati; phylum Pseudomonadota; class Gammaproteobacteria; order Pseudomonadales; family Pseudomonadaceae; genus Pseudomonas; species Pseudomonas sp. NPDC086581. The sequence continues at coordinate 262,930 of NZ_JBIVBR010000010.1, read as the reverse complement.
TACTTCTGGAACTCTGGGATGTTCTGCTTCCGGGTCGGCACCGTAATTGCCGAAATGAAGGCGCATGCCCCCGAAATTCACGACTCCGTCGCTCGGACCATTGCAGATTCGCGCCTCTCGGCGGGCGAGGACCACCGCTGCCTGACCCTGGATTCGCAGGCGTTCGGGAAGGTTCCAGATATATCGATCGACTATGCATTGATGGAGCGTTCGCTCAAGGTCGCCACGGTACCCTGTGATCTTGGCTGGAGCGACATTGGCTCGTGGAACGCGCTCAGCGAGCTGACCCCCGAGAATGAAGATGGCAACCGTCTCGAGGGCGAGGTACTGGTACATTGTGCGAACGACAACTATGTGCACAGCCCCGAGCGCCTTGCTGCCCTAGTTGGCGTCCAGAACCTGATCGTGGTCGACACGCCCGATGCCCTACTCATCGCCCACAAGGATCACACCCAGGACGTAAAGCAGATCGTCGCCCAGCTGAAGAAGAACGGGCACAGCACCCGCCTGCTGCACCGCACCGTTCATCGCCCTTGGGGTACTTACACCACTCTCGAGGAAGGCCACCGCTTCAAGATCAAGCGTATCGTGGTGAAGCCGGGGGCATCGCTTTCTCTGCAGCTGCACCACCATCGAAGCGAGCACTGGATTGTCGTCACCGGCATGGCAAAAGTCGTCAATGGTGAAAAGACCATGCTTTTGAATAGCAACGAGTCGACGTTCATCCCGGCAGGCCATCAGCATCGCCTGGAGAACCCGGGAGTCATCGATCTGGTTCTCATCGAAGTCCAAAGCGGCGACTATCTGGGCGAGGACGATATTGTCCGTCTCAGCGACAAGTACGGGCGCATCGATGTCTGAAGCTTCCAGCAACTCGACGCGATTCAGCATTGTCATACCCACGTACAATTCGGCACCGACACTGGCTCGAACGCTGGAGTCTGTACGCGAGCAAGGCTGGCCTGATGTCGAGGTGCTGATCATCGACGGCGCCTCCAAGGATCAAACCCTGGAGGTGGCCCGATCCTTTTCGGGTCTCGCACTCAAGCTAGTCAGCGAGCCCGACAAGGGTATTTACGACGCGATCAACAAGGGGGTCGCGCTGGCTACCGGTGACCTGATCTGCGTCATCGGTTCAGATGACCGACTGGCCGAAGGCGCCCTGAAAGCCGTCCATGAAGCCTGGGCCCACGCGGGTACTGACATCGTCGCCGGCAAGGCACTGCTGGAAGCGCCGGACGGGAGCGCCAGCCTTCGCGTCGACGAAGCATATGGCCCGGGCGCCCTGGTAAGCGGTATTCCGTTCTGCCACAACAGCATGTACGTGACGCCCGAAGCCTACCGGAAAGTTGGACAGTACAATCTGGGCCACAAGATCTGCGCGGACGCCGAATGGGTACACCGCTCCATTCGAGCCGGCTGCACCTGCGCGCGAGTCGAGCTACCGCTGGTCCACTTCAGCCTGAGCGGCACCTCATCGACCAACGAGGAACTCATCATGGCCGAGACCTATGCCGTGGTGGCGGGCAACTTCCCCGGGACCAGCACTCAGGATGCCGAAATCCTCTTCAAGGCTGTTCGTCGGTGGACTGACGACAGTCAGGTATCTGAGGTCCTTAGCCGGTATCCTGCGGACACCTTGCTGGCCGAAGCCGTTGCGGCTGGCCTTCACCCAACCTCGAGCGCTGCAGCCACCCCGCCTGTCAATGCACAGCGCCTGAGCAACTCATTCGCAGCAAGGGCGCTACGCAAGATTCAACGCCTTTTCCGCTCCCGACTCGCCAACGATTAAACATGTCGATTTCATTCATTATTCCTGCGTACAACGCCCAGGCGAGCCTAAGAAAGTGCCTGGACTCGATCCTGCGCCAGCCGTATGACGAATACGAGATCATTGTCGTCAACGACGGATCCAGCGACGACACTCAGCAGATCATAGAGGAGTATCAGCGCCTGGATAGCCGTATCAAGGCGCTCCACCAGAAGAACTCCGGACAAGGCGCAGCACGAGCCAACGGCCTGGAGCTGGCCACTGGCGACTACATCTGGTTCGTCGACAGCGACGACTGGCTGCTGCCAACCGTTCTGCCTCGGCTGAGCCGGATTCTGTCGCAGGAAGACCCGGATGTTCTGGTTGCGAACTTCGAATTCACGTTCGACGATCAGCCCGCAGCCCCTTCGAGCCTGGTGCCTCCACATCTGGCCGGGCAGACGCTTTGCCCGCTGGAAAGTGCCGGGACCTTTGCCGCGATATCCTGTTGGAACACGCCCCCCTGGCGGCTTATCTCCCGGCGCAGCCACCTTGTTGAGCACGGCATCACCTTTGCGAAAGGAGTGTTCTATGAGGATCACCCGTTCGCTATTCACCTGATGCTGACGGCCCAGCGCGTCTATATCGATGGAAGTATCAGTTACGGCTACTACCAGCGTGCTACCTCGACGACCAAGACGAATGATCAGAAAGCTCTCGACTTCCTGACAGTCCGCAAGCTGTGCCTCGAGCTTTTCAAGAGTTTCGACAAGTACGAAGCCCTCGCTCCCATAGTTGCCGGCTACATCCTGCCCGCCAACTTCTTCTCCGCGCACGTATCGGCGCCCTACCAGCAAGAATTCATCGAGCGTCTGGGGGCAGACACGACGCCGGAGGATCTCGCCTTCGGCGAGCAGCATGGTGACTGGGCGGCCCAGCTATTTGCCAAGGCAGTGCGTAGCAAGGACCCGTCAATCATCAACCGCACGCTGAATGCCCAGCGCATTCGTGCGAAGTACAGTCGAGCCGGTGCAAGACGCTTCATCAGCAGAATCAAGAACGCCATTACGCGCCGGATCGTGGCCCGCCTACTACGACTGAAGCAGTTCATGCTCAACCCCACGCGCCATGTGGGGATCGATGCCAGCGGGCATCGATTCCTCCAGGCCGGCATGGGAACTCGGATTGAACCGATCTACATCGATGTAAGGGTGAAGATCGAAAACAGACCGTATGTCCACGTGGGCGAATACAGCCATGTTGGTGGCACCTATGTGTTCGAGCGGGGAATCGGCTCCGTCACCATTGGCAACAAGAGCTCGATCGGGAGCGGGTGCAAGTTCATCTGCGCGCAGGAAGACGGGATCCACATCGGCAACAATGTGATGTTGTCCTGGGACTGCACCCTCATGGACTCCAACGCGCACTCCCTGGACCCGGACATTCGCGCCAACGATGCCTACGACTGGAAGGCAGGTGTCGACGCAGGCCGCATGGGTGCGTACAAGGACTGGTCACAAGTTGCCTCCGGACCAATCCATATCGAAGACAACGTCTGGATTGGATTCGAATGCGCCATTCTCAAGGGTGTACGCATCGGCAAGGGGGCTGTCATCGGCGCCCGCTCGATGGTTACCCGTGACGTGGCCCCCTATTGCGTCTTTGCCGGCACCCCCGCGCGATTCGTCAGCTTCGTCCCCAGGGAGCGCTGGACCTGGGAAGAAATCATTCATGCATCCCAGGGAAATCCCGCTCTTGATTCGGTGCTCCGAGATTCTTATCTGCACCGCGATCTGATGGGTTCCCTGCATCGTTTCATGGCGACCGAAGAGTTCCAGCAAACTCTGGGAGAGTTCAGAAGCGCGAATCCCCGTGCCCGCTCGATCCTTGATATCGGTGGCGCTGGCGGAGTCATGGCTGTGGCGTTTGCGCTGTCCGGCTATGAGGTGACGCTGGCAGAGCCCTCGCCGGATGACATCGTGGGTACTGAGGCTGCGAGAAAACTACTTGCACTGGCCGCAGAGAAACTGGATGCCTCTGTCGAGAGTCGACTGAAGATAGTGCAGGAGCCCGTCGAGTTGCTGTCCATGACCGATCAGTTCGATATCGTCTATTGCCGGCAGGTCGTACACCACTTCCGAGATCCGGTGATTGCACTGAAAAAGATCCGCAGCCTCATGAAGGATGACGGCTCTGCCTTCTTCGTTCGCGAGCATGTGATCTTCGATGAAGCAGACATGGAGTTCTTCCTAGAGAACCACCCCTTCCACCGGTATACGCACGGGGAGAACGCCTATCGGAGCGAAGAGTACTGTGACTTCATCAAAGAAGCCGACATGACTCTGATCCGGGAGTACAAATTCGCGGAGAGCCCGATTAACTACTTCCCCCACTCCGAACAGACCATTGCCAGCGTCAACGAGCGGCAGATTGCCGGACGTCCGTATACCTATGTAGCCCAGAAGAAGAAGGTCGCGGCATGAAAGTTCTAGTTCTTGGCGTTCACGGCTTCATTGGACGCCACATCGCCACGTTGCTGGGGCAACAAGGCCACGAGATTGTCGGCGCCGACATACCCCTGGCCGGGACCACCGACTGCTTGAGCATCCATCCGGAAAAACCGGATTTCGAGGCGCTGTTCCAGCAAGAGCAACCCGACGCCTGCATAAACTGCACAGGGGCAGCCAGCGTCCCGGATTCGTTCACCAATCCGCTGAACGACTACACCCTGAATACTGTGCGGATTGCCCAGACGCTTGAGGCGATTCGCAAGGTCTCGGCCCACACCAGATTCATCCACTTCTCAAGTGCTGCCGTTTACGGAAATCCGTCCACTTCCCTGCCGATTCGGGAAAGCGATGGACTCAGCCCCGTGTCACCTTACGGATGGCACAAGCGCAGCGCAGAAGAAGTGTGCCAGGAATACGCCCAGCTATTCGGTACGCAATCCATTTCCTTGCGTGTCTTTTCAGCTTACGGACCGCACCTCAGGAAGCAACTGTTCTGGGACATCTACCAGAAATCATTGCACCAACCCTGCATTGAGCTCTTCGGCACCGGCCGCGAGACCCGCGACTTCATCTATGTCGCCGATATCGCCCATGCACTGAACGTGCTTCTGCATAGGGGAGACTTCGACGGACGCGCGGTCAACGTGGCCAGCGGTACGGCCTCCACGATCAGGACAGCAGCCACCACGCTGCTCGACGCACTTGGGGTAGAAAAGGAAGTCGTGTTCACTGGCAACGAGCGGACCGGCGATCCGAGTTACTGGCAGGCAGATGTTTCATATCTTCGTAGCCTTGGTTTCACCCCCCAGTTCGAACTGCAGAGCGGTCTTGGCCATGTGGCCGACTGGCTGAAAACCCTCTGATCCGAGAACCGCTGGAGATTACCTGTTGAAACGCCCCGTCATTGGAATCCCTTTCAACTATGACGAAAGCTGGATTGGTGGAACCTATTACATCAAGAACCTGGTCAGCTCCCTGAATCTGATTGCTCCGGCCAAGCAACCGGACGTCTGGATCATCAGTCATTCGGAAACTTCATTCGAGTTCATTCAGAAGGGTACGGGATATCCGCGCCTCAACTGGATCAAGCCTGGGCAGATCGATGGCATAGACGGCGGCATTTCCCGCAAGGCGAAATTGCTGTCCCTGCTGACACCGCGTTTCTGGAAGCGCCAGCTCAACTTCGACCTGATCTTCCCCTACCCGATAGATACCCGACTGCAACAGACCGCATGCTGGATCCCTGACTTCCAGGACAAACGTCTCCCGGAATTTTTCAGCGCGGACGAATTGCAGGCGCGCGAAGCGCAGCACAGATCCTATTTCAATGACTTTCGGCACGTCGTATTCAGCAGCAATGCCGCTCGCATGGACTTCGAAGAGTTCTATCCTGAGGCGGATGTCCAGAAGTACGTCGTTCACTTCGCCACGTTCGAGCCCATGCAGCCAGAGCTTGCGCCGGCAGACGTGCTGAGCCGATACCAACTGCCGGAACGTTTCTACTACTGCCCGAACCAGTTCTGGATCCACAAGAACCACGACACCGTCATTGACGCAGTGAAGATCCTGAAGGCGCGCGGTGTCGAGGTCGTGGTGGCATTTTCAGGCAAAGAGCACGATCACCGAGCACCGGATCATTGCGACAAGCTCCGTAACAAGGTCGCGCAAGCGGGTCTTGGAGAGAATGTCCGCTTCCTTGGTTTCATCCCGCGAGAAGATCAGATGGTTATCTTCCGCCATGCGACCTGCATCGTGCAGCCCTCCCTGTTCGAGGGCTGGTCAACTGTGATCGAAGACGCCAAGTCGGTGTCACAGTACGTGATCGCCTCGAGTCTGCCCGCGAATGTGGAACAGGCGGACGAGAACATCGAGTTCTTCGACGCCACCGACTCCACCGCGCTTGCTGCGTTGCTGGAGAAGTACGCCAAGACGCCGCCTGCTCGCAAGGCGCTCGACTATGGAAAATACCAGCAGGAGTTCGCCGACTCGTTCATGGGCGTCGTTCACTCCGTTATGAATACTCCCAAACCCTAAGGGCCAGATCGTGGGTACAGGACTCGTCAGCGGCATTCGGTCAATCGTGGTAAACCGGGGACTCATCGTTCAGATGACTCGTCGCGATATATCCATGCGCTACAAGAACTCTCTTCTTGGCAGCCTGTGGATGGTCGGCCAACCGCTGCTGCAGCTACTGCTCTACGGATTTGTGTTTCAGGTCGTGCTGCGCTCTCGATGGGGCATCCAGACACCCGACGGGCGCGACGTGCCCTTCGGCCTGCTGCTGTTCTGCGGGATTCTGCTGCATAGCCTGATCGCTGACACCCTGGTCCGCGCACCGTCGCTGATCGTCAGCAACACATCCTATGTAAAGCGGGTCATCTTCCCACTGGAGATCCTGCCCCTCGTGAGCGCTGCCGGGACCGCAGTAGGTGTGACCTTCGGCATTGGCATCCTGCTGGCAGGAACACTGTATTACTCGGGGACCTTGCCGTTGCATGCGGTCTGGCTGCCTGTTCCGCTGGTCCTGCTCTTTGTACTCACTGTAGGCCTGGGCTGGCTGTTGTCCGCCGTAGGCGTCTTTTTCCGGGACTTGCCTCAACTGACAACCAGCCTGGCGACCATCATGCTGTTCACCGCCCCCATCTGCTATCCGGCTGAAATGGTCCCCCAGCAATTCCGCTGGCTGCTCAACATCAATCCGCTCACGATCCCGGTGGAGACAGTTCGCACACTGATCTTCTCCCACAATGAAACGGACTGGTCCGCGCTGGGCGTCTACGCGCTCGTAGCGGCTGCCATCGCGGCCTTTGGCTACTTTGTCTTCCACAGAATGCGCCCAGGATTCGCCGATGTGCTCTGATTACACCATCAGCGTCGATAACGTTTCGAAGCAGTACGACCTGTACAAGAGTCCGCTGCAGCGAGTACGAGGCCTTCTGCTCGGTCGACGACAGCAACAGGAAACCTTTACAGCCCTGAAACCCCTATCGCTGAAGATCAGAAGAGGCAGTTTCTTTGGCATCATCGGCCAGAATGGCAGTGGCAAGTCCACCCTTTTGCAGATAATCAGCGGCATTCTCCAGCCGTCCAGCGGACATGTCACCGTTTATGGCCGCATCGCCGCCCTGCTCGAGCTGGGAGCGGGATTCAACCCCGAGTTCACCGGCCGCGAAAACGCCCGACTGAATGCCCAGATCCTGGGCGTGTCGGGCAAGGACTTCGATCGCATCCTTCCGGAGATCGAAGCTTTCGCGGACATTGGCGAGTTCATCGACTCACCGGTAAAAACATACTCCAGCGGCATGTTCGTGAGATTGGCATTCGCCGTTCAAGCTTGTATCGACCCAGACGTTCTGATCGTCGATGAAGCCCTGGCTGTAGGCGATATCTTCTTCCGACTCAAATGCTACGAGCGCTTGGAGCGGCTTCGCCAACGCGGCTGTACCGTCATCCTGGTGACCCATAGCATGGATGACGTGATGCACTACTGCGATGAAGTGCTTCTACTGCATCACGGTAACGTGGTCTATCAAGGCGATGCCACTGAGGCAATCAACCGTTATTACGCCCTGGGCCACATCAACGCCAAGAAGATGCTCAGTGACGACGCGCGCCGCCTGAACGAAAGCGCTGCACACCTGGACGACGCCCAGCAGGAACTCGGCGATACACAGTTCCGCTGGCCTGAAAACGCCGGCATGGACATGAGCAGCCGGGAACAGACGGGCGATGGCCTGGTGCGATGCATTCGCATGGCGATCACCGACGAATTCGACGACACCCGCCAGGTCTTCAGGCAATTCGAGAAACTGCGCATATACGCCGAGTTCATGGTCCATGAAGCTCTCGAGACTCCCGTTATCGGCTTTGTCCTCAGGACCGATCGTGGAGTAGTGATTCATGGCAAGAACTCAGGGCAGTGTGGGACGCCTGTCCCGTCCCGACTGGAGAAAGGCAGCACTGTAAGGGCGTCCTTCGATATTCCCTTGGCGTTCGCAACTGGCGAATACGTACTGGATGTCGGATTCGCGACCTGGCCCAGGGCGCTACATCGCAACCTCGAGAACTCCTCGATGGCAGAGATCGAGTCCACCTCGTCGCGCCATTGCGTCATCACAAACGCATCCAGCTTCTCAATCGTTCCACAAGGCCATATGGGCTTCCAGGCGCAGCCCTTCTACGGCGTGGCCGGGGTAGATTCCAGTGCCAGAATCTGCACGGAAAGCTGAGAGCCGATGCCCCAGTCCCTATCTCTCGGCACGCGCCTGCGCATCCTGCTCGGCATCAAACTCGGCGTGCTCGAGCAGGGCAGGCAGCGATTCCAGCTGACCGAAACACTGGAACTCCCACCCGGTGCCGGACAGGCTCTGCCTCGAATTTCGATAGTGACCCCGTCGTTCAATCAGGGGCGCTTCATCGGAAGCACTATCAGAAGTGTTCTATCTCAAGGTTATTCCAATCTTGAATACATAGTTCAGGACAATCAGTCGACCGACGGCACACTTGAGGTACTCAGGACCGAGAAATCCTCCGACTTCCAATATGTTGTCGAAAAGGATCTCGGGCAGGCCGATGCCATAAACCGAGGCTTCGCCCGATGCAACGGCGAGATAATGGCCTTCTTGAACTCCGACGACATCCTGCTACCGGGAACGCTGGCGTATGTGGCCAGCCTGTTCCAGCAGAACCCGGAAATCGATGTCATCTACGGAAACCGCGTTCTGATAGACACCGAGGATAACATTGTCGGTCGATGGGTATTGCCTGGGCATGATGGCGAATTGATGCGCCACATCGACTATATCCCGCAGGAAACCTTGTTCTGGCGAAGAGACCTGTGGGAGCGCTCCGGCGCCCGGCTGGATGATAAACTGGCGTTTGCCCTCGACTGGGATCTCCTGCTGAGATTCCTCGACTGCGGCGCACGTTTTTCCCATATCCCCCATTTCCTGGGTGGATTCCGTATCCACCAGGATCAGAAAACCAGCAGCGAGTACGGAAGCAATGGTGTTCGCGAAATGAAGCGGATTCGGAGCCTACACGCCCCGAAGCTTCTTTCGAAAGCTCAGATGCCATTCAGGCATTTCACCTTCCTGCTCAAGCACATTCGAGAAGACAAAAGGCTTTCATCCTTTCTGAAGGCCGCAGGCAAGTAAATGGAGAACATCATGAAAGTAGCCCTGATCACGGGAGTCACCGGCCAAGACGGCGCCTATCTCGCTGAATTGCTGCTTAGCAAGGGATATGAGGTCCACGGCATCAAGCGTCGTACGTCGCTGTTCAATACCGACCGTATTGACCACCTTTATCAGGACCCGCACGTCAAGAATCGGAACTTCATTCTCCATCACGGTGATCTGACCGACTCGACCAGTCTGATCCGCATCATCCAGCAGGTGAAGCCGGACGAAATATACAACCTCGCCGCCCAGTCTCACGTAGCCGTAAGCTTCGAAGAGCCGGAATACACCGCGAACTCCGACGCCCTCGGTGCTCTGCGTATTCTGGAAGCCATCCGTATCCTCGGCCTGGAGAAGAAGACCCGCTTCTATCAAGCCTCCACCTCGGAGCTCTACGGCCTGGTCCAGGAGATTCCGCAGCGCGAAACCACTCCGTTCTACCCGCGCAGCCCCTACGCGGTGGCCAAGCTCTACGCTTACTGGATCACCGTGAACTATCGCGAGTCCTACGGCATGTACGCCTGCAACGGCATCCTGTTCAACCACGAGTCGCCGATTCGCGGCGAGACATTCGTGACTCGCAAGATCACCCGCGCCCTCGCCCGCATCAAGCTCGGCCTGCAGGATTGCCTGTACCTGGGCAACATGGACGCCAAGCGCGACTGGGGCCATGCCCGCGACTACGTCGAAATGCAATGGCTGATGCTGCAGCAGGAGAAGCCTGAAGATTTCGTGATCGCAACCGGAATCCAGTACAGCGTTCGCGACTTCGTCAATGCAGCGGCCAAGGAGCTTGAGCTCAATATCACCTGGAAAGGTGAAGGCGTCGACGAGAAAGGCTACGACGAGAAAGGCAACTGCATCGTTGCCGTAGACCCGCGCTATTTCCGCCCCGCCGAGGTAGAAACGCTTCTGGGCGATGCATCCAACGCCAAGAACAAGCTCGGCTGGACTCCGAAGACCACCTTCCAGGAACTGGTCACCGAAATGGTCCGCGAAGACCTCAAATCGGCCGAGCGCGATGAATTGGTCAAGCGTCACGGCTACAGCGCGTTCAACTACCACGAGTAACGATGAGCATGCCACACACTGCAAAAGTCTATGTGGCGGGGCATCGCGGGATGGTGGGATCCGCCATCCTGCGCGAGCTCCGGAGTCGCGGTTACGAGAACATCGTGACCCGAAACCGGCAGGAACTCGACCTTTGCGATCAGCACCAGGTCGAGCAATTCTTTGCCGACAAGAAGCCCCAGCAGGTCTATCTCGCCGCAGCGAAGGTGGGTGGCATTCATGCCAACAACACCTATCCAGCAAGCTTCATTTATGAAAATCTCATGATTGAAGCCAATATCATTCACTCGGCCTGGAAGCACGGCGTCCAACGCCTGCTGTTCCTTGGCTCCAGCTGCATCTATCCGCGGCTGGCACCTCAGCCCATGGGTGAAGACGCGCTGCTCACCGGCACTCTTGAGTCCACCAATGAGCCCTATGCGATTGCCAAGATAGCGGGAATCAAGTTGTGCGAATCGTACAATCGCCAGTATGGCTGCGACTTCCGCAGCGTCATGCCGACCAACCTCTATGGTCCGGGTGACAACTACCACGGCGAGAACAGCCACGTTATTCCCGCCCTGATCCGGCGCTTCCACGAAGCCAGGTTGGCCAACTCTCCCACTGTCAGCATCTGGGGAAGCGGTACTCCGCGCCGGGAGTTTCTCTACGTGGACGACATGGCCAAGGCATCCGTACATGTCATGGAACTGGGGCTGGAAGCCTATCAGCAGGTCACGCAGCCGACCCTTTCTCACATCAATGTTGGCTATGGCTCGGACCTCAGCATCCTGGAACTGGCCCAATTGGTGGCTCGAACCGTCGGTTATACCGGCTCGATTCAGGTCGATCCGAGCAAGCCTGATGGAACTCCGCAAAAGCTAATGAATATCGAGCGCCTGAAAGCCATGGGCTGGGCTCCTGAAACGACTCTGGCAGATGGTCTTCAGCAGGCCTACATCGACTTCCAGCAAAGCACGAGAGTCTAGTTTGAGCGCCCCTCTGGTCACTGTCGCGGTTCCCTCATTCAATCAAGGGAAATACCTCGAAGCAGCATTTTCCTCGATCTTTGGAAACATGACCAAGATGGAGGTATTTGTAGCGGACGCTGCATCTACCGACAATTCGGTGGAGATCATCAAAGCCTGGGAGCATAAGCTCGCGGGCTGGCGCAGCCATCCCGACGCGGGACAGGCGGCGGCGATCAATGAGTCCATCGCCAAAGGGAGCGCTCCCTATGTTTGCTGGTTGAACAGCGATGACCTGTTCGAGCCTCGCGGGCTGGACAAGCTTGTGCATGCCCTTGAAGCGTCTCCGACTGCACCTTTCGCCTATGCCAAGGCATGGAATCTAAAAGAGTCGGAAGGCAGCAGATCCCCCGTATGGACCCAGCCGTTCACCGAGCGCCGCCTGGCGCTTCGCTGCATCATTTCACAACCTGCGACACTGATTCGCCGCAGCGCATGGGAAGCCATAGGGGGCCTTGATGCGTCCCTGCACATGGCGATGGACTACGATCTCTGGTGGCGTCTTTACAAACATGGCGGCCAGCCGGTTTTCCTGGAAGATTTCGCGGCCACCAACCGAGAGCACCCCGAGACCAAGACGAGCACTCAACGAAGTGCTCACTACAGGGAGGCCATGGCCGTCGTCGCCAAATACCACGGAAAAGTGCCCCTCAAGTGGTGGGTTTATCAGCCGTATGCTGTTTGGTTCAAGACACTCAGGAATCGTCTTGAGAAAAGACAATGAAGGTACTGCACTTTTACAAGACTTATTACCCCGAAACCTTTGGGGGAGTGGAGCAAGTAATCTTTCAGATCTGTGAGGGCGTGTACGCACAGGGTATTGAAAGTACAGTGCTGTCCACGACGAATGGGGAAGGAAGCTCTCAAAAGGTTGGCCAGCACAACGCAATTGCCGTGAAAAAGAACTTCGAGTTGCTTTCAACACCATTCTCCACATCTGCTATTTCCATGCTGAAGAGCCTTTCGAAGAAAGTTGACATTATTCACTATCACTACCCATGGCCATTCATGGACATGGCACACGTCATTGCTAGAATAGACAAACCCAGCGTTGTAACCTATCACTCTGATGTTGTCAGACAGAAAACGGCAATGAAGATCTATGCTCCTCTGATGCATCGCTTTCTTAGCTCAGTCAACAAAATAGTTGCGACTTCGCCAAATTACATTCAGAGCAGCCCCATACTTCGTCAATACGCAGAAAAGACCGAAGTAATCCCTATTGGCCTGGACGAGAACACGTATCCAAGGCCGGAACAATCAATACTTCAAGCATGGAAATCCAAGCTTCCTGAGCCCTTCTTCTTATTTGTTGGTGTTCTCCGCTACTACAAAGGTCTCGACTCTCTGCTGAAAGCGTGTGAAAAGCTCCCTTACCCCGTGGTTATAGTAGGCTCGGGCCCGGAGGAAGCGAGGCTTCGACAGACTGCACTAAGTTTCGGCATCAGCAACATTCATTTTCTCGGGGCATTGCCAGACGAAGACAAGGTTGCACTCCTTCATTTGTGCCATGCAGCTGTATTCCCCTCAAATCTGCGTTCAGAGGCGTTCGGTATATCTCTGCTGGAAGCTGCCATGTATGGGAAACCGCTTATTTCGTGCGAAATAGGAACTGGCACGACCTATATCAATGTACACGGAGAAACTGGATTGGTGATCCCGCCGGACTCACCAACCGACTTGAACCACGCCATGAGGTGGCTCATGGAAAACCCGGAAGCGGCCATCGAAATGGGCAGGAATGCCCGAGAGCGCTATCAAAAACTTTTCCGTGCAGCCGATATGTCAGAAAAATACCGCCTGCTCTACAACAATATTATGGCAAAAAGAAATGCTTGACTATCATCGAAAACTCGAGCTAGGCGGAAAAGTAACTCTTGCTCTTTTTATAACATTTCTCGCATTATCACTATGCAGCAGAATTGATATATCTTTATTTGACGAGAGCATATACCTTTCACAAGGTCTCGGACAATTCCCGGATTTTAGCCAATATGAAAGATCCCCACTCTACTCCCTCTATTATTATCTGGTAAATCTGAAAGTATCAGACCCATTGAGCCTCTACATAATTGGCTCTACGCTAAACATCACTTTATGTATCAGCCTACTGCTTCTTGCTGCATACAAACTGACACATTCACTGGCGTACTGCACTCTAGCCTTCATACTTCTAGCCAGCAGCAATCTGATCGAAGTATGGCCCTACATCAGCTTTCTAGCTATATCTCTAATATCCCTGGGAGCGATGCTCACCTATACCAGAGCATCGACCCTTGACTCTTGCAGTATTTCCGCCGTAATTTTCTTTCTTCTTTGCTTTATCAGGCCGGAATTTGTAATAAGTTTTTATACATCCCTAGCCCTAGCCATACTCCTGACTGCAAATCAGCTCAGGATCGCACTCCGAGGCGACTTCCTCAGCCAACTTTCTCTCCTACGAACAAGCGCATTTTCCCTGGCGGCACTGATCATTCTTTCGGTGACATGGAGCTTCCCGGTACTGAGCTCGGGCGGCCGCTCATTTCTCGCATTCGGCCAGCATTATGCTTTGCGAAAGTTCGAAACGGGCCAGACCAGCGTTGACCCCTGGCTAAACTGGCTCAGCATCCTTCACAAAGATGCACCAGATACAAACAGTATATCCGATATACTCAGGCACTATCCAAAAGTCCTGACAAATCATATTCTGGCTAATATAAATGACTTCCTTACCAGCATATCAAAGGTTTTTTCCTCGCCATTCACCCAAGGCTTGACCATAGCTTTGATGGTAGCGCTCGCCCTACTCCTGCTAGTAAAAAGCATTCTAATCCCCCGCAATCCGGAGAAGCCTCGCAGAGAAGCGAGGAGCAGAAGGGGAGCCATAATATTTCTTATACTAGCCAGCGCACCGCCGCTAATCTCAACATTTTCAATATACCCAAGGACTCACTACACCCTTATCATATTCTGCTGCGGAACGCTGCTGCTAGCAGCACTACTGGCCAACCGACGCATATCCCACACTCCAGTCGCCACTGGCGCACTTTTAATCGCGCTTGGTCTCCTGATTCCTCCCCCCATCGCCCATGATCGCGTAAATTTTTCTTCGATCATGGAAATTCGCAGCAGCACAACCATACACAAAATGCTGGAAGTAGACGGCGGCTGGTGTATATATCTTTCCTGCCAATTCATATTCGCCACTGAAATTCCGGCAGGCGTAAATGCCACTCAATATATCGAGCAAAACGGGATTGATGCAGTCATGGTATCTCCTAGGATGAAGGAATACGCTCAAAGCATCAGCGATAGAAGCCTGCAGAATTTCCTGGACACGGCAACCCAAGGCGGATGGAGATCCATGCCCCTCAGGAACGGCTCAACTCTGCTAAAAAAGATATAATTTACGGCCCGAAGATCAATCCGGGCTTAGATACTCCCAACCGAATTCGATCAAAAATAGTGCGTAAAACAGATATTCTTCTCGTAAACAAATACTACTCCCCTTCCACAGGGGGTATAGAAACGGCGGTAAAGCAGTATGCACACTGGTATACCGAGCTTGGCTATCGCGTCTTAGTATTGTGTTGTGCCGCTGAAAGGACGACTCATTCAAGCATGGAGCAGATAGATGGAATCAAGGTGTTACGCGCCGCATCTTTTGGAAATCTGCTGTCGGTCCCACTAAGCCCCGCTTTCTTCTGGCATTTCACTATTCTCGCTGCAAAATCGAGGATTATCCATCTCAATCTCCAGTTCCCCTTGGCCAGCATGGCCTTGTGGATAAGCAGAAAGCTGATCAAGGGGAAAATTGTCGTCAGTTATCACTGTGACGTCTATCGGCAGCGATATCTTAAGAAGCTCACTTATCTATTTGATCGCTATACCGCACGCCAAGCCGATTTTTTGCTATGTGGAAGCCCAGCACTCAAAGAAAGATCCGAAGTTATTGGTAACATTGGCCGTAAAGTGGAAGTACTACCATATACTGCGAATCTCTCGCATGTAGATCGTTGCTTGAACCAACCTCCAAACACGCTGTTGCCCGAAAACTTTATCCGCGATGGATACTGCGTTTTCTTTGGCCGATTGGTCAGCTACAAGGGTACGGCGTCGCTTGACGCAGCATTCAGACTACTCATGGCTCGCGGTGCAACAGTGAACCTGGTGGTATTTGGCAGAGGCCCGGAGGAACAGCGATTCCGGAAGCTCGCCGAGGAATTTCCGGAGCGGGTGCACTTCATCAATGCATTTGTAAGCGATGTCGACAAATACCACCTGATACGCAACGCCCGGATATTCCTGTTCCCCTCGGTGTACTACTCCGAAGCCTTCGGCATTGCCCAGCTGGATGCGATGGCTTGCGCCAGGCCAATCATCAACTGCTGGCTGCAGACCGGTGTGAACTGGGTCGCTCCCGATGGCGAGGCAGCAGTCACAATAGAAGCAGGTAATCCCGACAAGCTGGCAGGGGCGATCATCACCCTGCAGAACGACCCAGAGCAGCTCGCAGCACTAGGAAATGGCGGGCTGCAGCGCTGCAGATCGATCTTCTCCGAGGACAAGGTGCGAGCACGCTTCATCGAGCTCATAAGCCAGCTCTGATGCGGGCGCCGGGATCGTCGGAGGATGGCTGAGGTCCAGCGAATCGACCATGGGGAAACTGACTGACCGGTCATTCCCCGGCAGGGTTGCCCAGGCGCATCCTAGACACTTATCCTGCGCCATATAAGCGCTAAATAATTAATAAAAAGCAGGGGATGCCGCTTTGGAAAGACAGCATTCAGCTCTTGCCGTGTCTTGTACAAGCCCCAACCGCTCAGCCAAAGTCGCCATTCTGCTGTCGACCTACAATGGCGCCGCTTACCTCCGCGAGCAGTTGGAATCCCTGATTGCCCAGACCTGCCAAGACTGGGTTATCCATGCCTCGGACGACGGTTCCAGCGATGCCACGCTGGACATTCTGCATGACTACCAACGCCACCTGGGCAATGATCGGCTGCAGATCCACGCGGGCCCGCGCCAGGGTTTCGCCGCCAACTTCCTATCCCTGATCGGTCGCGCCAGCGAGCAGGCCGACTACTTCGCGTTCTGCGACCAGGATGATCTCTGGCAACCCGACAAGCTCGACCGCGGTCTGGCCTGGGCGCAGTCACACCCGTCCAGCCTGCCGTTACTCTATTGTTCACGCACCCGGCTGATCGACGCCACTGGTCAAGCCATCGGCTTTTCGCCACTGTTTCGCCGCGCCCCCAGCTTCGCCAATGCGCTGGTGCAGAGCATCGCCGGTGGCAATACGATGCTGTTCAACGCCGCTACCGCGCAGTTGCTAAGCCTTACGCCCGCGCATGTGCCGATCATTTCCCATGACTGGTGGGCCTACATTCTCGTGACCGGATGCGGCGGGCGCGTGAACTACGATGAATATCCCACGATCAACTACCGCCAGCATGGCAACAACCTGATAGGCTCGAACTCGAGCATCAGGGACCGATTCGTTCGTCTGCAACGCATGCTCAAAGGGACGTTCCGACACTGGAACGATGTAAATCTGGAGGCTGTTTCCCACTTCAGGGAAGACCTGACCCACGAGAACCAGCAGATTCTCGAGTTGTTCGGCAGTGCGCGCCGCGCACCGCTGTATCGCAAACTGTCGCTGATCAGTCAGTCAGGCGTTTATCGGCAAACGCTTCCCGGCAACCTTGGATTGGTTGCCGCATCGCTTATTCAGAGGCTGTGATCCAATGACGATCCTCGTAACTGGTAGTGCCGGCTTCATCGGCTCGAATTTCGTACTAGACTGGCTGGCGGTGCAAGACGAAACCGTCGTCAGCCTGGACAAGCTGACCTACGCCGGCAACCGCGAAAACTTGGCAAGCCTCGACGGCGACAGCCGCCACCACTTCGTCCAGGGTGACATCGGCGATACTCTCCTGGTTTCCCAGCTGCTGAACCAGTACCAGCCCCGCGCAGTGTTGAACTTTGCGGCCGAGTCCCACGTGGACCGCTCGATCCTTGGCCCGGAAGATTTCATCCAGACCAACGTGGTCGGCACTTTCCATCTGCTCGAAGCCGTGCGCGCCTACTGGAATGCGCTGGATGAACAGCATAAGACCGAATTCCGCTTCCTCCACGTATCCACCGACGAGGTCTACGGCACCCTGGAAGCCCAGGCACCGGCTTTCACCGAGCAGCATCCGTACCAGCCCAACAGCCCTTACTCTGCCTCCAAGGCCGCCTCTGACCACCTGGTACGCGCCTACCACCATACCTATGGGCTACCGGTGCTAACCACCAACTGTTCGAACAACTACGGGCCATACCACTTCCCCGAGAAGCTCATCCCTCTGGTAATCCGCAACGCGCTCGCAGGCGAAACGCTGCCCATCTACGGCGACGGCCAGCAGATCCGCGACTGGCTCTACGTCAAGGACCACTGCAGCGCCATCCGCCGCGTGCTGGAAGCCGGCCAAGTGGGCGAGACATACAACGTCGGCGGCTGGAACGAGAAGGCCAACCTGGAAGTGGTGCACCACATCTGTGACACCCTCGATCAGGCGGCACCGCGCAGCGATGGCCGTAGCTACCGCGAGCAGGTCAGCTTCGTGAAGGATCGTCCCGGCCACGACCGTCGCTATGCCATTGATGCCACCCGGCTGGAGCGCGAGCTGGGCTGGAAACCCGCGGAGACCTTCGAAACCGGCATCGCCAAGACCGTGCACTGGTACCTGAACAACCAGGCGTGGGTGGAGAACGTTGCCAGCGGCGCCTACCGGGAGTGGCTCAGCCAGCAGTACGCATGAACGATATCCTGATCCTTGGCGGCAACGGCCAGGTCGGCTGGGAACTGCAACGCGCCCTGGCGCCACTCGGCAACCTGACGATCTGCGACCGCCAGCGCGGCAACCTAGAAGACCTCGACGGCCTGCGCGCACTGGTCCTGGCCCAACGGCCGAACATCATTGTCAACGCCGCCGCCTACACGGCAGTGGACAAGGCAGAAACAGAAATCGAGCGTGCCCGACGGGTGAACTCCGAGGCCGTCGGCCATCTGGCCAGCCTGGCCCGCGAACTCGATGCCTGGCTGCTCCACTACTCGACCGATTACGTCTTTGACGGCCGGGGCGAGCGGCCATTTCGCGAAGAGGACAAGCCAGCCCCGCTCAACACCTATGGGCACACCAAACTGGCCGGGGAGCAGGCCGTCCGCGAAAGCGGCTGCCGTCATCTGATCTTCCGCACCAGCTGGGTCTATGCCGCACGGGGCGCCAACTTCGCCAAGACGATGCTGCGCCTGGCAGCGGACCGAGAAGAACTGCGCATCGTCTCCGATCAGATCGGCGCCCCCACTAGCGCCGAGCTGATTGCCGACGTCACCGCGCAGGTGCTGGGGCAACTACGCACTCATCCGCGGCCAAACAGTCTTGGCGGTATCTACCATCTCGCAGCCAGCGGCGAAACCAGCTGGCACGGCTACGCTCGCTTCGTAATCGAAGAAGCAGCGCGCTTGGGCTTGCCGCTGCGCACCACGGCAGAACGCGTCCTGCAGATCATGACCCACGAATACCCGCTTCCCGCACCGCGACCGGCCAACTCCAGGCTCGACACGACCCATCTCTGCTCTACCTTCGGCCTCACCCTACCGGACTGGCAGTTCCACGTCCGACGCATGCTGGTTGAACTGATTGGAAACAAGGCTCCATGAAACGTAAAGGCATCATTCTCGCCGGCGGCTCCGGCACCCGGCTGCACCCGGCCACGCTGTCGGTGTCCAAGCAACTGTTGCCGGTCTACGACAAGCCGATGATCTACTACCCGCTGAGCACGCTGATGCTGGCCGGCATCCGGGAAATCCTGATCATCTCCACCCCCCAGGACACTCCGCGCTTCCAGCAACTACTGGGCGATGGCCGGCGCTGGGGGCTAGAGCTGCAGTACGCGGTGCAGAACTCACCCGAGGGCCTTGCCCAGGCCTTCCTGATCGGCGAAGAATTCCTCGGAGACAGCCTCAGCGCCCTGGTGCTGGGAGACAACATCTACCACGGCCATGACTTCCAGGAATTGCTGGTCAGCGCCATGCAGCGCGACACCGGCGCCAGCGTCTTCGCCTACCACGTGCACGATCCGGAGCGATACGGGGTGGTGGAGTTCAACGGCCAAGGCAAGGCCATCAGCCTGGAAGAAAAACCCAGCTCACCCAAGTCAAACTATGCCGTGACCGGTCTGTACTTCTATGACCAGCACGTGGTCGAGATCGCCAAGAGCATTCGCCCGTCGGCGCGCGGCGAACTGGAAATCACCGATGTCAACCGTGCCTATCTGGAGCGAGGCGACCTGTCAGTGGAAATCATGGGGCGTGGCTACGCCTGGCTCGACACAGGTACCCACGAATCCCTGCTGGAAGCCAGCCAATTCATCGCCACCCTGGAAAACCGCCAGGGGCTCAAGGTCGCCTGCCCCGAGGAAATCGCCTTCCGCCAGGGCTGGATCAGCGCCGAAGAGTTGCACGGCCTTGCAGCCCCCCTCGCCAAGAGCGGCTATGGCCTCTACCTCCAACGCCTACTGACGCAAACGGTCTACTGATGAAAGTCACTCCGCTGGCAATTCCCGATGTACTGCTGCTGGAGCCACAGGTCTTTGGCGACAGCCGCGGCTTCTTCTTCGAAAGCTTCAATCAACGCAAATTCGAGCAGGCCGTGGGCTATTCGGTCGAGTTCGTCCAGGACAACCATTCCCGCTCGGCCCGCCATGTTCTGCGTGGCCTGCATTATCAGATTCGTCAGGCCCAGGGGAAGCTCGTCCGTGTGGTCCAGGGGGAAGTGTTCGACGTAGCAGTCGACTTGCGCCGGGGTTCTCCTACCTTCGGCCGCTGGGTCGGCCAACTGCTGAGCGCCGAGAACAAACTGCAAATGTGGATCCCCGAGGGATTTGCACATGGCTTCGTGGTCACCAGCGAAAGCGCCGAATTTCTCTACAAGACCACAGATTTCTGGGCTCCCGAGCATGAGCGCTGCATCGCGTGGAACGACCCCGAACTGGCGATCGAGTGGCCATTGCAAAGCGATCCAGAACTGTCCGGCAAGGACCGGGAAGGCCAGCGTCTGGCAGACGCCGAACTCTTCGACTGAGCCCCCAGTACATCAGCACCATAACGACAAGAAACTACGTAGTACGGAGAGTTCCAGTGCAACACCGGCGAAAAGTGGTGATCGTCCTTGGCATGCACCGCAGCGGGACCAGTGCGATCACGCGCGGCCTGCTGGCCCTGAATGTCGATCTGGGGGAAAACCTCACCCCGGCCGTAACGGGCAACAACGACAAGGGGTTCTGGGAAGACCGGGAAGTCGTGGCGATCAATGACCAGCTTCTCGAGCAGCTCGATGCCAGCTGGGACTCCCTGGCATTGATCGATCCATCTCTGGCCCCCGACCTGCAAGACCGTGCTGTCCAGTACCTCGAAGAACACTTCAGGCGTTCGCCACTGCTTGGGCTCAAGGATCCACGTATATCGCGCCTGCTGCCGTTCTGGCAGATCGTGCTGCAGCGTGTCGAGGCAGAGGTCGCCTATGTCATCTGTGTTCGCCACCCGCTCAGCGTTGCCCAGTCACTCGCCGCCCGTGACGACTTCAGCCTCGCCAAGAGCCTGGGACTTTGGCACCAGCACAGCCTTGATAGCCTGCTGCAGACTGGAAATGCCACCCGCACGGTACTCAGTTTCGAAAACCTGATGAGCGACCCTGAGGGCCAGCTCATGCGTCTGGCCCGCCATCTCGATCTTCAGCCCGCGGGGCGTGAGCAGCTGGATGAGTATCTCCATGATTTTCTGAGTGATCACCTCCAGCACAGCCACCACTTGCCGAACGACCCGGAACTGGCGCGCCGGGCGCCCCGTGACCTTATCGAGCTCTATAAACTGCTGGTTGAGCTGGCAGCAGACCGGCGGACACTTGAGGACGGCGATACTCGGCAGCGCATCGAGGCCCTGCAGGCCAACCTCGGTGCCCAGCGCGACAGCCTGGCGCTGCTGGAAAGCCATGACCGATATGCCAAATCGCGGATAGACGATCTTAGCGGTAAGCTGACAGAGCAGGTGGAGAGCCTGCGCTACCTCGTCAACGAGCTGGGAACCGCTCAACGGCGCATCAAGAGCCTCGAAGCCGAGTTGGAGGAGCGTCAGCGGGAGCTGGAGGAAAGCCAGCAGGAGCTCAGGGATAAACATGCCACCATTCAGGAGATCCAGTCCTCGACCTCCTGGATGCTCACCAAGCCCGTACGTTTCACGAGTCGCCTGTTCAGCGGCAAACACCGCGAAGCGCTGATCAGCCTGCGCAACTATGGCGTCCAGCTCGGTCGCCGCGCCTATTGGCGTCTGCCACAGGACTACCGTGCCCCCATGCTGCGCCTGGTGTATCGGCACATGGGTTTCGCTTTCCGCGGCGTGCCGCACTATGAACAATGGCGCAATCTGGGCCGACAATCGCTGGACGCGTGCCTGAGTGCACCGGAACTGGTGGAGCTGCGCAATGTACCGCCCTGCGATACCCCCGATGGCCGCATCGCCGTTCACCTGCATCTTTTCTACAGCGACCTGGCAGAAGAGTTCGCCGGGCATCTGAGCAATATTCCTTTCGCCTATGACCTGTTCGTATCAGTCTGCGATGTCCAGGCAGGTACCGTGGCGCAGCGGGTATTCGCACAGCTGCCACGGTGCGGAGCGCTGTATGTCGAGCAGGTGGAAAATCGCGGACGCGACATTGCACCGTTCTTTTGCACCTTCGGCAGCAAGCTGCGGGAATACACCTACCTGCTGCACGTACACAGCAAGAAGTCGCTGTACAACAATGGTGCAACCCAGGGTTGGCGCGAATACATCTGTAGCGCGCTGCTCGGCGGGCAGGAACAGGTTCGTTCGATCTTCACTCTGCTAGGCAGCCAAGGCTGCGGCGTCGTCTATCCACAGAACTTTGACGGCCTCCCCTACATGGCCAATACCTGGCTGGCCAACTCCAGCCGTGGCCGCACCTGGGCGCAGCGCCTCGGATTGACCGAGCAGATGATTCCCAGCGGCTATTTTCACTACCCGGCTGGCAGCATGTTCTGGGCCCGCAGCGAGGCGCTCGCACCTTTGTTCGATGCCAATCTGCAACTCGACGACTTCGAGGTCGAAGCAGGCCAGCGCGACGGTACGCTCGCCCATTGCCTGGAGCGCCTGCTGACCCTGAGCAGCCAGGCGCAAGAGCTGCCGATCGCCATCCTGCGTGATCCGCAGGAGCATGCCTGGTCTCCCTGGGGCTTCCACCGCTACCTGGCGCGCAATCATGAGAGCCTGCGTTGCAGCATTGCCGCTCCCGAGATCAAGGCGGTCGCCTTCGATATCTTCGACACTTTGCTGGTCCGCCCGCTGGTCAGCGCCGAGACCACCAAGCGACTCATTGCCCAACAGGCTGGAGCCACCCTCGGCAGCATCTATCTGGACTACCGCGCCACCGCCGAAGGCCGTGCCCGAGAGCGTACGGGACGGGACGTCGGCCTGGATGATATCTACGCCGAATTGCGGCGCCTGACCGGGCTGAACAATGACGAAGTCAGCTACCTGCGCGAACTGGAAGAAAGGATCGAGCTGGCAAGCGTCAGCGTCCGGCCCGAAGGGCAGGCACTGCTCCAGCAGTCACTGGCACTCGGCAAGCCAGTGCTGCTTATCAGCGATATGTTCCTGCCACGCACATGCATCGAGCGGATGCTGCACGATAACGGGATCCATCGCTGGACCGACTTCTACCTGTCCAACGAAGTGGGCGTGCGCAAGGACCAGGGCGAGCTCTACGAGCACGTACTGCGGGATCGGCAACTGCAACCCAACGAGCTGCTGATGATTGGCGATAACGAGCGCTCGGACTTCCAGATTCCCGACAACCTGGGCATCCGCACCCTGCATCTGCTACGAGCCACGGAACTGGCGAGGGGCCTGCCCAAGTTCCGCACGCTGCTTGAGGACGTACAGCGGCATGACACGCTTGACCATGAGCTGGCAGTAGGCCTGCTGCTACGTCGAAACTTTGCACCAATCACCTACGCCGAAGTGAACGTTCGCGCCCTCACCCAGGACTCGCCCGCACTGCTCGGCTACAACGTACTTGGCCCCATTCTGGCCGGTTTCGTCGACTGGTTGCGCCATTCCGCTGAAAGGGATGGAATCACCCAGCTCCATTTCCTCTCGCGCGAAGGCAAACTCCTGAAGGCCGCCTACGACCTCTGGTGCGAAGGCCTGGAGCATTCCCCGGCTGCGCATTATCTGGTCCTCTCGCGCCGCGCCGTCACCATGGCTCGCCTTGCCTCCCTGGAAGACATCCAGCGCCTCGCCCGCCCGACCTATTTCAGCAACTCCCTGGAGAACTTCCTCGAGTCTCGCTTCGGCTACGTCCTCACAGCGCAGCGGCGACAGCAGCTCGTCGACGTCGGCCTCTGGCGTTCAGACCAACTCGCGGAAGTCATCGACGGCGATATCCGCGCGCTGCGCCCGGTTCTGGAAGCCCTGCAGGCAGAGTTGCTGGAGCAGGCTGCCGGTGAGCGCCCGGCAATGATGGCCTACCTGCAGCAGCAGGGACTGCACGATGCAGCTGAAGACAGTGTGGCGGTTGTCGATGTTGGCTATTCCGGCACCATTCAGGCGCAGCTCACCGGCCTAGTCGAGCGCCCTATCCACGGCTACTACCTGATCACCGACCAGGACATCGGTCAGGTCCTGGAGCCGCTAGGTGCACAGGCCCATGGCTGCTTCCTTGATCGAGGCTCCCGCTTGCAACCTGGTGCTGAACTGTATCGCCAGAGCTTCCAACTGGAGAAGCTGCTCAGCGCCGACGAGACCCAACTGGTCCGCTATATGCTGGACGAAAACGGGCAAGCCGTTGGCCGCTTCCTGCCGCAAACGGAAGCTGAAGCCTCCGCTTGTTCGACCCGCCAGGCCATCCAGCAGGGCGCGCTGGATTATGTCCGCGATGCCCGAAACATCCGCGAGCATCTCCACCCCGGACTGCGGCCACCTCGAGAACTTGCCCAGCGGATATGGGCGCTGTTCATCGACCAGCCCAGCCCCGTGGAAGACGAATTGCTGCAACGCCTGACGCTGGACGATCATTACTGCGGACGCGGCTACGTCAGCTGATCCGCTTGCTGAACACAGGAATCACGTGATGACAACAGATCACAATATTCGCTGGCACACTGGCCGCCTGAGCGCCGACGAGCGCGCGACTCGCATGCGCCAGCAGCCAGCGACCCTATGGCTCACCGGGCTCAGCGGCTCTGGCAAGTCGACCCTGGCCTTCGCCCTGGAATACGCCCTTCATGAACTGGGCTACTCCGCCGTGGTGCTCGACGGCGACAACGTCCGCCACGGCCTGTGCAAGGACTTGGGCTTCAGCCACGAGGACCGCACCGAGAATATCCGCCGCGTAGCCGAAGTGGCCAATTTGATGAACGATGCCGGACTGATAGTCATCACCTCGTTCATCTCACCCTTCCGCCAGGACCGCGAGCAGGCGCGCCAGATCATCGGCGAGGAGCGCTTCCGCGAGATCCACCTGAGCACCGACCTGAGTGTCTGCGAAGAGCGCGACCCCAAGGGCCTGTACAAGAAGGCACGCGCCGGCAAACTGCCAGACTTCACCGGTATCGGATCCCCTTACGAGGAGCCGCTGCAACCTTTCGAGAGCATCGACACCGACCGCCTCAGCCTCGAGGAAAGCGTGGCGCGCCTGATGAAACTGCTGCAACTGCAGCCCATCGAGCGCTGATCGGTGTAGCATCGGCGGCGGAAACAACCGCATGCGATGTCCGCCGCCTTGAACCAACACCTGACCCGCTGGCAATCGCTGGCCCTGCTGGCGCTCCTGCTCGCTCCTCTGCTCTGGCCGCTGCACTTCTTCGCCGAGCGCTACTACAGCGAGCAACTGGCCGGGCAGAATCAGCAGACTCTCGACCTCTACGTCGCCAACCTGCTGGGCACTCTGCGCCGTTACGAGGACCTGCCGCCGATCCTCGGCGAGCTGCCGACCCTGCGCGCCGCGTTGCAAGCGCCGGAAAGCCTGACGGCACAGAACGCCGCCAACCTGGAGCTGCAGCGCATTCGCGGGCGCACCGGGGCGGACGTCATCTACCTGATCCAGGCGGACGGCATGACCCACGCCGCCTCCAACTGGGATCAGCCAGACAGCTTCGTCGGCCGCAACTTCGCCTTCCGCCCCTACTACAAGGAAGCGACCCAAGGTCGGCAGGGACGATTCTTCGGCCTAGGGACGACCTCCAAGCGCCGCGGCTACTACTTTGCCAGCGACGTACGCGACGGCGGCAAGCTGCTTGGCGTGCTGGTAGTGAAGGTCGACCTCGAACACATGGAGCAGCTCTGGGGCAATACGCCAGAGCAATTGCTGGTCATGGACTCCAACGGCGTCGTCATCCTCTCGTCCAGCAACGCCTGGCGCTTCCACACCGGCAAGGAACTCTCACCTGCCAAGCAACGCGAGATCGCCGAGAATATTCCCTACCCGGTGCTGCACCCGGCGCCGCTGAAGATCGACCAACGCCGCTGGATCAGCCAGAGTCGTCACCTGCCGGAGACTGGCTGGACCGTCAGTATCTACACCCCCCGCACTCAGGTCGACGCGCCGGTACGCAGCGTCGTTCTGATCGGCGCGGCCACCCTGATCGCACTCCTTCTGCTGCTGTCGCTGCTGACCATCAGTCGCCGCCATTACCTTGAGCGCATCGCCCTGGAGGCCCAGGCCAAGCACGAACTGGAACTGCGTGTGCAGGAGCGGACACAGGAGCTGGAGGACGCCAACACGCGGTTGCTGGAGGAAGTCAGCAATCGCGAGCAGGCGCAGCGCGAGTTGATGCATGCCCAGGACGAGGTGGTGCAGGCCGGCAAGCTGACAGCCCTGGGCACCATGTCCGCCAGCATCAGCCACGAGCTCAACCAACCATTGGCGGCGATCCGCAGCTACGCCGACAACGCCCGCGTACTGCTCGACCACGAGCGCTACAGCGACGCCCGCAGCAACCTCGAGCAGATCGGCGAACTGACCGGGCGTATGGCTTCGATCATTGGCCACCTCAAGGCCTACGCCCGCGGCGCCCGCCGGGCACCGGAGAACGTGGCGTTGCAGCCGGCGATCAATGACGCTCTGGCCCTGGTCGCCCAGCGCCGCCAGGCGATGAACGTGGAGCTGCTGCGCGACCTGCCGGATGCGGCGATCTGGGTGCAGGCCGGCGAGACGCGACTGCGGCAGATTCTCTCCAACCTGATCTCCAACGCCCTCGACGCCCTGACCGAGAAGGGCCTGCCAAGGCGCATCTGGCTGACCACCGAGCAGGCGCCCGAGCGCATCATCCTGTCGCTGCGCGACAACGGTCCCGGCTTCTCCGAAGAGGCCCTGGCCCATGCTCGCGAGCCCTTCTTCACCACCAAGACCAGCGCGAAAGGCCTGGGTCTAGGCCTGGCCATCTGCGACACCCTGCTGCGCACGCTCGGCGGACATCTTGAATTGGGCAATCACCCCGAGGGCGGCGCTCTCGTACAATTACACCTGTTGCCGGGTATTCCCGGCGTGACCCTGACGCCGCAAGAGGAAACCCGCGCATGAGTTCGGTCGAGCCATTCGACGCCACTACCCAGGTCGTGCTGGTCGATGACGACCCGCACCTGCGCCAGGCGCTCTGCCAGACCCTCGATCTTGCCGGCTTCAAGGTGGTCGCCCTGGGCGATGCGCGTCAGATCGACCCGCAGCAGGCGCGCGACTGGCCGGGAGTAATCGTCAGCGACATTCGTATGCCGGGCATCGATGGCCTGCAGCTGCTGGAACAACTGCACACGCAGGACTCCGAGTTGCCGGTGATCCTGGTGACCGGCCACGGCGACGTCCCATTGGCGGTCAAAGCCATGCGCTCGGGCGCCTACGATTTCCTCGAAAAACCCTTCCCCAGCGATGCCCTGCTGGACAGTGTGCGCCGAGCGCTCGACGTGCGCCGGCTGGTGCTGGAAAACCGCAGTCTGCGCCTGGCCCTGACCGAACAGAAGGAAGTGCGTGGCCGGCTGGTCGGCCAGTCCGCACCGATGCAGCGCCTGCAACAGCAGGTCGCGTCGCTCGCGGCAATCCAGGCGGACGTGCTGGTCCTCGGCGAAACCGGCTCGGGCAAGGAAGTCGTCGCCCGCGCCCTGCATGACCTGTCGAGCCGCCGCAACGGTCCCTTCGTCGCCATCAACGCCGGCGCGTTGGCTGAGTCAGTGGTGGAAAGCGAGCTGTTCGGCCACGAGCAGGGCGCCTTCACCGGCGCGCAGAAGCGCCGCATCGGCAAGTTCGAGTTCGCCAACGGCGGCACGCTGTTCCTCGACGAGATCGAGAGCATGAGCCTGGACGTCCAGGTAAAGCTGCTGCGCCTGCTGCAGGAGCGCACCGTCGAGCGTCTGGGCTCCAACCAGCTCATTCCGCTGGATATCCGCATCATCGCGGCGACCAAGGAAGACCTACGCCTGGCCTCTGATGAAGGCCGCTTCCGTGCCGACCTCTACTACCGCCTGAATGTTGCCAGCCTGCGCATTCCACCGCTGCGCGAGCGGGGCGACGACATCCTGCTGCTGTTCCAGCACTTTGCCGAACGCGGCGCGCAGCGCCATGGCCTGAACGTCCGGCCGCTGGACTCGGGGCAGCGGGCACAACTACTGACACACGGCTGGCCGGGTAACGTCCGCGAACTGCAGAACGCCGCGGAGCGCTATGCCCTCGGCCTGGATCTGGGGCTGGACGACAGCCACGGGAAGGCCACGGCGGCCACTCCCGGCGCCGGTCTGAACGAACAGGTGGAATCCTTCGAGCGCTCACTGATTGCCGCCGAGATGAGCCGGCCGCACAACTCCCTACGCAGCCTCGCCGAGGCGCTGGGCGTACCGCGTAAAACGCTGCACGACAAATTGCGCAAACACGGCCTTCTGTTCTCCGGCAGTGGCGGAAATTCCGTCGACGATGTCGACATCTGAGCAGAAATCCGCCGATGGATTCGACTGCGACCAAGGGCGAACAGCGCCACAGAGCGCTCTGACGTAACCTCCAGCCCTGGCACACACCTTGCTCTGCGACACAGGTGCGATTGCCTCGTGCATCCCACTTCGCGACGTGCCCGCCACGTCGCGCCCGCCGGGCCACGAACCCGACGGTGTCCTTCGGGCTTCTTGCCATCTCGCGTCTTCGATTCGACAGGCGCATCGCCGGGTGCAGTGATCCTGCCCCGGCCAATTTCCCCCTCTCGCATCTTCGCTCAGGACTTTCCTACACAGCGGTCCTGCGCCTCTCTGCACCTGCGAATCAAGCGCAACAGCGCGCCCCGCGTGGGCCTGCGAAATCGACTGCCATTCCGTGGTCATGAAATCGCGCTCAAATCTTCACGAAATCCCCTCTAAATCGGGCGCTAATGCAAAACCTCTCCTATGGTTTATGCGGGGTGGGCAGAGCAGGAAGTACTGCCCAATACATTGGATAGCAAGCTATTGACCTGAATCAGGAGTGCCCCGCCTAGACGGGCGCTAAATAGCCTCACTCTCCAACTTCCTATAGGGAGATTCTTAAATGTCGCAAGAAAGCAGCCAAAAACTGAAGCTAGGCGCTTTGACGGCTCTTGTTGTCGGCTCGATGATCGGTGGGGGCATCTTCTCCCTGCCGCAAAACATGGCCGCCAGCGCTGACGTCGGCGCTATCCTCATCGGCTGGGCCATTACCGCGGTCGGCATGCTGACCCTGGCATTCGTCTTCCAGACCCTGGCCAACCGCAAACCCCAACTCGACGGCGGTGTGTACGCCTACGCCAAGGCCGGTTTCGGTGACTACATGGGCTTCTCTTCAGCCTGGGGTTACTGGATCAGCGCCTGGCTCGGCAACGTCGGTTACTTCCTTCTTCTGTTCAGCACCCTGGGCTACTTCTTCCCGATCTTCGGCAAGGGCGACACCGTCGCGGCAATCATCTGCGCGTCCGTGCTGCTGTGGGCCCTGCACTTCCTGGTGCTGCGCGGGATCAAGGAAGCGGCTTTCATCAACACCGTCACCACGGTGGCGAAGATCGTTCCGCTGTTCCTGTTCATCCTGATCTGCCTGTTCGCCTTCAAGCTGGACATCTTCACCGCGGACATCTGGGGCAAGAGCAACCCTGACCTGGGCAGCGTGATGAACCAGGTGCGCAACATGATGCTGGTCACCGTGTGGGTGTTCATCGGCATCGAAGGCGCGAGCATCTTCTCCTCCCGTGCGGAAAAACGTTCGGACGTCGGTAAGGCCACCGTGATCGGCTTCATTACCGTCCTGTTGCTGCTGGTGCTGGTGAACGTGCTGTCCATGGGCGTGATGACCCAGCCGGAACTGGCCAAGCTGCAGAACCCGTCGATGGCGCTGGTGCTGGAGCATGTGGTCGGTCACTGGGGCGCTGTCCTGATCAGCGTCGGCCTGCTGATCTCCCTGCTGGGTGCCCTGCTCTCCTGGGTACTGCTGTGCGCCGAGATCATGTTCGCCGCCGCCAAGGACCACACCATGCCGGAGTTCCTCCGCAAGGAGAACGCCAACCAGGTGCCGGCCAATGCTCTCTGGCTGACCAACATCTGCGTACAGGTCTTCCTGGTGATCACCTTCTTCACCTCGGGTGACCCGAACGGCATGGACCCGTACACCAAGATGCTGCTGCTGGCGACCTCGATGATCCTGGTCCCGTACTTCTGGTCTGCCGCCTACGGCCTGCTGCTGGCAGTCAAGGGCGAGACCTACGAGAACGATCCGGGCGAGCGCAGCAAAGACCTGATCATCGCCGGCATCTCGGTTCTCTACGCAGTGTGGCTGATCTACGCAGGCGGCCTGAAGTACCTGCTGCTGTCGGCGCTGCTGTACGCGCCCGGCGTCATCCTCTTCGCCAAAGCGAAACATGAAGTGGGTCAACCCATCTTCACCAATGTCGAGAAGCTCATCTTCGCGGTTGTCGTGATCGGTGCACTGATCGCGGCCTATGGCCTCTACGACGGCTTCCTCACTCTGTAACTCCTGGAGACATCTCATGAGCACGGAAAAAACCAAACTTGGCGTTCATTCTGAAGCTGGCAAACTACGCAAAGTGATGGTCTGCTCGCCCGGACTCGCCCATCAACGCCTGACCCCGAGCAACTGCGACGAGTTGCTGTTCGACGACGTTATCTGGGTGAACCAGGCGAAGCGCGACCACTTCGACTTCGTCACCAAGATGCGCGAACGCGGCATCGATGTTCTGGAAATGCACAACCTGCTGACCGACATCGTGGCGAACCCCGAAGCCCTGAAGTGGATCCTTGATCGCAAGATCACCGCTGACAGCGTCGGCCTCGGGCTGACCCAGGAACTGCGTGGCTGGCTGGAAAGCCTGGAACCGCGCAAGCTGGCCGAATTTCTCATCGGTGGCGTGGCCGCCGACGATATCCCGGAAAGCGAAGGCGCCAAGGCGCTGAAGATGTACCGCGACTACCTGGGCCACTCCAGCTTCCTGCTGCCGCCTCTGCCCAACACCCAGTTCACCCGTGACACCACCTGCTGGATCTATGGCGGCGTGACCCTGAACCCCATGTACTGGCCGGCGCGACGTCAAGAAACCCTGCTGACCACCGCCATCTACAAGTTCCACCCGGAATTCACCAACGCCGAATTCGAAGTCTGGTACGGCGATCCGGACAAAGACCACGGCATGTCCACCCTTGAGGGTGGTGACGTGATGCCCATCGGCAATGGCGTCGTCCTGATCGGCATGGGCGAACGCTCCTCCCGCCAGGCCATCGGCCAGGTAGCCCAGGCGCTGTTCGCCAAGGGCGCTGCCGAGAAAGTCATCGTCGCCGGTCTGCCGAAATCCCGCGCCGCGATGCACCTGGACACCGTCTTCACCTTCTGCGACCGCGACCTGGTCACCGTCTTCCCGGAAGTGGTGAAAGAGATCGTTCCGTTCATCCTGCGCCCGGACGAGAAGAGCCCCTACGGCATCAACGTCCAGCGCGAAGACAAGGACTTCATGACTGTCGTCGCCGAGTCCCTGGGCCTGAAGAAACTGCGCGTCGTCGAAACCGGCGGCAACAGCTTCGCCGCCGAACGCGAACAGTGGGACGACGGTAACAACGTGGTCTGCCTGGAACCGGGCGTGGTGGTTGGTTACGACCGCAACACCTACACCAACACCCTGCTGCGCAAGGCTGGCGTGGAAGTCATCACCATCAGCGCCGGCGAACTGGGCCGGGGCCGTGGCGGCGGTCACTGCATGACCTGCCCGATCATCCGCGACCCGATCGACTATTGATCGATCGGCACCCGATAAACGCGACTACCTCAACCAGAGCGCATTGACCTCACGAGGCGGCCCTTGCCAGGGCCGCCTGCCCCGCCAGCCACGAGCTGTACTGACGCGGGCGAGATCGGATCCCACAAGGAGAAACACCATGGCTTTCAATATGCACAACCGCAACCTGCTCAGCCTGATGCACCACAGCACCCGCGAGTTGCGCTATCTGCTCGACCTGTCCCGCGACCTGAAACGCGCCAAGTACACCGGTACCGAGCAGCAACACCTGAAAGGCAACAACATTGCGCTGATCTTCGAAAAGACCTCGACCCGCACCCGCTGCGCCTTCGAAGTCGCCGCCTATGACCAGGGCGCCAACGTTACCTACATCGACCCGAACTCCTCGCAGATCGGCCACAAGGAGTCGATGAAGGACACCGCCCGCGTACTGGGCCGTATGTATGACGCCATCGAGTACCGTGGCTTCAAGCAGGAAATTGTCGAAGAACTGGCCAAGTTCGCCGGCGTTCCGGTGTTCAACGGCCTGACCGACGAATACCACCCGACCCAGATGCTGGCCGACGTGCTGACCATGCGCGAGCACAGCGACAAGCCGCTACATGATATCGCCTACGCTTACCTGGGCGACGCCCGCAACAACATGGGTAACTCCCTGCTGCTGATCGGCGCCAAACTGGGCATGGACGTACGCATTGCCGCACCGAAGGAACTCTGGCCGACCGACGAGCACGTTGCCGCCTGCAAGAAGTTCGCTGAAGAAAGCGGTGCCCGCATCACCATCACCGAAGACCCGAAAGAAGCCGTCAAAGGCGTGGACTTCATCCACACCGACGTGTGGGTATCGATGGGTGAGCCGGTCGAAGCCTGGGGCGAACGCATCAGCGAACTGCTTCCCTACCAGGTCAACCTGGACATGATGAAGGCCGCCGGCAACCCGCGCGTGAAGTTCATGCACTGCCTGCCCGCCTTCCACAACAGCGAGACCAAGGTCGGCAAGGAAATCGCCGCCAAGTACCCGAACCTGAAGAACGGCATCGAAGTGACCGAAGACGTCTTCGAATCCCCCTACAACATTGCCTTCGAGCAGGCGGAAAACCGCATGCACACCATCAAGGCAATCCTCGTTTCGACCCTCGCCGACATGTAATGCCGGACAGCCCCGGACCGCGACGAGGTCGCCGGTCCGGGCGCTCCCACTCTTTCGGAGGAAATGAATATGCGTATCGTCGTCGCATTGGGCGGTAATGCCCTGCTGCGTCGTGGCGAGCCCATGACTGCCGACAACCAGCGCACCAACGTACGGATCGCTGCCGAACAGATCGCCAAGGTTGCCCCGGGCAACGAACTGGTGATCGCCCACGGCAACGGCCCGCAGGTCGGCCTGCTGGCCCTGCAGGGCGCAGCCTACGAAAAGGTCAGTCCTTACCCGCTGGACGTTCTCGGCGCCGAGACCGAAGGCATGATCGGCTACATGATCGAACAGGAAATGGGCAACCTGCTGCCGTTCGAAGTGCCGTTCGCCACCCTGCTCACCCAGGTCGAGGTCGATTCCAAGGACCCGGCTTTCCAGAACCCGACCAAGCCCATCGGCCCGGTCTACTCCAAGGAAGAGGCCGAAGCCCTCGCCAAGGAAAAAGGCTGGAGCATCGCCCCGGACGGCGACAAGTTCCGCCGCGTCGTGGCCAGCCCGCGTCCGAAACGCATCTTCGAGATTCGTCCGGTCAAGTGGCTGCTGGAGAAAGGCACCATCGTCATCTGCGCGGGCGGCGGCGGCATTCCGACCATGTACGACGAGTCGGGCAAGAAGCTCTCCGGTGTCGAAGCGGTGATCGACAAAGACCTCTGCTCCTCGCTGCTGGCCCAGGAACTGTCGGCTGACATCCTGATCATCGCCACCGACGTGGACGCGGCCTACATCGACTGGGGCAAGCCAACCCAGAAAGCCATCGCCCAGGCGCACCCGGACGAACTGGAACGCCTAGGCTTCGCCGCTGGCTCCATGGGCCCGAAAGTCCAGGCTGCCATGGAGTTCGCCCGCAACACCGGCAAGGACGCGGTGATCGGCTCGCTGGAAAACATCGTCGCCATCACCAAGGGCGAATCCGGCACCCGGGTCAGCACCAAGAAAGCCGGCATCGAATACCGCTGAGTTTTGCCGCGGTAAAAAACGGGAGCCCGTCGCGGCTCCCGTTTTCATTCATGACTCCTGCAAGATTCGCACGGGAACTCGTCGCCTTCTTCCGACAAATCCTGGCGCGAGCGTGACTCGGCGGTCATCATCCTCGTCAGCTAAAGCATTCCGAATCACTAGAAGCCACGCCTGGCTTTGTGCCACCGGGCTGCCCCTCCATGGGCCACCGTCGTCCGGCGCGCAAGATGCACTTGCTGAAGGAGTTTCCGAGAGATGTCTCGACTACCGGTCATCGTTGGTTTTGGTGGATATAACGCGGCAGGCCGCAGTTCCTTCCACCATGGGTTCCGCCGTACCGTCCTTGAATCCATGGAGCCCGCCGCCCGCCAGGAAACCCTCGCCGGTCTCGCGGTTATGATGAAACTGGTCAAGGTCGTCGATGGCCAGTACCAGGACGCCGACGGCAACAGCCTCGATCTTGCCGCCATCGAGCAGCGCTTCGAGCAACAGATTCGCCAGTCCACCCTGATCCGCCGCATCGAGCTGCAATACCTCGACGTCGACGCCGCGCACTGCCACAAGAGCCTCACCGTCAACGCCGCCGGCAGCCCGGTGACTTTCACCACCTTGCGCAAGCAACTGCCCGAGCCGCTGCCGGCCAACTGGTCGGTGGAGGAACTCGAAGGCGGCGAAGTCCGCGTCACCCTGCACGACAGCTGCGAATTCAAGGTCGACAGCTACCGCGCGCTGCCGGTGAAGTCCGCCGGCCAGCTGCCCACCGGCTTCGAGCCGAGCGAGCTGTACAACTCGCGCTTCCACCCGCGCGGCCTGCAGATGTCCGTGGTCGCCGCCACCGACGCGGTGCGCTCCACCGGCCTCGACTGGCAGACCATCTGCAACGCCGTACAGCCTGACGAAATCGCCGTATTCTCCAGCAGCATCATGAGCCAGCTCGACGAGAACGGCTTCGGCGGCCTGCTGCAGTCGCGCCTGCGTGGCCACCGCGTGTCAGCCAAGCAGCTGCCGCTGGGCTTCAACAGCATGCCCACCGACTTCATCAACGCCTACGTGCTGGGCAGCGTCGGCATGACCGGTAGCGTCACCGGCGCCTGCGCCACCTTCCTGTACAACCTGCAGAAAGGCATCGACGTCATCACCACCGGCCAGGCCCGCGTGGCCATCGTCGGCAACGCCGAAGCGCCGATCACCTCCGAGATCATCGAGGGCTACGCCGCCATGGGCGCGCTGGCCACAGAGGAAGGCCTGCGCCACATCGAAGGCCGCGACGACGTCGACTTCCGCCGCGCCAGCCGCCCGTTCGGCGACAACTGCGGCTTCTCCCTGGCCGAGTCCGCGCAGTACGTGGTGCTGATGGACGACGCCCTGGCCCTGGAGCTGGGTGCCGACATCCACGGTTCGGTGCCGGACGTGTTCATCAACGCCGACGGCTTCAAGAAGTCCATCTCCGCTCCCGGTCCGGGCAACTACCTGACCATGGCCAAGGCCGTGGCCGCCGCCGCGCAGATCGTCGGCGAGAAGAGCGTGCGCCAGCACAGCTTCGTCCACGCCCACGGTTCCAGCACCCCGGCCAACCGCGTGACCGAATCGGAAATCCTCGACCGCGTCGCCACCGCCTTCGGCATCGAGGGCTGGCCGGTCACCGCGGTGAAAGCCTTCGTCGGCCACTCCCTGGCCACCGCCAGCGCCGACCAGATGATCTCCGCCCTGGGCACCTTCCGCTACGGCGTCATCCCCGGCATCAAGACCGTCGACAAGTTCGCCGACGACGTCTTCAAGGACCACATCGCCCTGTCCAGCAGCGACGTGCGCCGCGACGACCTGGAAGTCTGCTTCATCAATTCCAAGGGTTTCGGCGGCAACAACGCCACCGGCGTGCTGCTGTCCCCGGCCATCACCGAGAAGATGCTGCGCAAGCGCCACGGCGACGCCGCCTTCGCCGACTACCAGGGCCGCCGCGAAGCCACTCGCGCTGCCGCCCGGCAGTACGACGAAGCCGCGATCCAGGGCCGTTTCGACATCATTTACAACTTCGGCAACGACATGATCGACGAGCAGGCCATCGAGATCAGCGACCAGGGCATCCAGGTCCCCGGCTTCAGCCAGACCATTGCCTACAAGAAGGACGAACGCTTCAGCGACATGCTCGACTGATCGCCGACGTTGGACGAAAAAGCCGGGCAGATGCCCGGCTTTTTCATTCTTGAAGACAGCTCGTTCCTACAAGGACACATCCGAGGTCAGTACGTCCCCTGCCCCACACCAAGCTCGAGAATGCTCGCCTTGAGATTCTCGAAGTCGTACTCGCTGAGCCCGACGTAATCCAGCACCAACGCACGCACGCTCTCCCACTCGTGGTCCTCGTCCTGATTGCCAAGTACACGGTACGAGCCGCAGATGTGCTCGGCCATCTTGAGGATGGCCAGCAGGTTCTTCAGCTGGGTATCGCGGCAGTTGTCCTCGCTGAAGATCGACAGCGCATTGTGGTGGTTGGCGATGGCCTCGCACACGTGCTCAGGCAAGCGCCAGGAGCGCGCGGTGAAATAGCCGACCACCGCATGGTTGGTGTTCAGCACGCGATTTTCGGTGTCCACCACGCGGCGCTCGTCGCTCGCGCTGGCGTAGGCCTCCTCCAGCACCGCCATGTAGTGCGGGAAGCGCTTGAGCATCAGCGGGATGCCGCAGTTGTGGAACAGCCCCAGCGCATACGCCTCGTCCACCGACTCGTAGCCGATGCGCTTGGCCAGGGTCAGGCAGCTCATGGCCACGTCCTGAGCGGTATCCCAGAAGCGGTTGAGGGTGACGATGGTGGCGTCGGTCATCTCTCCCTTGATCGACTGCGCGTTGATCAGGTTGATCACCGAGCGGCTGCCCAGCAGGTTCACTGCGCGCTGGATCGAGGTGATGCGGTTGGCCAGGCCGAAGAACGGCGAGTTCACCAGCTTCAGCAGCGCGCCGGACAGCCCTGGATCCTGGCTGATCAGCTTGGCGATCGCCTTCAGGTCCGGATTGGGCATGAACTGCTCCATCTGCAGGTCAACCATGATCTGCGGCTGCGGCGGCACACTGATGCCCTGCAGGGCCTGACGGATCTGTTCGGCGGAGAGTTCTTGGGACATGGGGCGCGCTGGCGAAGTGGAGGGGAGGCACAGTTTACCCAGAGCGGAGGCGTCTGGAACTGCCCTTTCGATGGTTCATGCATCGGCCGCGCCTGCCGAAGCTTTATGGCGCCCATGTCCGCAACGAATCGACCAAACGCGCACGCGCCGCGCTCCGGCGGCGCACGCTGCTGCGCTATAATCCCGCTCTTTTTGCCGGAGCCCTTCCCCATGACCCTGCCCAGCCTGCGTCTGAAAGCCAACGCCGAGCGCCGCCTGCGCGCCGGCCACCTGTGGGTCTACAGCAACGAGGTGGACGTCGCCGCCACCCCGCTGAACGGATTCGGCGCCGGCGAACAGGCCATCCTCGAAATGGCCAACGGCAAGCCGCTGGGCATCGTCGCGATGAGCCCGAACAACCTCATCTGCGCCCGCCTGATTTCCCGTGATACCAAGCACGTTCTCGACAAATCCCTGCTGGTCCACCGCCTGAACGTCGCTCTGAGCCTGCGCGACCGCCTGTTCGACAAGCCTTTCTACCGTCTGGTCTACGGCGACTCGGACCTGCTGCCGGGCCTGGTGGTGGACCGTTTCGGCGACGTACTGGTCGTCCAGCTCGCCTCGGCAACCATGGAGAAGCACCGCGACGACGTGCTCGCCGCGCTGCTGCAGGTGCTCAAGCCCAGCGCCGTGCTGTGGAAGAACGACTCCAGCGCCCGTGACGCCGAGGGCCTGGAGCGCTATGTCGCCAACGCCTACGGCGAAGTCCCGGAATGGGTCGCCCTGGAAGAGAACGGCGTGAAGTTCGAAGCTCCGGTGCTGGCCGGCCAGAAGACCGGCTGGTTCTACGATCACCGCATGAACCGCGCCCGCCTGCAGCCCTACGTACAGGGCAAGCGCGTGCTCGATCTGTTCAGCTACATCGGCGGCTGGGGCATCCAGGCCGCAGCCTTCGGCGCCAGCGAAGTGATGTGCGTCGATGCCTCCGGCTTCGCCCTCGACGGTGTCGAGCGCAACGCCACGCTGAACGGCCTCGCCGAGAAAGTGGCCTGCGTGGAAGGTGACGTGTTCGACGCCCTGCGCGAACTGAAGGCCGCCGACGAGCGCTTCGACGTGATCGTTGCCGACCCGCCCGCGTTCATCAAACGCAAGAAGGACCTGAAGAACGGCGAGGCTGCGTACCGCCGTCTCAACGAACAGGCCATGCGCCTGCTGTCCAAGGACGGCGTGCTGGTCAGCGCTTCCTGCTCCATGCACCTGCCCGAGGACGACCTGCAGAACATCCTGCTGGGCAGCGCCCGCCACCTGGACCGCAACATCCAGCTGCTCGAACGCGGCGGCCAGGGCCCGGACCACCCGGTACACCCGGCGATCCCGGAAACCCGCTACATCAAGAGCCTGACCGTGCGCCTGCTGCCCAACGGCTAAGGCTTTACGGCACGACAGGAACGGGGCGTTTCCGCAAGGGAACGCCCCGTTTTTCATTGCACCGGCGGATGGCGGATAACGCCCGGGGCGTTATGCACCCTACGGTCTCGTCCCTCGCCTTCACTTGGTCGGCATCAATGAATCCGCCTCGCTGATCACTGCCTTGCCGGTCTTGCGCTCGAACAGGCACAGCTCGCGGCCCGGTTTGCCCTTCATGTGTTTCTGCGCATAGGTCCCGCCAATCATCAGCGCCGTGTAGCCCACGCTGTCATCGAACAGCACCGGCGAGCCCAGCACCTTCTTGTTCTGCAGATGGCTCAGCGCCAGGCAGGCTTCGCGCTGCTGCTTGTCCTGCGCCTGCCAGGCCTCGTCGGACGAAGCCTGCACACTGCCGGCAAACAGCACGGCGAGCAGGGCGATGCGGGTGACTTTCATGGGGTTGCTCCTTCAACGAACGGGACGGGAAAAGCGCCAGTGGCCATTCAGACCGCACCGGATCGGCGAAAGTCTATGCCTTGTGCCGACCGCCAGCCTTTCCCTGGCGGCAAGGCCCGGCGTAGAATCGGGACATTCCTGCCATTTATCCCCCGGCGGGCCTGTGAGCCCCGGCCGAGCAGGCGGTGACCCCGCCACGCCCCGCGCCGACCTCGCCCATGCAAGGCCATCTGCTGTTTGCATCCGGTGCGTACCGCGCTCACGATACGACTTAGAGTCTGCTCAAGGTCTCGCCGGCCAGCCCTACCCGCTGTACGCCGCCGCACTTCAAGACCCGGATCGACTCCCACCGTGACCTGATGCGCAGGAACCTGTCATGCCCGATTACCGCTCGAAAACCTCCACCCACGGCCGCAACATGGCCGGCGCCCGTGCTCTCTGGCGCGCCACCGGGATGAAGGACGAAGACTTCAAGAAGCCGATCATCGCCATCGCCAACTCCTTCACCCAGTTCGTGCCCGGCCACGTGCATCTGAAGGACCTGGGCCAGTTGGTAGCCCGCGAGATCGAAAAACACGGCGGCGTGGCCAAGGAATTCAACACCATTGCCGTAGACGACGGCATCGCCATGGGCCATGACGGCATGCTCTATTCCCTGCCGTCGCGCGAGATCATCGCCGACTCCGTGGAATACATGGTCAACGCCCACTGCGCCGACGCCATCGTCTGCATCTCAAACTGCGACAAGATCACCCCCGGCATGCTGATGGCCGCCCTGCGCCTGAACATCCCGGTGGTATTCGTCTCCGGCGGTCCGATGGAAGCCGGCAAGACCAAGCTGGCTAATCACGGCCTCGACCTGGTGGACGCCATGGTCGTCGCCGCCGACGACTCCTGCTCCGACGAAAAGGTCGCCGAGTACGAGCGCAGCGCCTGCCCGACCTGCGGCTCCTGCTCCGGCATGTTCACCGCCAACTCGATGAACTGCCTGACCGAAGCCCTGGGCCTGTCGCTGCCGGGCAATGGTTCTACCCTGGCCACCCACTCCGACCGCGAGCAGCTGTTCCTGCGCGCCGGCCGCCTGGCCGTCGAGCTCTGCCAGCGCTACTACGGCGAAGGCGATGAATCCGTGCTGCCGCGCAATGTCGCCAGCTTCAAGGCGTTCGAGAACGCCATGACCCTGGACATCGCCATGGGCGGTTCGACCAACACCATCCTGCACCTGCTGGCCGCCGCCCAGGAGGCGGAGATCGCCTTCGACCTGCGCGACATCGATCGCCTGTCGCGCAAGGTGCCGCAGCTGTGCAAGGTCGCGCCGAACATCCAGAAGTACCACATGGAAGACGTGCACCGTGCCGGTGGCATCTTCTCCATCCTCGGCGAACTGGCCCGTGGCGGCCTGCTGCACACCGACGTGCCGACCGTGCACAGCCCGAGCATGGCCGACGCCATCGCCGAGTGGGACATCACCCAGACCCAGGACGAGAAGGTCCACACCTTCTTCAAGGCCGGCCCGGCCGGCATCCCGACCCAGGTCGCGTTCAGCCAGAGCACCCGCTGGGACACTCTGGACGATGACCGCGCCGAAGGCTGCATCCGCAGCGTCGAGCACGCCTACTCCCAGGAAGGCGGCCTGGCCGTGCTGTACGGCAACATCGCCCTCGACGGCTGCGTGGTGAAGACCGCCGGCGTGGACGAATCCATCCACGTGTTCGAAGGTCGCGCGAAGATCTTCGAAAGCCAGGACGGCGCCGTGAAGGGCATCCTCGCCGACGAAGTGAAGCCGGGCGACATCGTGATCATCCGCTACGAAGGCCCGAAAGGCGGCCCGGGCATGCAGGAAATGCTGTACCCCACCAGCTACCTGAAGTCCAAGGGCCTGGGCAAGGCTTGCGCCCTGCTCACCGACGGCCGCTTCTCCGGCGGTACCTCGGGCCTGTCCATCGGCCACGCCTCGCCGGAAGCCGCCGCAGGCGGCGCCATTGGCCTGGTGCAGGACGGCGACAAGGTACTGATCGACATCCCCAACCGCAGCATCAACCTGCTGGTGAGCGATGAAGAACTGGCCGCCCGCCGCGCCGATCAGGACAAGAAAGGCTGGAAGCCGGCTCAACCCCGCGCACGCAAGGTGAGTACCGCGCTGAAGGCCTACGCCCTGCTGGCCACCAGCGCCGACAAGGGCGCAGTGCGCGACAAGGCGCTGCTGGACGGTTGAGTCTGGCGGTGAGATGAAAAAGCCCGGCGGATGCCGGGCTTTTTTATTCATGTAGCTCGATGGTTTACGACTACTTCTTCGGGCAATCGCCCGAACCCGGCTTGAGGCCGCGGTCCGCATTGCAGATGGTTCCTTTCTCCTCCCAAGCGACCGGACTCGCTCCCGTTGCCTTAGTAGGCGTTAGCTCAATCTTGAGCTCATTCCCATCAGCGTCAGTGGCCGCGGTTGTGGCCTTTATCACACCCTTTTCCACCGCATAGTCGCCCGTGATGTTGGACGTCGCAGCAAAAGCTTTCGGTATCCCGTAATCACCTGCCTTGCAATCATCTGCCTTGCCCGTTTCCGAGATACAAAGGCTCACAGCGATTTTGACGGCGGACAGCTCTGTCTTGGCTGCCGCAGCCCTTGAGCGCGACGAGTAATCCGAATACATGGGCAACGAAACCGAAGCCAGAATCCCGATGATCGCCACCACGATCATCAGCTCGATCAGGGTGAAGCCCTGTTGTTTGCGCATCTGCGTATCCCTCTGGGTTAAGCCGGAAACCAGAATGGCCCCGGATGCCTCCCAGTGAAGCCGCGCCAGCCGGCGCAAACACTCAGACGCGTCCGCGCACCTTGTTGAAAATTCGGCAGTTATCCTCCAGACCGAAAGTCTCCGGGGTGCCGCCGTACAGAGACGCCGTAGGAACTCAGGCTTCCCCTTTCTTCCCGACTTGCCTCATACCACTGTGCGATCCCGCCCTGGCCCAGTAAAATCGCGCTCTTTTTTCCCGGACCGCCGCCCATGAGCTCCCACGAGAACCCGTCCGCCGCCAAGGACCAGCCCGACCTGGTCTACGGCCTGGAAGACCGCCCCGCCCTGCCCATCGCGTGGCTTGCCGCGCTGCAGCACCTGCTGGCGATCATCGTGCCCATCGTCACCCCCGGCCTGCTGATCTGCCAGGCGCTGGGCGTGTCGCCGCGCGACACCAACCTGATCGTGTCGATGTCGCTGGTGATCTCCGGCATCGCCACCTTCGTCCAGTGCAAGCGCTTCGGGCCGTTCGGCGCGGGCCTTCTGATCGTCCAGGGCACCAGCTTCAACTTCGTCGGCCCGCTGATCGCCGGCGGTGCGCTGATGGTGAAGAACGGCACCCCGGTGGAAGCGGTGATGGCGGCCATCTTCGGCGTGGTCATGGCCGGCTCCTTCGTGGAGATGGGCGTGTCGCGCATCCTGCCCTTCGTGAAGCGCCTGATCACCCCGCTGGTCACCGGCATCGTGGTGCTGATGATCGGCCTGACCCTGATCAAGGTCGGCCTGATCAGCATGGGTGGCGGCTTCTCCGCCATGGGCAACGGCACCTTCGCCAACGGCGAGAACCTGATGCTGTCGGGCCTGGTGCTGGCGATCATCGTCATCCTCAATCGCATCCCGGTGGTGTGGATGCGCAGCGGCGCCATCGTCATCGCCCTCGCCGTGGGCTACGCGCTGGCCGGCTATCTGGGCCGCCTGGACTTCACCGGCATGCATGAGGCGCCGGCCTTCCAGGTCCCGGTGCCGCTGCACTTCGGCCTGGGCTTCTCCTGGAGCCTGTTCATCCCGATGCTGGTGATCTACCTGGTGACCTCGCTGGAAGCCATCGGTGACGTCACCGCCACCAGCAAGATCTCCAAGCAGCCCGTCGAGGGCCCGCTGTGGATGCAGCGCATCAAGGGCGGCGTGCTGGTGAACGGTGCCAACTCTCTGCTGGCCGGCCTGTTCAACACCTTCCCCAGCTCGGTGTTCGCGCAGAACAACGGCGTGATCCAGTTGACCGGCGTCGCCAGCCGCCACGTCGGCCTGTGGATCGCCGCGATGCTGATCGTGCTGGGCCTGTTCCCCAGCGTCGCCGGGGTGATCCAGGCCGTTCCCGAGCCGGTGCTTGGCGGCGCGGTGATGGTGATGTTCGGCGCGGTCGCCGCTTCCGGCATCAACATCCTCGCCGGCACCCACCTGGACCGCCGCGCGCTGCTGATCATCGCCGTCAGCCTGGCGCTGGGCCTGGGCATCTCGCAAGTGCCGGAGTTCCTCGCGCACATGCCCCACGCGATCCGCAACGTGCTGGAATCCGGCGTCGCCACCGGCGGCATCTGTGCCCTGCTGCTCAACTGGTTCCTGCCCGAGTCCGACGCTGCGAAGGCCTCGCACAACGGCTGAATCGGCACGACGCCACCTTCGGGTGGCGTCGTCGTTTATGCTCCCCGAATGACCACTACCCTGCGCATCGGCGTCATCGCCGACACCCACGGTCTGCTGCGCCCCGAAGCGCTGGCGGCGCTGCAAGGCTGCGAGCGCATCCTGCACCTGGGCGATATCGGCCCCGCCACACTGCTGGATCAGCTGCGCGAACTGGCGCCGCTGGACGTGGTGCGCGGCAACAACGACACCGACGACTGGGCCGCCGCGCTGCCGGAAACGCTGCTGCTGGAACTGGGCGGATTGCGGCTCTACCTGATCCATGACCTCAAGCAGTTGGCCATCGATCCCGCGGTCGAAGGCATCGACGTGGTGCTGGCGGGGCATTCCCACAAACCGCTGAATGAGGTGCGCAATGGGGTGCTGTACCTGAATCCGGGCAGCGCTGGACCGCGCCGGTTCAAGCTGCCGATTGCGTTGGCGATTCTGGAAATACGCGACGGGCAGCCGCTGGTGGAGATGGTCACGCTCGCCTAAGAGCGTTCGCGAGCGAGCCCTTTTGAATCCGTAGGGCGCATAACCTGGAACAGGTTATCCGCCGGCCAGCATCCGGCGGATAACGCTGACGCGTTATTCGCCCTACGAAATTGCTCCGGACGCACCTTGTAGGAGCAAGCTTGC
Source organism: Pseudomonas sp. NPDC086581 (assembly GCF_044746165.1). Lineage (NCBI taxonomy): Bacteria > Pseudomonadati > Pseudomonadota > Gammaproteobacteria > Pseudomonadales > Pseudomonadaceae > Pseudomonas > Pseudomonas sp. NPDC086581. Next base: position 218,920 of record NZ_JBIVBR010000010.1, on the reverse strand, counting down.
TCGCGAACCGCTCCTGCACCGTAGTTAGGGTTCCAGCAGATGAGTGGCCAACTGCGCCACCGCCTCCTGCCGCTCGCTCTTCTCGCCGCGCCGGCGGCCATTGAGGGCGGACCACTCCGGATGTGCCCGCGCCTTGCGCAACGCCTCGGGCAACTTCCCCTCGCGCCACTGCTTGTCTTCGGGCGATTGCACCTGGATCGCTTCTACCGCCGCATGCCCGCGCGTCTGCAGGGCCGCCAGCAGTTGCCGCTGACGCAGCGCCAGCAGGCGCAGCACGCTGTCGTCCACCGACAGCTCGCGACTGCCCTTGAGCTTGCCCAGCAGGCGTTGGCCGTAGTGGCCGACTGTCTGCCAGGCGCCGCCGGCGATGGCGCCCAGGGCGGTGGCTGCGCCAAGGGTCAGGCCGCCGACCAGTAGATCGATCCCCGCCCCCGCTGCCGCGCCAGCCGCAACGCCGCCACCGAGGCGAATGCCCAGTTGGCGGAGAGTTTCCGGGTTGAACAGGTCATCGCCCCAGCGCCCGTCCAGCAACGGCAGGTCGGCGGCGCGGGCGTCGTCCTTGCGGAAGGCGTAGAGGCTGAGCAGCGCCTTCACGCAGGTATCTTCGCGCTTGCGCACCTGATTGCGCAGCGTCTCGGTGGCTGCTCGAACAGCACTGTCGCCAGCGGGCACCAGTTGGCGGCAAGCGGCGACATCCACCAGCAGCTCGGCGATCAGCCGCGCCCCGGCCTCGCGGCGGGCGACGGCCTGGGCCTCGTGATCTGCGACCAGTCGATCCAGCTGCGGGCGCGCACGCTCCAGCAGCAGCGCCAGGCTTTCGTACAGGCGGCGCTCACCATCCAGCGGCGGCGCCACGCTATCGAAACGCACCAGCGCATGCAGACCGAGACGGGACAGCGCCTCGCGCCACTGCTCCTCGCGGTGCTGTGGGCTGGCGACAAAGTTGAGTACCGGCAGCAACGGTCGTGCGCAGGCGGCGAGCACTGCCAGCTCGTCGCGGTACTTGGCCAGCACCGGTTCGCGGGCGTCGATCACGTAGAGGCCGGCGTCGGAAGCGAGCAACTGGCGCAGCACCTTGGCCTCCTGCTCGAAGCGGCCACGGGCTTCACTGCCCTCGAGGAAGCGACGCAGCTTCTCCGGGCCGTCCAGGCGCTCGCCGGGGCGCTCCAGGCCATCGAGGAAGTCGCGCAGGGCGATGGCGTCCTCCAGGCCCGGCGTGTCGTACAGCTCCAGCAGCGGTTCGCCGTCCACCGACAACCGCGCGCCCTCCACATGCCGCGTGGTACTAGGCCGGTGGGAGACCTCGCCGAAGCCCACGTCGCGGGTCAGGGTACGCAGCAGGGAGGTCTTGCCGACGTTGGTGTGGCCGACCACGGCCAGTTTCAGCGCATCAGTCATGCCCGGTCTCCAGCCAGCCCAGGGGCGATGCCGAGGTGTGCGGCAGTTGCAGGCGCTCGATGCCGGCGTGCCAGTCGCCCAGGCGCTCGGCGTCCAGCGCTTCGCCGACCGGCGCCTGCAGCAGCCAGACGCGGGTGGCGGCGGCGCAGCGCGAGAGTTCGGCGATCAGCGCCAGGGTGCCGCGATCCGGCGAGCGGCGCGGGTCGCAGGCGATCACCAGGCGCGCCGGCGGGTAGCGGGTAAGTTGCTCCAGCAGGCGGCGGCGCTGGGCGCCGTCGTCGAGGTCGCCGGCGTTGGCGATGCCTTCCGCCAGCTTCGGCGGCCAGTTGGGCCGGTCCAGCAGTTCGATGGACAACAGCACGGCGCCATCGGCGGTGGTCGACGGGGCCTGCGCCTGCGGCTCAATCAGTTCGTCCGGCGCGGCATCGCTGACGCCGAGGCGCTCGCTGGCCGGCATCAAACGCTCGCGCAGCAGGGCGTAGCCGGGCAGCGAGACATCCAGCGCCAACTGCGCACGTCCGCGCTTCCAGCGCCACAGGCAGAGCAGCCAGAGCGCGCCGCGCAGCAGCACGCCGTACACCAGCAGGATGCCCACCAGCCAGCCGGCCCAGGCATGGCGCGCGTTCTCGCTGGCCACCAGGGCATCGCCGCTGGCGCGCACCAGTTCGGCGTCCGGCTGCGGGAAGCCGAGCAGCGACGGCAGCGCGCCGAGGCCGTGGGTCAGGGCGATGAAGGTATCGCCGCCGAGGATGGTGGTCTCCCAGACGAAGCCGTAGCGCCGCGTCGCCAGCAGCGCCAGCATCACGCCCAGCGCGCTGGCCAGGGCGACGAGCCAGAGACCGTGGACCAGCAGGCCGAGCGCCCAGCGAGTGAGCTTCTGCCGGTCCAGCAGCACCAGCAGCGCGGGCGCCAATTGCGCAGCATGGGCGTCGCGGGCGAACTTGCCGCTCAGCCACAACCACAGGCGGCCGAGCGCACCGCCAGCCTCGCCGCCAGCGAAGAAGGCCAGGGTCCAGCCGATCAGGGTAATCAGGTGCAGGCCGAGCAAACTGGCCAGGGCCCAGAACACGTTGACCGGGCGCAGGCCGTCGCCGAGGGCGGCGAAGGCCAGGCCGCCGCCGGTGAACAGCGCCAGCGCCAGCAAGAGATAAAGCGCCAGGCGTGAGCCCTGCACCCAGGTGCGCAGGGCGGCGCGCTGGCCGTCACGCTCGGCGAGCAGCAGCGCACGGTGTTGCAGGCGGCGGGCGAGGTCGCCGCCACTGACGATGGCGCGACGGTTGGCTTCGCTGTCTTCCAGCGGGCCGACCTGCTCTTCGCGCAGGCGCACGGCCTCGCACAGCCACAGGGATTCGAGGGCGGAAGCGGGGGTTTCGCTCACGGGGTCTCCGACAGTCGGTACTCGGCACCAAGGATAACCGCTGCTCGCCGCCGCGTCCCGGCACCGCCGGTAACACCCAGTGGCGTCAACCAAACCAAGGAGGGGCTCTCGCCATGCCCGGCCAGCCTCAGACTCATCACACAAAGCTGCTCCTATAAAAACAAGAATGAGGCCTCGCCATGCTGCGCTCGATGCTCAGTGCCTTGCCCCTGCTGCTGGCCGCCGCCACCGCGGCCGCCGTGGAAACACCGCCGGTGCGCCCCTCCAATTGGGGCCCGGACACCCCGCTGATGCAGGCCGTGCCGCCGCGCGTGCTGGACGCGCACGTCAGCGCCCGGCAGTCCGACAGCAACACCTCGCAACTGTGGATCAGCCACACCGACTTCCGCCTGCACGACGACATCGGCTTCTTCATCCGCAAGATGCTGATCCAGATGAGCCCGGTGGCCGGAGGCGCCACGCCGCTGATGCTGGATGATCCGAAGTCCATGGTCGCGCGCATCCAGGCCGGGGACATCTTCGTCGCCGACGCCACCCTCGCCAGCCTGCTCAACGAAGAGCTGCGCAACGCCAACGCGCCAGTGCGCAACCTCAAACTCAGCACCCGCGCCGATGGCCAGGAAGTCCACGGCGAGCTGCTGCGCAAGGGCCGCTGGCGGCCGCTACGGATGGTCACCGGGATCGAGCAGGCCGGGCCGCTGAAGGTGGCGCTGGTACCACAGCGAATCTTCGTCGACGGGGTGGACGTCACACCGTCGCTGACCGCCGCCTCCATCGAGATGTCCGAGGTGCTGCAACTGCACACCGCGCACATGCAGCTGATCGGCAACCGTATCCTGGTCGACCTCGACGGCCTGTTCCCGCCACCGCGCCTGGACTTCACCGTGAGCAGCCTGAAGCTCGCCGATGGCGGCATGGATCTGCTGCTGGGCAGCGACCTCGCCGAGCTGAAGTGGCCGCAGCTCAAGGCGCCGCAGAGCTACATGTTCATCGAAGGCGGCGACATCAAGATGGCTCGGACCATCCTGGTGAAGGCCTACGCGCTGTTCACCAGCCTCAGCCCGGACGCGCCGCTGCTGTTCAACCTCTACGACTACCGCCGCCAGCTGCAGTACGGCGAAATCCGCCTGCGCGAAGACGGCATGGTGCACATCGCGGTGTCGCCGGTGAAGGCGCCGGCCCCGGAGGAGAAAGCCCTATGAGACCCCTCCTTGCCTCCCTACTTTGCCTCACGCTGGCCGGTCAGGCCGTCGCCGAGAGTGCCATCGACAAGCAACAGCGCGAACTGGGCGTGCTGCGCCAGGGCTGGTTCCAGCAGACGCCGCCAGCGCCGGACTTCAAGGCCAGCCGGCCGGGCGGCCTGCGCGATTCCGGCCAGGACGGCGTGGGCATCCTGCTCAATAACGTGGACATGTACTTCCAGGGCAACATCGGCTTCCACAGCCCGCAGCTCAAGGGCTGGCTGGTGCCGCTCAAGGCCGGTGAGCCGATCGACTTCGACCGCCCGCAGGACATGCGCATCAACGTTTCCGAAGGTGAGGTGATCCTCAGCCCCGAACAGCTCGGCAACCTGTTCAACCAGCACATCCTCGCCTACCCGGAAACCATGCTGCGCGACTTCAAGCTGAGCATCGAAGGCGACCGCCTGCTGGTCTCCGGCGAAGTGCAGCCGCTGGGCGTCGGCCCTTGGCTGCCGCTGCGACTATCCGGCACGGTGAAGCTCGATGGCGACAACCTCGACTACCAGCCCGACAGCGTGAAGGTGCTCGGCGTGCCCAGCTACGGCGCCATGAGTCTGGTGGGCCTGCGCCTGGATTCGCTGGTGACCCTGGAGCGCCCCGGCGCGGTGCTGCAGGACAACGTGATGCACCTGAACTACCACCAGGTCTTCCCGCTGGTGGGCATCGACGGCCGCGTCGAATCCACCTGGCTGGACGCCCAGGGCCTGCACCTGAAGTTCGCGCCGAAGCACGGCGCCGCCTCGCTGGCCTTCGAGCCGCCGCGCCAGGCCGGGCAGTCCTATATCTGGCTGCAGTCGGGCGACCTGAAGATCTTCGAGATCCTCATCACTTACTCGCAGGTGCTGCTCAAGGCCGAGCGCCCGGACCAGACGCTGGCCTTCAACCTCAAGGACTATCGCAAGGTGCTGGCCACCGGCATCACCCAGGTCAACGAGGACGGCACCTTCTTCATGCGCGTTCCGCCACCCGCCGGCCCCGCCGACGGCGAGCGGCTGGTATCCTCTGGCAACGGGAGTTCCCGCTGATGTTCACCACTGGAGTCGAGATGACCCAAGCACTGCCCCTGGCGATGATCGCCGCCCTTGCCGAGAACCGCGTGATCGGCGTCGACAACCGCCTGCCCTGGCACCTACCGCAGGACCTCAAGCACTTCAAGGCCATGACCCTGGGCAAACCGGTGATCATGGGCCGCAAGACCTGGGACTCCCTCGGCCGCCCGCTGCCGGGCCGGCTGAACATCGTGGTCACCCGCCAGGCGGGCCTGAAGCTCGAAGGCGCGGAAGTCTTCACCAGCCTCGACGCTGCCCTGGAGCGCGCCGAGCAGTGGGCCAAGGAGGAGGAAGCCGACGAGCTGATGCTGATCGGCGGCGCGCAACTCTACGGTGAAGCCCTGAGCCGTGCCGAGCGCCTCTACCTGACCCGCGTCGGCCTGAGCCCGGCCGGCGACGCACATTTCCCCGAAGTGAACGAAAGCCAGTGGCACCTGGCGTCGAGCATCGAGCACGACGCGGAAGGCGAGACGCCGGCCTATGCGTTCGAGGTGTGGGAGCGGGCCTGAGCCCCGAACCGCACAACGAAAAACGCCGCCCCGGTTCCCCGGCGCGGCGTTTTTCTTTACTCCCGTATCAGAACGCGAAGTGCTGCGCGTCCAGCGCCATCAGGCAGTCCGCGCCGCCCAGCAGGGCCTCGCGGTGCATGCTGGCACGCGGCAGGATGCGTTTGACGTAGAACTCGGCGCTGGCGAGCTTGGCGCGATAGAAGTCCGCGTCACCCTCGCCGGCAGCCAGCTTCGCCTGCGCCACGCCGGCCGCCTGTAGCCAGAGGCCGCCGAGCAGCACATAGGAGCAGTACTGCAGGAAGTCCACCGAGGTGGCGCCGATTTCCTGCGGGTCGCGCTGGCAGGCGGCGATCACTTCGCTGGTGAGGCTGCGCCATTCCAGCAGGCGTTGCCGGACGGTTTCCGCGAGACCTGCCAGTTCAGTGCGCGCGCCAACGGTTTCGCAGACCGCCGCCAGTTCGCCGATCAGCGCGTTCAGTTCCGCGCCGCCATCGCCCAGCAGCTTGCGGCGGATCAGGTCGAGCGCCTGGATGCCATTGGTGCCTTCGTAGATCTGGGTGATGCGGCTGTCGCGCATCAGCTGTTCCATGCCCCATTCGCGGATGTAGCCGTGGCCGCCGTAGACCTGCACGCCGAGGCTGGAAACCTCCTGGCCAACGTCGGTGAAGAACGACTTCACGATGGGAATCAGCAGCGCCGCGCGCTTGCTCGCCGCCTTGCGGCCGTCCGCCTCAGGGTGGCCGTGCTCCAGGTCCAGTTCGCGGGCGCAGAGCGCGGAAATCATCCGGCAGCCCTCGGTGAGGGACTTCTGGGTCAGCAGCATGCGGCGCACGTCCGGGTGGACGATGATCGGGTCGGCGGCCTTGGACGGCTCGGCCGCACCGGTCAGCGCGCGCGATTGCAGGCGCTCGCGAGCATAGGCCAGCGCACCCTGGCAGGAACGCTCGGCGATGCCCAGGCCCTGCAGGCCGACCTGGAAGCGCGCGTCGTTCATCATGGTGAACATGCACGCCAGGCCCTGGTTGGCCTGGCCGATCAGCCAGCCGGTGGCCCCGTCGAAGTTCATCACGCAGGTGGACGCGCCCTTGATGCCCATCTTGTGCTCGATGGCGCCGCAACTCAGGGAGTTGCGCGCGCCCGGTGTTCCGTCGGCGCTGGCGATGAACTTGGGCACCAGGAACAGACTGATGCCCTTCACCCCGGCCGGCGCATCCGGCAGGCGCGCCAGCACCAGGTGGACGATGTTCTCGGAAAGGTCCTGCTCGCCGCCGCTGATGAATATCTTGCTGCCGCTGACGCTGTAGCTACCGTCCGCCTGCGGTTCGGCGCGGGTGCGCAGCAGGGCCAGGTCGGTGCCGGCCTGGGGCTCGGTGAGGCACATGGTGCCGCTCCACACGCCGCTGACCATCTTCGCCAGGTAGTCTCGCTGCAGCTCCGGCGCACCGTGTTTGTACAGCGCCAGCACCGCACCCTCGGTGAGGCCGGAATAGACGCGGAAGGAAAGCGAGGCGGCCATCAGCATCTCGTGGAAGCTGGCTGCGACCATCTGCGGGAAGCCCTGGCCGCCGAAGTCGGTCGGCCCGGTCATGCTTGCCCAGCCGTTGTCGCAGTACTGCCGGTAGGCCTCGCGGAAGCCGTCCGGGGTGGTGACTTCGCCATTAAGCAGGGTCGCGCCCTGCTCGTCGCTGTTGCGGTTCAGCGGGGCGACCACTTCGCCGGTGTAGCGCGCGCCTTCTTCCAGCACGCCGTCGATCAGCTCGCGGTCGAGGCCGTTGCCGAGCAGCTCGCAGTGGGCGCTGACATCGAACAGCTCGTGGAGGACGAAGCGCATGTCGCGCAGGGGTGCCTGGTAACTCATGTTCAGTGCTCCTGTTTCACGTCGGCGAAGCGGCCATTGGCGGCGGCCAGGCGCTCGATCAGCGCGGCAGGCTGCCATTGCGCGCCGTGTTCGCCGGCCAGGTCACGCAGGCGCGCCAGCACGCTCTGCGGGCCCTGGGCATCGGCCCAGGCCATTGGGCCGGACTTGTCCCTGGGGAAGCCATAACCATTGAGGTAAACGGTGTCGATGTCGGCGCTGGTGGAGGCGATGCCTTCGTCGAGGATCTTCGCGCCTTCGTTGACCAGCGCCAGCAGGCAGCGCTCGAGGATTTCCTCGGCGCCAACGTCGCGGCGGGCGTAGCCCAGGCGCTCGGACTCACGCACTACCAGCGCGTCCACTTCCGGATCGTGCTCGGCCTGGCGGCTGCCCGGCTCGTAGTGGTAGAAGCCGTTGCCGGACTTCTGGCCGAAGCGGCCCATCTCGCACAGGCGGTTGTCCACCTGCACGGTCGGTGCGTCCTGGCCCTTGCCCGCCAGCTCGCGGGCGCGCCATTCGAGGTCGATGCCGACCACGTCGAACATGCGGAACGGCCCCATGGCGAAGCCGAAACCCTGGATCGCCGCGTCGACCTGATGCGGTAGCGAGCCTTCGAGGATCAGCCGGCGCGACTCCTGGACATACTTCTCCAGCATGCGGTTGCCGATGAAGCCATGGCAGTTGCCGGCGACCACGCTGACCTTGCCCATGCGCTCGCCCAGCTCCAGGGCCGCTTCGAGCACGGCGGGAGCGGTCTTGGCACCACGCACGATCTCCAGCAGCTTCATGATGTGCGCCGGGCTGAAGAAGTGCAGGCCGAGCACTTGGGACGGCCGCGAAGTCACCGCGGCGATGGCGTCGACGTCCAGGTAGGAAGTGTTGGAAGCCAGGATGGCCGAGGGCTTCAGCGCCGCATCCAGTTCGCGGAAGATCGACTGCTTGAGCTCCAGGTTCTCGTACACCGCCTCGATCACCAGGTCCACCTCGCGGATCGCCGCGTAGTTCGCCGCCTGGGAGATGCGCGCGCGGCGACGGGCGGCTTCGGCCTCGTCGATGCGGCCCTGGCGCACGTTGTGGGCGTAGGTGTCGGCCACGGCGCCGAGGGCCTGGGTGAGCATCTGCGGGTTGTTGTCCAGCCACAGGACCTGCACGCCGGCGTTCGCCAGGCACATGGCAATGCCCCGGCCCATGGTGCCGGCACCGATAACGGCGGCGCTGGCGATGCGGATGTTCTGGCTCATGTTGTTCCTCTTGTCAGCCTGAAACGCTCGTTTGAAGACCACTCACCTTAGGGAAGGCGGTACTATTTTTGAAATTTTGAGTTGTGATAAGTGGAATTCAGCCAGTGAATATGACCACCTTCGACCTCAACCTGCTGCGGGTGCTGGATGCGCTGCTGCGCGAGCGCAACGTCTCACGGGCGGCGGAACGCCTGTCGCTGAGCCAGCCGGCGGTGAGCAACGCGCTGAACCGCCTGCGCGAACTGCTCGATGATCCGCTGCTGGTGCGCGTCGGCCGGGCGATGCAGCCGACGCCTCGGGCGCTGGAGCTGGAAGCGCCGATCCGCGATGCCCTGCAGCGCATCGGCCAGAGCCTGGCCGGCGGCGACACTTTCGACCCGGCGCGCAGTCGCCAGCGCTTCACCTTGGCGCTGACCGACTATGTGGAAGCGCTGTGCATGCCGCACCTGCTCGAAAGTCTGGGCAGTGCGGCGCCAGGCATGGGCCTGAGCATCCAGCACCTGACGCCGACGCTGCCCGCCGAGGCGCTGGACAAGGGCAACCTGGACCTGGTGCTGGGGCGCTTCGAGGAGCTGCCGGCGCGCTTCCAGCGCCGCCCGTGGGCGAGTGAAACGCTGCGCCTGCTGGCCCGGCGCGGGCATCCGCAGGTCGATGGCGGGATCGATCTGCCGACCTTCCTCGGCCAGCGGCACCTGTGGGTGTCCGGCGGGCAGACCAAAGGCATGGTCGATCAGTGGCTGGCCAGCCAGGGGCTGAAACGGCAGGTCGCCTACACTACGCCCAACTACCTGCAGGCGGCGCATCTGGTGGCGACCACGGATTTGCTGACGGTATTGCCGACACGACTGGCGGCATATTTCGCCCAGCTGCTGCCGTTGCAGGTGCTGGAGCTGCCGTTCGACGTGGGGCAGTTCCACCTGGAGCTGGTCTATCTCGCCCAGCGAGAGCGGGATACGGCGTTGCAGTGGTTGGTGGAGCGGATAGTGGAGTCTGCGCCGGAGTGATTTTCGCCGGATAACGTGTAGGAGCGCGCAATGCGCGCGATCGCGGGCATGGCCTGCTCCCGCAGGGAAATACCGGTACTGGATGCGATCGGCGCCAATGAACACCCTAACCCCAGCCCTCTCCCAGTGGGAGAGGGAGCTGTCCTTGCCGGCTGACACTTCGGCTTCCCACTGCACCGAACAGTCCTCCCCCGGGAGAGGGTTAGGGTGGGGGGCGGCCACAGGCACGAAGGTCACAGTCCGCAAAGCGAAAAAAAACGCGCCCGAAGGCGCGTTTCATCGGGATCAGAATCGATCGCGAACGATCGTCTCTTCCAGCGGCAGGCGACCGATGCGCGGCTTGGCTTCCACCGCCTGCTTGCCCACGGCGATCATCAGGCCGATGGCATGGTTGGCCGGCAGGTTGATCAGCTTGGCCACGGCGTCGAAGTCGAAACCGACCATCGGCACGCTGTCCAGGCCACGGCCACGGGCGGCGAGCATCAGCGTCTGGGCCACCAGGCCGCTGCTGCGCATGGCTTCGTCGCGCTGGGTCTGCGGCTTGTCGCGGTAGTAGCCGTCGATGGCGCCGACCATGTAGTTCTTCACTTCGGCCGGGGCGCCGTCCCACACGCGCTCGGCGTTCTTCTCCCAGCTGTCGACCTGCGCGCAGACGATCACCAGCATCGAGGCGTCGGTCATCTGTACCTGGTTCCAGCCGGCTTCACGAATCTGCGCGCGCAGCTGCGGGTCGCTGACTTCCACCAAGCGCACGTGCTGCAGGTTGAACGAGGTGGGGGCGAGCAGCGCCTGTTGCAGCAGGTCGTCCTTCTCCTCGCGGCTCATCACATAGGAAGTGTCGAAACTACGAATGGAACGGCGGCTGCGGATGGCGTCTTCGATCAGCATGGAAAATCCTCTGGCTGGCATGGGCGGGAATGGCGCGCATGGTAAGCCCAGAGGCCGCTCCGTTGCAGAGCGACGTATCGATAATGTCTATTCGATGCCTCGATAGAACGAAGCCCGCCGGGGCCGGCGGGCTCCGACCGGGGAGGTCAGCTCTCCAGCGCTTCCACTGGTGCCGCCGCGGCCTGACGCTGCTTGGGCGAGGTGAAGGCCAGGTAACCATCCTCGACCTTGCCGAAGCGCAGCAGAGCGAGGTCCAGCGCGTAATTCTGGTAGAGCTTCCACGGCGTACGGTCGCCCTGCTTGGGCATGCGGTCGGCGGCGCGCTGGATGTAGCCGGAGTTGAGGTTGAGGAAGGGTTCTTCCTTCACCGATCCATCGGTCTGGCGCGGCGTGCACTGGCGCATGCCGATGGCATCGAGGTGGTTGATCAGGCGACAGAAGTACTCGCTGGAAAGGTCGGCCTTGAGCGTCCAGCTGGCGTTGGTGTAGCCGACGATAGCGGCGAGGTTGGGCAGATCGCGCAGCATGATGCCGCGGTAGCCCATGCTCTGGGTGACGTCGAACGGCTTGCCGTCGATGGCCAGCTCCGCGCCACCGAACATCACCAGGTCCAGTCCGGTGGCGGTGACGATCACATCCGCCTCCAACACCTGCCCGGACTTGAGCAGGATGCCCTTCTCGGTGAAACGCTCGATATGGTCGGTAACTACCGAAGCGCGGCCCTGGCGCAGCGCCTTGAACAGGTCGCCGTCCGGCACGCAGCACACGCGCTCGTCCCAGGGCTTGTAGCGCGGGCTGAAGTGGCGCATGTCGAAATCCTTGCCCAACTCCAGGTTGGCCAGCTTGAGCATGAGCTTGCGCACCGCGCCGGGGAACGCCTTGGAGGCCATGAAGAAGATCATCTGCATGGTCACGTTGCGCGCCCGCGCCTGGCGGTACACCCACTTCTCCGGCAGGAAGTTGCGCAGGAAGTTGGAGATCGGGTCCTTCGCCGGCAGGGTGATCACGTAGGACGGCGAGCGCTGCAGCATGGTGACATGGGCAGCCTTGTCGGTCAGCGAGGGGATCAGCGTGACGGCGGTGGCGCCGCTGCCGATCACCACGATGCGCTTGCCGCTGTAGTCGAAGTTTTCCGGCCACAGCTGCGGGTGGATGACCTGCCCGGTGAAGCTCTCGCGCCCGGCGAAGTCCGGGGTGTAGCCAGCGTCGTAGCGGTAGTAGCCAGTGCACATGAAGAGGAACTGCGCGCTCATGCGCACCGCTTGTTCCTCATCACCGCGCTGCACAAGCAGGTTCCAGCGCGCGCTGGCGCTGTCCCAGTCGGCCTTGAGCACGCGATGGCGGTAGCGGACCTTGTCCTCGACGCGGTATTCGCGAGCGGTCTCGCGGATGTAGTTGAGGATCGACGGGCCGTCGGCGATGGCCTTGGGGTCGGTCCAAGGCTTGAAGTTGTAGCCCAGGGTGTACATGTCCGAGTCGGAGCGGATGCCCGGGTAGCGGAACAGGTCCCAGGTGCCGCCCATGGCCTCGCGGCCCTCGAGGATGGCGTAGGACTTGCCGGGACACTGCTTCTGCAGGTGACAGGCGGCGCCGATGCCGGACAGGCCGGCGCCGATGATCAGTACATCCAGATGCTCGGTGGACATGCGATGGGCTCCTTGTTGCCGCGCCCTGAGAGTCTAGGCGGGAATGCGTCCCGTCACCCTACAAGGAGCCCCGCTGGCGCCACGCCGACCTTTAGTCGTGCGTGGCGCCGATGCGGTTACAGCTGCCCTTGCACCCAGTCACGGACCTGGGCGTAGGGGTAGTCTTCCAGCGTCGCGTAGCCCGGCAGCGTGCGCGCGCGCATGCGGGTGAAGGCGGGCACGCTGATGCCGCAGAGGAAACGCGTCACGCAGTCGGCGCTGGGCTCCATGCCCCGGGCGCTGCGGTATTTCTCCAGGAAGGCGGCGCAGCGACTGTGGAGCGACTGGCCGTCCAGCGGCGGCAATGCGGGCGGTTCCGGCAACCGGGCGACACGGCCTGCGCAGACCGAGCAGTGCCCGCACTGGCGCGGCGCCTGCTGGTCGCCGAAGTACTGGGCCAGGCGCCAGCTCAGGCATTCCGAGCTGCCCAGCAGCTCGAGCATGGCGCCGATACGGGCGATCTCGCTTTCCTCGTGGCGCTTGAAGTAGCGGTGCAGCTCCTCGCTCAGGTTATCTACAGAGAAGGACGCATCGCGCACCGAGTAGACCTCGGTCATCTGCTTGCTCTCCAGCTCGGCCCAGCCACGCTCCTGGAAGTAGTCCAGCGCCTTCACCACCCGCGCGCGTTCGGCGCCGTGGCGGCTGTAGAGGGTGTCGAAATCCAGGGTCGCCCAGGTGCGAGCGCGGGCCGAAGTGGTGAGGATGGCGTCGACGAACTGCCGCCGCTCGCCCTGGAAATGATTCAGAAGCTCAGCGGCATCTATCAGCAGCTTGTAGCGATATTCGGCGAAATAGGCGAAACGCGGGGCGATGATGCCGCGCAGCTCCAGCTGCACCAGCAGCGTCTTCAACGGCAGCTGACGGATATTGGACTGGTCCGACAGCGGCACCAGCATGGTTTCCCACTGACCGTTCGGGGCTTGACGGATTTCCTCCAGTACGTTGCGGATGCCTTCGATCTCGGGCGTGTCGCCGTAGACGAAGTTCTCCAGCACGTTGAGGCTGTCGCGGTTGGCCAGCACCAGGCATTCCGAACGCAGGCCGTCACGCCCGGCGCGGCCGATTTCCTGGCTGTAGTTTTCCAGCGACTTGGGCAGGTCGTAGTGCACCACCTGGCGGATGTTGCTCTTGTCGATGCCCATGCCGAAGGCAATGGTCGCGACGATACAGTTCAACCGGCCTTCCATGAAGCGGCGCTGGATGCCCTCGCGCTCCGGGTGTTCCATCCCGGCGTGGTAGGCGCAGGCGGGAATGCCACGCTCGGCCAAGTGCGCGGCGACTTCCTCGGCGGTCTTCTGCTGGGTGACGTAGACGATGGCCGGCTGCCCGGTGCGCTCGCCCAACCACTGCACCAGCCGTGTGCGGCGGGCGGAACTGGCCACCGGTTCCACCTGCAGGTCGAGGTTGGCGCGGTAGAAGCCGGTGGTGACCACGTCGGCTTCGGCGATGGCGAACTTGCTGCGCATGTCGGCGATTACCGCTGGCGTCGCCGTGGCGGTGAGCAGCAGCACCTGGGGAATGCGGAACTGCTTCTGGTAGTCCGGCAGCTTCAGGTAGTCGGGGCGGAAGTTGTGGCCCCATTCGGAAATGCAGTGCGCCTCGTCCACCACCAACAGGGAAATCGGCACCTCGCCGATGAAGTTACGGAAGCGCTCGTTCTTCAGCCGTTCCACCGAGATCATCAGCACCTTCAGCTCGCCGCTGCGCGCGCGGGCCATGGTTTGCGCGGTCTGCTCGCGGCTCTGCGCGGAGTCGATGCTGGCGGCGGCGATGCCGTGGCGGGCGAGGAAGGCGAGCTGGTCCTGCATCAGCGCCAGCAGTGGCGAGACCACCAGGGTCAGGTGCGGCAGCAGCAGCGCCGGCAGCTGGTAGCACAGCGACTTGCCCGAGCCCGTCGGGAAGATCGCCGCCGCCGAGCGCCCGGCCAGCACCGCGCTGACCGCTGCCTCCTGGCCAGGGCGGAACTGGCGGAAGCCGAAGATGCGTTCGAGGGTGTCGTGCATGGGGATAACTCCGTTGCCTGTCATGGACGATCCCGTGAGCCTAGGAGCGACCATTGTAGGAGCGAGCTTGCTCGCGAACAGCCCAACTCCGGTTCGCGAGCAAGCTCGCTCCTACGAAGAGCACCTCGGAGCAGGACCGTTCCCAGGCACCAATGAAAAAGCCGCCCGAAGGCGGCTCTTTCCAGAACGGGCTCGCTTACAGCTGCGGGCCGGCGTTCTTGATGGCGTCGCTCACGTCGAACTTCTGGAAGTTGTCGATGAACTTGCTGGCCAGGCCCTTGGCGGCTTCGTCATAGGCGGCCTTGTCTTCCCAGGTGTTGCGCGGGTTGAGCAGGACGGTGTCGACGCCCGGAACGGCCTTGGGCACGTCCAGGTTGATGATGTCCAGATGCTCGGTCTCGGCACCGATCAGAGCGCCGCTCTGGATGGCGGCGATCACGCCACGGGTGGTCGGGATGTTGAAGCGCTTGCCGACGCCGTAGCCACCGCCGGTCCAGCCGGTGTTGACCAGGTAGACCTTGGAACCGAAGGCCTTGATGCGCTTGATCAGCAGCTCGGCGTAGACGCCAGCCGGGCGCGGGAAGAACGGTGCGCCGAAGCAGGTGGAGAAGGTCGACTTGATGCCGCCGCCAGAACCCATTTCGGTGGAACCGACCAGCGCGGTGTAGCCGGACAGGAAGTGGTAAGCCGCCTGCTCGTTGTTCAGGATCGACACCGGCGGCAGAACGCCAGTCAGGTCGCAGGTCAGGAAGATCACGGCGTTCGGTTCGCCGCCGAGGTTCTGCTCGGAACGCTTCTCGACGTTCTCCAGCGGGTAGGCCGCGCGGGAGTTCTGGGTCAGGCTGTCATCGGCGTAGTCCGGCGTGCGGTTTTCATCGAGGACGACGTTTTCCAGCACGGCGCCGAACTTGATGGCTTTCCAGATGACCGGCTCGTTCTTCTCGGACAGGTCGATGCACTTGGCATAGCAACCGCCTTCGATGTTGAAGACAACGCCTTCGCCCCAGCCGTGCTCGTCGTCGCCGATCAGGTAGCGGCTTTCGTCGGCGGACAGGGTGGTCTTGCCGGTGCCCGACAGACCGAAGAACAGGGTTACGTCGCCTTCTTCGCCGATGTTGGCGGCGCAGTGCATCGGCAGCACGTCTTTTTCCGGCAGCAGGTAGTTCTGCACGCCGAACATGGCCTTCTTCATTTCACCGGCATAGCGCATGCCGGCGATCAGCACTTTCTTCTGGGCGAAGTTGAGGATCACGCAGCCATCGGAGTTGGTGCCATCACGCTCGGGCACGCACTCGAAGTTGGCGACGTTGAGGACCTGCCACTCTTCGCGGCCGGCCGGGTTGTACTGCTCGGGCTCGATGAACAGCGCACGGCCGAACAGGTTCTGCCAGGCAGTAGCGGTGGTCATCTTCACGGCCAGGTAGTGGTCGTGGGCCGAACCTACATGGACGTGGGAAACGAA
The DNA here is from genome assembly GCF_044746165.1 of Pseudomonas sp. NPDC086581. Classification (NCBI taxonomy): domain Bacteria; kingdom Pseudomonadati; phylum Pseudomonadota; class Gammaproteobacteria; order Pseudomonadales; family Pseudomonadaceae; genus Pseudomonas; species Pseudomonas sp. NPDC086581. Next base: position 203,207 of record NZ_JBIVBR010000010.1, on the reverse strand, counting down.
ATGGTCCTGGGCGTCATTGAAGGCCTGGACACGGTCCCACAGGGCATCGAACTTGTCGGCCGGGAACGGACGGTTGATGGCGCCCCATGCGATGGAATCCTTGCTGCCCGGCTCTTCGACGATGAAACGGTCGGCAGGCGAGCGGCCGGTGCGGTGGCCGGTTTTCACCACGAGCGAGCCGTTGTCGGCGAGTTCGCCTTCGCCGCGGCGAATGGCTTCTTCCACCAGTTGGGCAACGCTGATATCGGTGTAAACGGCTTTATTGGCTTGCGTCATGTGGGTCCCCGTCGGCCGAAGCCGAGTCCTCCAAACATTGCGTAGTGACTTCTGATTCCCACTACCGCGGAAAAAAGTCGCGGGATTATGCCAGAAAAGAACTGTTCTCGTGCAGCCTCTGATCTGGCAAGAGCGCCATTGGTTCGGCTATCGGACAAATCGAAGCGGTCAATGGCGGGTTTCTGACGGTGTCTGGCTACCGCCGCCCGAGAACAGCTGGGCCACGTCCGAACCGTCGAACTGGTAGCGCTGGTTGCAGAACTGGCAGTCGATGACGATCTCGCCATCCTCTTCGGCCAGCAGACGCTGCGCATCCTCCAGACCTAGACTGACCAGTGCGTTGGCCGAGCGTTCCCGCGAGCAACTGCAGCGGAACACCAGCGGCTGCGGATCGAACAGGCGCACATCGTCCTCGTGGTACAGGCGATGCAGCACGGTGGCGTTGTCCAGGCCCAGCAGCTCCTCGGCGGTGAGAGTGTCGGCCAGGGTGCTGACGTGCTGCCAGCTGGCTTCCCGCGACTCGGCGTCGCGCTGACGGTCGGCAGGCAGTTGCTGCAGCAGCAGGCCACGGGCGCGACGGCTGTCGGCGTTCAGCCAGAATCGAGTCGGCAGTTGCTCGGAGGTCGCGAAGTAGGTCGAGAGGCAATCGGCCAGGGTCACACCTTCCAGCGGCACGATGCCCTGGTAGCGCTTGCCGTTCTTCGGATCGACGGTGAGGGTCAGTACGCCCTCAGGCATCAGCTCGGGCAGGCCGGCGGTATCGCCGATGGCGTCCGCGTCATAGCGGGCCAGGCCGCGGACTTCGCGGTTGCTGGAGCATTCCACCATCAACAGTGGCACGGCGCCGTTGGAGCGTGCCTGCAGCACCAGCAGACCGTCGAACTTGAGGGTGCCGCACAGCAGCGCGGCGGCGGCTAGCATTTCTCCCAGCAACTGGGCGACAGGCTGCGGGTAGGGGTGCTTGGCCAGCACCTCGGCGAAGCTGCGGTCGAGCTCTACCAGCTCACCACGGACATCGGTGTTGTCGAACAGGAAACGTTGACTTTGATCGATCTGGGACATGCTTGGCACAACGCTGCGATAGGCACAAATAAATGACAAGTTGATGGCAAAGGCCTATAAAGCGCGCTTTGCAGCACCCACCCATGTTCGGGGGGTTCCGTAAGGGGGTATCGATTTTATGGACAAAACCACGCCGTTCCAAGCCACCTGGTCCTGGAAGCCCTTCATTGCCTGCCATCTGATGGCTGGCCTGTTGCTGCTGCTGTGGCTCTGGGAGCCCGCTCGCAGCGCAATGGACCTGTTCGACTTCAGCCTGTTCAGCCTGCTCAACCAGCCGCTGGCGACCAACGAAGCCTGGCGCCTGACCTGGGCCGTGGCGAGCACCCGGCCGTTCGACCTGCTGGTCGGGGTGATCCTGCTGCTGCTGATGATCCGTGGCGACTGGATCTTCAAGGCCACGCAGGTCCGCGCGGCGACCTTCGGCTTTTTATGCGCAGCCGTCGTGCTGGTGGTCGTGCGCATCCTCTACGCCAAGATCGCCCACAAGCTGGGCTGGCAGCACGCAAGCATTTCCACCCTCGCGCCGGATGCCATCCGCCTGGAACACTTTTTCCCGCAGTGGGAAGACACGCCCTTCGAGGTGAAGGACGAATCCGCCCGCAGCTTCCCCGGCGACCACGCCTCGGTGCTGCTGATCTGGGCGCTGTTCCTCACTCTGTTCGCCCGCAACGCCCTGCAGTGGGTGGTGATCTGGGGCCTGGCGCTGTTGTTCATGCTGCCGCGCCTGGTGGCCGGCGCGCATTGGGGCCAGGACGACTACATCGGCGGCGTGCAGATGGCGCTGGTGGCCCTGGCCTGGAGCTGCTTCACTCCCTTCGCCGCCAAGGGCAGCGCCGCCCTGGTTCGCTGGACCGACCCGCTGTTCCGCCTGGCCGCGAGGATTCCACTGGTCAACCGCTTGAGCGTCATCACGGCCTGAAGGCTACCTGATCCCGGCGAGGGCCCGTCGCCCTCTCCGGTCGATCATTCCTGATCGCGGAAGCTGAACAACTGGCGGCGCTGCTTCTTGGTCGGCCGCCCGTCGGTCTGCACGCCCAGCGCTCCGGCCTTGCGCATTGCCGAAGCGTCCTCGCGGCGTTTCAGGCTGTCAGCGGTCTCTTCATAGAGCAACTGCGCTTCGGTCGCGCCACGGCGCACCATGGACAACGCCTTCACCACCACGGTGCGCTCGTCGAAGCCGGTGCGGATCACATACTCCTCGCCGACCTTCGGCTCCTTGCCCGGCTTGCAGCGCTCGCCCCGGCAATGCACCTTGCCACCGTCGATGGCTTCCTTGGCCAGGGAGCGGGTCTTGTAGAAGCGCGCCGCCCACAGCCACTTGTCCAGGCGGACCTTGTCGTCGTCTTTTTCGCTCACTTCACAACCTCGTCATGCGGGTCTGAGAGTGTACCCCGCGCCCCGCTGGCGGGGCACAAGCGGCCTGACTAGAATGCCGGCAAACGCCGGGGACACCAGCCTTGAAGACTTTCGACCAGCTGTCGGTAATTGGTCTGCGCGAATGGATCGCCCTGCCCGAACTAGGCATGGTCGGCCTGCGCGCGAAGATCGACACCGGCGCCAGCACCTCCAGCCTGCATGCCAGCGACATCGTGCCCTTCGAGCGCGACGGCCAGAGCTGGGTGCGTTTCGTCGCCCACCTGGGCACCCAGGTGCAGCGCCGCCACCGCTGCGAAGCTCCGGTGGTGACGATGAAGACGATCAAGAGCTCCAACGGCCAGGCCCAGACCCGCTACGTGATCCGCACCCTGCTGGCCCTGGGCGACCGCGCCTGGTCGGTGGAATTCACCCTGGCCTGCCGCAAGACCATGCGTTACCGCGTACTGCTAGGCTCCAAGGCTCTCGTGCAGGGCCAACTGGTGGTCAACCCCGGCGTCACCTACGTACAAGACAAACCCCTCATCATGGTTCCCGCCACCCTTCCAGGTGATCAATGAAAATTGCTGTGCTGTCGCGCAATCCGCGCCTGTATTCCACCCGTCGGCTGGTGGAGGCCGGGCAGCAACGCGGCCACGAGATGGTGGTGATCGACACCCTCCGCGCCTACATGAACATCGCCAGCCACAAGCCGCAGATCCACTATCGCGGCAAGCCGCTGGAAGGTTTCGACGCGGTGATCCCGCGCATCGGCGCCTCGGTGACTTTCTATGGCTGCGCCGTGCTGCGCCAGTTCGAGATGATGGGTGTCTTCCCACTCAACGAGTCAGTGGCCATCGCCCGCTCCCGCGACAAGCTGCGTTCGCTGCAACTGCTCTCACGCAAGGGCATCGGCCTGCCGGTGACCGGTTTCGCCCACTCCCCCGATGACGTGCCGGACCTGATCGAGATGGTCGGCGGCGCACCGCTGGTGATCAAGCTGCTCGAAGGCACCCAGGGTATCGGCGTGGTGCTCTGCGAGACGGAGAAGGCCGCCGAATCCGTGCTGGAGGCTTTCATGGGGCTCAAGCACAACATCATGGTGCAGGAGTACATCAAGGAAGCCGGCGGCGCCGACATCCGCTGCTTCGTGGTCGGCGACAAGGTGATCGCCTCGATGAAGCGCCAGGCCGCGGCCGGCGAGTTCCGCTCCAACCTGCACCGCGGCGGCAGCGCCAGCCTGATCAAGATCACCCCGGAGGAACGAATGACCGCCATCCGGGCCGCCAAGGTGATGGGCCTGCACGTCGCCGGCGTCGACATCCTGCGCTCCAACCACGGCCCGCTGGTGATGGAGGTGAACTCCTCGCCCGGTCTGGAAGGTATCGAGACCACCACCGGCAAGGACATTGCCGGGGTGATCATCGAATACCTGGAGAAGAATGGCGGGCCGCATCTGGCCAGAACAAAAGGAAAGGGGTAATTCAGGCGATTCGCTACTGCGCTCTGCGCGGTAGCTTTCCCTCACCCTAACCCTCTCCCAGAGGGAGAGGGGACTGATTGGCACAGGCTGAAGCCGCAGCATCAGCCGGCACGGACGGCTCCCTCTCCCTCTGGGAGAGGGCTGGGGTGAGGGCAGGCACGCCAACAGAAGGCACGCAGTCCATCATTGCCCCATTGAACCCTTCGCGAGCAACAACGATGGCGCCCCCCTCGCTCCTACAGTTTCTTCAGCAGTCTTAGGAATCCAGCCATGCCCGCTTCCCGCCCCCACGCCGAACTCACCTGGTCGCCCATCGAGGGCCGCGTCGCGCTGGTTGCGCCGGCCTCGGCGATAGCCGAGGAGGTACTGGAAGCCACCCTGCGCCAGCTGGAAGTGCAGGGCATCGACTACCACCTGGGCGACCACGCCGACGCCCGGTACCGCTACCTGGCCGGCACGCCGGCCCAGCGCCTGGAAGATTTCCACGCAGCCTTCGAACTGGAGGATGTCAGCGCCGTCTGGTGCCTGCGCGGTGGCTACGGCTGTGGACAACTCATTCCGCAACTGGATTGGCAGCGCCTCAAGGCCGCCTCGCCGCGCCCGCTGATCGGCTTCTCGGACATCTCCATCCTGCTCAGCGCCTTCCACCGGCAGGGCCTGCCGGCGATCCATGGCATGGTCGCCACCGGCCTCGGTCTGCAGCCGCTGAGCGCACCCAGCGAGCAACGTGAACGCCTGGCGTCGCTGGCCTCGGTCAGCCACGTACTGGCCGGCAGCCCCAGCAAGCTGGCGGTGCAGCAGTTGGCGGGACCGAAGGCGGCTGTGGAAGGTGAACTGATCGGCGGCAACCTCACCGCACTGGCCTGCATGGCCGGTACCGCCGGCGCGCTTTACGTGCCGGACGGCGCGATCCTGATCCTCGAGGACGTCGGCGAGCCCTATTACCGTCTCGAGCGCAGCCTCTGGCAGTTGCTGAACAGCCTGAACGGCGCACGACTGGGCGCAATCTGCCTCGGCACCTTCACCGATTGCCCGCGCAAGGGCGTGGCCCACAGCCTGGAAGAAATCTTCGCCGAGTATGCCGCGCGACTGGGCGTGCCGCTCTACCACGGACTGCCCAGCGGCCATGGCGCGCACAACCGTGCCTGGCCCTATGGGCGCCAGGCGGTGCTGGAAGGCAAATCCCTGCGCTGGGATTAGAGTCTGTTTACGATCTCGCGAGCTAGAGCAGAACAAGGCGAGGGCAGCTGAGAAAGCGGAGTTGACTGTAGTCAATGAGCACTTCTCGGCTGGCCTCAACGCAGTTATGCCGACGCGCAGCAGATCGTAAGCAGGCTCTTAGTGCGCGTCGCGCGGCAGCAGCAAACCCAGCGGCAGGCAGACGCGCGCTTCCACGCCACCACCCTCACGGTTGCGCAGCTCGATGCTGCCGCCGTGCTGTTCGGCGATACGCTTGACGATGGCCAGCCCAAGGCCGGTGCCCTTGCCACCGCGCGCTTTGTCGCCGCGGAAGAAGGGGTTGAAGATGTTTTCCAGCTCCTGCGGATCGACGCCCGCGCCGCGGTCCAGCACGCTGAGCACCACGTAGGGCGCACCGCCGCCGCCAGCTACGTGGGCCGCCACCTCGACCTTGCCGCCGCCATGGTTCAGGCCGTTCTCGATCAGGTTGCCGAGCATGCGCTTGATCGACACACGGCGGAAGCGGAATAGCGGCAGCGTTTCCAGGCAAAGGCGCACGCGGTTGCCGCTCTGGTTGAAGGCATCGGCTACTTCGCGGATCAGGTCGGCAAGGTCACCCTCTTCCACCGACTCGTCGCGGCCATCGCGGATAAAAGCGAGGAACTGGTCAAGGATGGCGTCCATGTCCTCGATGTCACGGACCATGTCCTCGACCATCTCGCGGTCGCTGTCGGGCATCAGCTCCAGTGACAGACGCAGGCGCGTCAGCGGCGTGCGCAGGTCGTGGGAAACCCCCGCCAGCATCAGCTCGCGCTCGCGACCCGCCTGTTCGACATCGTCGGCCATCTGGTTGAACGCGCGGTACACCTCGGCCATCTCGCTGGGCGTTTCCGGCCCCAGCGGCAGGCGTACGCTGCGCCCCTTGCCGAACTCGCGGGAGGCGAAGACCAGGCGCTTGAGCGGCTGGCTGAGCAGGCGCACGAAGATCCAGGCGGCAGCGGTGGACAGCAGGCCGATGCCGAGGAACCAGCCCAGCACGCTCCAGATCTGCTGGCCGCGCAGCGGGTGCGGGTAGAGCGGCACGCCGATCCAGCCGTCACCCAGGGTCGGCGCGCGGACCCAGAGCATCGACGGATGGTGGATGCGCAGGCGGGTCTCGGTGTCGATGCCCAGCTCCATGCGCATCTGCCGCTGGAAGATTTCCGTGTACGGCCAGTGCACTTCCTCCGGCTGCCCCTGTTCGTGGGGCGCCCACTTCAACCCTGCGGACTGGGCGATGGCCTCGCGCGACTTCTCGTCAGCCGCCCAGTAGGCGCGCACGGTCAGCGCCGCGCCATGGCTGTACTGGCGGTCGACCAGCATGTCTTCGTTCATCAGCAGGTAGACCAGGGTCAGCGCCTTGGAGAACAGCACGACGATGAGCACCAGCCACAGGGTGCGGGCGAAGAAGCTTTGCGGGAACCAGAGGGGTGTTTTCAAGAAGGCAGTACCAGGGAAACGCGAACGGCCGGGGCGAAGGGCTTCGCCCCGGCGGGGTCAATCACTTGCGGGCGGCGCCGTCCGGCACGAATACGTAACCCACGCCCCAGACGGTCTGGATGTATCGCGGCTTCGACGGGTCGGGCTCGATCAGCCGGCGCAGGCGGGAAATCTGCACGTCGATGGAGCGCTCCAAGGCGTCCCACTCGCGGCCGCGGGCGAGGTTCATCAGCTTGTCGCGGGTCAGCGGCTCGCGGGCGTGCTGGACCAGAGCCTTGAGCACGGCGAACTCACCGGTGGTGAGCATGTGTACTTCCTCGCCCTTCTTCAGCTCGCGGGTGGCCAGGTGCAGCTCGTAGTCGCCGAAGGTGACGATCTCGTCCTCGCCCGCCGGCGCGCCCGGCACCAGCGGCGCCTGGCGGCGCAGCACGGCCTTGATCCGAGCCAGCAGCTCGCGCGGGTTGAAGGGTTTGGCCAGGTAGTCGTCGGCGCCCTGCTCAAGGCCGGAGATACGGCTGGACTCATCGCCCTTGGCTGTAAGCATGATGATGGGGATCTGGTTGTTCGACTCACGCAGACGCTTGCACGCGGAGAGGCCATCCTCGCCGGGCATCATCAGGTCCAGCACCACCAGCTGGAACAGCTCGCGGGCCAGCAGGCGATCCATCTGCTCGGTGTTCTCGACGGCGCGGACGCGATAACCCTGCTCATCGAGGAAGCGTTCCAGCAGACGGCGCAGGCGCGCGTCGTCATCGACCACGAGGATCTTTTCGCCTTCCGGCAGGGTGGCAGCGTTGCTCATGGAGACTCCCAGAATCTGATTCGGCGGGCATTATCGCCCAGCAGCCGCGCATCACGGCCTGTCCATTGTTAGCAGATTTTTCCCCGACCAGTCGCCCACCGGGTGAAATTGTCGCGGGTATAATGCGGCGCTTTTGCGGCGGGGCGTTGTCACAGGGCCTGTCGAGCGACCGGGAACTCCGGTCCAGATGCTCTGTTATGAGCCTGTTCATGATCTTGCGAGCTAGAGCAGAACAAGGCGAGGACAGCTGAGAAAGCGGAGTTGACTGCAGTCAATGAGCATTTCTCAGTTGGCCTCAACGCAGTTATGCCGACGCGCAGCAGATCATGCGCCCCGTATTTCGTTGGTTTCACCAGGTGGATTCATGGACAGCATTAACACCCGTATCGCCGAAGAGCTTTCCGCACTGCCCTCCGGCCGCGTTCAACCGCAGCAAGTCGCCGCTGCCGTCGCCCTGCTCGATGAAGGCTCCACCGTCCCCTTCATTGCCCGTTACCGGAAAGAAGTCACCGGCAGCCTGGATGACACCCAGCTGCGCATGCTCGAAGAGCGCCTGCGTTACCTGCGTGAGCTCGAAGACCGCCGTGGCGCGATCCTCGCCAGCATCGAGGAGCAGGGCAAGCTGACCCCGGAACTGGCCCGCGAGATCAAGCTCGCCGACACCAAGACCCGCCTCGAAGACCTCTACCTGCCCTATAAGCAGAAGCGCCGCACCAAGGGCCAGATCGCCCTGGAAGCCGGCCTGGGCGAGCTGGCCGATGCGCTGTTCAACGACCCGACCCTGACCCCGGAAACCGAAGCCGCACGCTTCGTCGATGCCGAGAAGGGCTTCGCCGACACCCGCGCCGTGCTCGAAGGCGCCAAGTACATCCTCATGGAGCGCTTCGCCGAGGACGCCACCCTGCTGGAGCGCCTGCGCGGCTTCCTCAAGGACAACGCCACCCTCACCGCGCGCATGGTGCCGGGCAAGGAAACCGAAGGCGCCAAGTTCAGCGACTACTTCGAGCACGACGAGCCGCTGAAGAACGCCCCGTCGCACCGCGCCCTGGCGATTTTCCGTGGGCGCAACGAAGGCATCCTGAGCGTTGCCTTGAAGATCGGCGAGGAGCTGCCGGGTACCTCGCACCCCTGCGAAATCATGATCGGCGAGCGCTTCGGCATCGCCAACCAGGGCCGCGCCGCCGACAAGTGGTTGTCCGAGGTGGTGCGCTGGACCTGGAAGGTCAAGCTCTACACTCACCTGGAAACCGACCTGCTGGGCGAGCTGCGCGACGCCGCCGACGCCGAGGCGATCAACGTCTTCGCGCGCAACCTGCACGACCTGCTGCTGGCCGCTCCGGCCGGCCCGCGCGCCACCCTGGGCCTGGACCCGGGCCTGCGCACCGGCGTGAAGGTCGCCGTGGTCGATGCCACCGGCAAGCTGCTGGACACCGCCACCGTCTACCCGCACGCGCCGAAGAACCAGTGGGACCAGACCATCGCCGTGCTCGCCGCGCTGTGCGCCAAGCACCAGGTGGAACTGATCGCCATCGGCAACGGCACCGCCAGCCGCGAGACTGACAAGCTGGCCGCCGAGCTGATCAAGAAATACCCGGCGCTCAAGTGCACCAAGATCATGGTCAGCGAGGCTGGCGCCTCGGTGTACTCGGCCTCCGAGCTGGCCGCGAAGGAATTCCCGGAGCTGGACGTATCGCTGCGCGGCGCCGTGTCCATCGCCCGCCGCCTGCAGGACCCGCTGGCCGAGCTGGTGAAGATCGAGCCCAAATCCATCGGTGTCGGCCAGTACCAGCACGACGTGTCCCAGCTGCAGCTGGCGCGCAGCCTGGACGCGGTGGTGGAAGACTGCGTGAACGCCGTGGGCGTTGACGTCAACACCGCCTCCGCCGCCCTGCTGGCGCGCATCTCCGGCCTCAACAGCACCCTGGCGCAGAACATCGTCGCGCACCGTGACGCCAATGGCGCGTTCCGCACCCGCGACGACCTGCGCAAGGTCAGCCGCCTGGGCGACAAGACCTTCGAGCAGGCCGCCGGCTTCCTCCGCGTGATGAACGGCGACAACCCGTTGGACGCCTCCGCGGTGCACCCGGAGACCTACCCGCTGGTGCAGCGCATCGCCGCCGACACCGGCCGCGACGTGCGCTCGCTGATCGGCGACTCGGGCTTCCTCAAGCGCCTGGACCCGAAGAAGTTCACCGACGAGCAGTTCGGCCTGCCCACCGTCACCGACATCCTCAAGGAACTCGACAAGCCCGGCCGCGACCCGCGCCCGGAGTTCAAGACCGCCGAATTCCAGGAAGGCGTCGAGAGCCTGAAGGACTTGAAGCCGGGCATGGTGCTCGAAGGCGTGGTGACCAACGTCACCAACTTCGGCGCCTTCGTCGACATCGGCGTCCACCAGGACGGCCTGGTGCACATCTCCGCGCTGTCGGAGAAGTTCGTCAAGGACCCGTACGAAGTGGTCAAGGCCGGCGACATCGTCAAGGTGAAGGTCATGGAAGTGGACATCCCGCGCAACCGCGTGGGCCTTTCCATGCGCATGGGCGACACCCCGGGCGAGAAGGTCGACGGCCCGCGTGGCGGCGGCCGTCCCGGCAACGGCGCGCCGCGTGGCGAGCGCAGCGCTGCCCCGCGCCAGCAGGAGCAGGCCCCGGCGAACAACGCCATGGCCTCGCTGTTCGCCAATGCCAAGCAACTGAAGAAAAAGTAAGGAAAGTTCATGAGCGAGATGCCCGCCCGCGAGCTGATGATCAGCCGCTTCAGCGAAACCATCGGCGTGCAGCCGATCCGTGTCGCTGACGGCGAAGCCGAGGTGCTACTGCCGATGGCAGAGCACCTGCGCAACCGCGGCAACGTCATGCACGGCGGCGCACTTTTCACGCTGATGGACATGACCATGGGCCTGGCCTGCTCCAGCGCCCATGGTTTCCACCGGCAGAGCGTCACCCTGGAATGCAAGATCAACTACATCCGCGCGGTCGCCGAAGGCGAAGTGCGCTGTGTGGCGAAAGTCCTGCACGCCGGGCGCCGTTCGCTGGTGGTCGAGGCCGACATCCACCAGGGCGACAAGCTGGTCGCCAAGGGACAAGGCACCTTCGCCCAGCTGTAAATAGCGTCAGCGCAACTGACCTATGCTGTAGTCCGGAGCCCGCGAAAGGCGGGCGCCGGCGCGGCGTCTTCCCAAGCCAGGCGACCACGCCGGTTGTGTTCTCCCCTTGTAGACCGCCCAGTCCACCCCCATAGTGGGGCGATTGCCGTGTGAAGGACTTCCAACTTGAGCGACCAACTCTCCCGCCGCCTGGCCCTGCTTGGCGATGCCGCCAACCTGTCCCTGCTCACCCAGTGCCTGCACGGTATCGAGCGCGAATGCCTACGCGTCGATGAGCGCGGCAAGCTCGCCCTGACCCCGCACCCGCGAGCGCTGGGCTCGGCGCTGACCAACCCGCAGATCACTACGGACTACTCCGAGTCACTGCTGGAGTTCATCACCCCGACGTCTACCAGCGTCGAGGAGACCCTGGATGAACTGGGTGACATCCACCGTTTCGCCAGCGGCAAGCTCGACGGCGAATACCTGTGGAGCCCGTCCATGCCCTGCGAGCTGCCGGATGAAGACACCATCCCGATCGCCCGCTACGGCAGCTCGCACATCGGCCGCCTGAAGTACGTCTACCGCAAGGGCCTCGCCCTGCGCTACGGCAAGACCATGCAGTGCATCGCCGGCATCCACTACAACTTCTCCCTGCCCGAGGGCATCTGGGAGCTGCTGCGCCAGGAAGAAGGCAGCGAGAAGAGCGCGCGGGATTTCCAGTCGCACCGCTACATCGCGATGATCCGCAACTTCCGCCGCTACAGTTGGTTGCTGATGTACCTGTTCGGCGCCTCGCCTGCCCTGGACGCCGGGTTCCTGCGTGGCCGTCCGCACGGCCTGGAAGCCTTCGACGAGCACACCCTCTACCTGCCCTACGCCACCAGCCTGCGCATGAGCGACCTGGGTTACCAGAACAATGCCCAGGCCGGCCTGACACCCTGCTACAACGACCTGGACAGCTACATCGACAGCCTGCGCCGCGCGGTCAGCACGCCGTACGCGCCGTACGAGAAGGTCGGCACCAAGGTCGACGGCGAGTGGGTGCAGCTCAATACCAACATCCTGCAGATCGAGAACGAGTACTACTCGAGCATCCGCCCCAAGCGCGTCACCTACACCGGCGAGCGCCCGATCCAGGCGCTGATGGCCCGTGGCGTGCAGTACGTCGAGGCGCGCTGCCTGGACATCAACCCCTTCCTGCCGCTGGGCATCGACGTCACCGAAGCACGCTTCCTCGACGCCTTCCTGCTCTACTGCGCGCTCTCCGACAGCCCGCCGCTGGGCGGTTGCGAGTGCGGCTCGGCCACCAGCAATTTCCTCAAGGTGGTAAAAGAAGGTCGTCGTCCGGGCCTGAAGCTGGAGCGCGGCGGTCAGCAGATCGAAATGAAGGAATGGGCGAGTGCCCTGCTCGACGCCATCGCACCGATCATCGACCTGCTCGATCGCGCCAATGGCAGCAGCCTGCACGCGCAGAGCCTGGCCGAGCAGCGCGCCAAAATCGCCGACGCCGACCTGACACCCTCGGCGAAGGTCCTGGCGGAGATGCGCGAACGGGGCGAGAGCTTCGAAGCCTTTGCCCTGCGCTACAGCCGCCAGCACGCCGAAACGCTGCGGAGCGAACCGCTGTCGGCTGAAGAGCAGGCACGCTTCGAAGACATGGCCAATCAATCGCTGGCTGAACAGGCGGAGCTGGAAAAACAGCCCGAGGGTGATTTCGACACCTTCGTCGCCGCCTATCAGGCGAGCATCCTGGGCTTGATCAGCGTCTGAAGTGGCAAGAAGTCTCTGACGCGGAGCTCATAGAGTTCTGATCGGCAACCTGCCAGTGGGGAGGGAGAATTCCCTTCCTTCCGAAGCGCGCCCGGCTCAGTCGGCGTGCCTCGGACACCACTGCGCAGGAAAGCCTCCCTATGCTCCCCCTTTCTCCGCCCTGGACCCTCCATCAGCTGGAGACGGCCTACCGCCAGGGCTATCTGGAGGCGCTGCTTGAGCGCCAACCGCGCCGCCCTGGGCACGACATCCTCGCTGCCGGCTGGGAAGCGGGCTGGCGCGACGGGACCGAACGGTTGCACCAGCAGCAAGCGCGCGCCGGGGCTAAGCCCCGCAAGACGCTGCGCCTAACGGTGCAGATCAGGCATTCGGTATCCTCGAAAAACCGCCTCTGATCAGAGCGTCTTCTCGAACACCTGCGAGTTGCGCTGGTAGTTGTACAGCGACGCCCGCGCCGCCGGTAAGCGTTCCACGCTGCTGGGCTGGAAGCCACGCTCGCGGAACCAGTGGGCGGTGCGCGTAGTAAGCACGTAGAGGGTTTTCAAGCCCAGGTTGCGCGCGCGCTGTTCAATGCGTTCGAGCAGGTCATCACCGCGGCCACCGTGGCGATACTCCGGGTTCACCGCCAGGCACGCCAGCTCGCCGGAATCCGAGTCGGCGATGGGATAGAGCGCTGCACAGGCGATGATCAGCCCTTCGCGCTCGACGATGCTGAACTGCTCGATCTCGCGCTCCAACACCTCGCGCGAGCGGCGCACCAGGATGCCCTGCTCTTCCAGCGGGCGGATCAGCTCCAGCAGGCCGCCGACATCTTCGATACCCGCTTCGCGCAACTGCTCGAACTGCTCCTGGGCCACCAGGGTGCCGTTGCCGGTGCGGGTGAAGAGCTCGCTGAGCAGCGAGCCGTCTTCGGTGTAGCTGACGATATGGCTGCGGCGCACGCCAGCGCGGCAGGCCTGGGCCGCGGCATCCAGCAGCTCGCCCTGGTAGCTCGATCCGAGGCGTTCCAGATGCGCGGGTACCTGCTGCGGGCGCAGCTCGCGCACCAGCTTGCCGGCATCGTCCATCAGGCCGCGCTCGGCTCCGTAGAGGATCAGCTTGTCCGCGCCCAGGTCGATGGCCGCGCGCATGGCCACATCCTCGCAGGCGAGGTTGAAGATTTCCCCGGTGGGTGAATAGCCCAGCGGCGAGAGCAGCACGATGCTGCGCTCGTCGAGTTGGCGGTTGATGCCTTTGCGGTCGATCCGACGGACTTCGCCGGTGTGGTGGTAGTCGATACCATCGACCACGCCGATGGGCCGCGCGGTGACGAAGTTGCCCGAGGTCACGCGCATGCGCGAGCCCTGCATGGGGGACGCCGCCATGTCCATGGACAGACGCGCTTCGATGGAAATGCGCAGGCTGCCGACGGCGTCGATCACGCAACCCAGGGTCGGCGCGTCGGTGACCCGCAGGCCACGGTGGAAGCGCGGCGCCAGCCCGTGGGAGGCCAGGCGCGCCTCGATCTGCGGGCGCGAACCATGCACCAGCACCAGGCGCACACCGAGGCTATGCAGCAGCACCAGGTCGTGGACGATATTACCGAAATTGGGGTCTTCGACACCCTCGCCGGGGAGCATCACCACGAAGGTGCAGTCCCGGTGCGAATTGATATAAGGCGAGGCGTGGCGCAGCCAGTTGACGTAGTCGTGCATTGCTTGAAAAGCCTGTCGTTCGAGTGGGCGGAAATCTGTCGGATGCGGCCGGAGTTAGGGCAGGGCGGCGCGGTTATCGTCGTCGCATGCACATCGACAGGTTTCTCCTCTTGGATAGGTTGGGCCCTTTGTCGGGCGCTCTACAGGCAACTCTTCATCAACAGTTTTGTGGCCCGTTGTACGGACTGGTCTTCATCGACTGCCTTTTATAGGCAGTAATGACGGATCAGTCCGCGCAGCAGATCCACGCATGGCTCGATGCGGTCGAGCTCGAGGTGTTCGTCCGGCTGGTGGGCGCAGGCGATGTCGCCAGGGCCCAGAACCAGGGTCTGGCAGCCGAGCTGCTGAAGATACGGTGCTTCGGTGCCAAAGGCTACCGCTTCCGCCGGATGCCCGGTCAGACTTTCGGCCAACCGCACCAGCTCGCTCTGCGCCGGTTCCTCGAAGGGCGGAACGGCGGGGAACAGCGGCGCGTAGTCGATCTTCACGGCATGGCGTTCGGCGACCGGTTTGAGCCGCTCGCGGATGGCCTGGCGCAGGGTTTCGGGCTGCATGCCAGGCAGCGGTCGCAGGTCGAATTCCAGCGCGCACTGGCCGCAGATGCGGTTGGGGTTGTCGCCGCCGTGGATGCAGCCCAGGTTCAGGGTCGGCTGCGGCACGCTGAATTGCGGGTTGTTGAACTCCTGCTGCCACTGGCTGCGCAGGCCCTGCAGCTCACCCATCACCGCCAGCATCGCCTCCAGCGCGCTGCGCCCCAGGCTCGGGTCGGAGGAATGGCCGCTCTGCCCGAGGATATCGATGCGCTCCATCATCACGCCCTTATGCAGGCGGATCGGCCTGAGGTTGGTCGGCTCGCCGATCACCGCCGCGCGGCCCAGCGGCCGCCCGGCCTCGGCCAGAGCGCGGGCGCCGGCCATGGAGCTTTCCTCGTCGCAGGTGGCGAGGATGATCAGCGGCTGTTTGAAAGGCTGCTCCAGCAGCGGCAGCAATGCCTCGATGGCCAGGGCGAAGAAGCCTTTCATGTCGCAGGAACCCAGGCCGAACCAGCGCCCATCACGCTCGGTCAGACCCAGCGGGTCGCTTTTCCACAAGGCTTCGTCGTAGGGCACGGTATCGGTGTGCCCGGCCAGCACCAGGCCGCCGGGGCCGCAGCCCAGGGTCGCGACCAGGTTGAACTTGCCCTGCGACACCGGCTGCATCTCGCAGGCAAAGCCCAGGTCGACCAGCCAGTTACCCAGCAACTCGACCACCGGGCGGTTGGACTGGTCCAGTGCGGGCTGGGTGCAGCTGACCGAGGGGATTGAGATCAGCTCGGCGAAGCGTTGTTTGAGCGGCGGCAACAGCATGGTTTTCTCCAGAAGATGGACTCCACTATGGACCATGCGGCGGTGCGGTAAAACCTCGCGGCGCCCGGCAGGAACCCCGAAGTCCTGTAAACTGCATGACTTTGAAGTCTTTTTCGCGCCCGTCGTTCCGTCCCTCCTCCAACAGGTCGGAAATTCGGGCGCGGCCGCTCTGACCCGGACCCCCGCCATGCAGAAAGAAACCGAAATCAAATTGCGCGCCAGCCGCGAGACCCTCGAAGCCCTGCGCGACCACCCTGCACTGAAGAAGCGCAACAAATCCGGCTGGGAGCCCCGCGAGCTGTTCAATCAGTACTACGACACTCCCGCCCGCGACCTGGCCCGCGCCCGCGTGGCGCTGCGCCTGCGCAAGGACGGCGAGCAGTTCATCCAGACCCTGAAGACCCGCGGCCAGAGCGTGGCCGGCTTGTCCGAGCGCAACGAATGGGATTGGTACCTGGAGAAGAACAAGCTCGACCTGAAGAAGCTCGACGACCAGTGCTGGCCGGCCGCGCTGGCGGATCTGGACAAGAAGTCCCTGAAACCGATCTTCAGCACCGACTTCACCCGCCAGCGCGCCGAGATCGCCTGGGGCCGCGGCAAGGCCAAGGTGGTGATCGAGGCCGCGCTGGACCTGGGCAAGGTCATCGCCGGCAAGCAGGAAGAGGAAATCTGCGAGCTGGAACTGGAGCTGCGCCAGGGCGAGCCCGAGGCACTGCTGGAGCTGGCCATCGAACTGGCCGCGGACCTGGCGCTGATGCCCTGCGACATCAGCAAGGCCGAGCGCGGCTACCGCCTGTTCGACCCGGCCAGCTACAGCATCCAGCCCGATACCCAGAAGCTGCTGCATGAAACCCCACTGGATGGCGCCTTCGCCGCACTGTCCTGGTCGCTGCTGGGCAGCAGCCAGCGCCTCGCTGAGCAATACCGTTTCAACGGCCACTGGAGCCTGCTGGAAAGCTGGCTGCAGCAGTTGGTCGACCTCCGCGCCCTGCTCGGCAGCCTTGGCCAGGCCGTGCCGCGCGCCAGCACCCGCGAGCTGCGCGCCGCCCTCGACGCGCTGATCGCCGACTGGCAGCCGCGCATCGAACAGGGTCACCATGATGAATCCGTGCGCCAGCAGATGCCGGCGGCCTTCCGTGAGGAACTGGCCAACGTGCGCTGGGGTCAGTTCTCCCT
This sequence comes from Pseudomonas sp. NPDC086581, assembly GCF_044746165.1. Lineage (NCBI taxonomy): Bacteria > Pseudomonadati > Pseudomonadota > Gammaproteobacteria > Pseudomonadales > Pseudomonadaceae > Pseudomonas > Pseudomonas sp. NPDC086581. Next base: position 186,499 of record NZ_JBIVBR010000010.1, on the reverse strand, counting down.
GAGCACTTCGCGCTGGCTGCTGGGCAAGGCCTGGACCCTTGAGCGCAACGAACGCGCCAATCGCCTGGGCGGCTCCGCCGTCGGCAAGTGGCTGCAGCGCACCCTGGCCGAAGAGGCCCAGGCCATGCCGCTGCAACGCGCCCAGCAACTGCCCGAGGTACTCGCCGACCAACTGCCGCGCCTGCAGCGCATGCTGGTCTGGCTGCGCCTGGCGCGCGGCGTGCTGGAGCTGCCGGAAACCGATCGCCTGTACGGCGAGCTGGCCAAGCTGCAGGAGCTGCTCGTCACTCCCGACGCCGAGGGGCGCCTGGATGCCCTCGCGGCCCAGGCCCATACTGTGCTGACCCTCAAGCCGTGGAAGGCGCTTTTGAAATAAGCTGGCCCGGCATTGCTGCGGGCCTGTGACCCGCCACTGGAAGTAGGGAGTCCGCATGTCCGTCTTTGCCTCATCCGCCCAGGACCGCCCGCTCGACCTGGGCGACATCCTGCGCGAGCTGGTCACCCAGGGCCGCGTTGCCCAGGATGACGCCGAGCAGTGCCTGGCGATCCGCCGCAGCGCCGTGAAGAACCAGCAGCACCCGCTGGAGTTCCTCGCGGCGCAGCAGGTCGCGGACCGCCAGCGGCCGGGGCACAAGCTGGACCTGGACACCCTGGTGAGGTGGCTGGCGGACTTTTCCGGGCAGCCCTACCTGCGCATCGACCCACTGAAGATCGACGTCGCCGCGGTCACCCCGCTGATGTCCTACGCCTTCGCCCAGCGCCACCAGATCCTCGCGGTCGCGGTCGCGCCGGATGAAGTCACCATCGCCAGCGCCCAGCCGTTCGTGCATGCCTGGGAAAGCAACCTCACCCACGTGCTCAAGCGCCCGATCAAGCGCGTGGTCGCCAACCCGGTGGATATCCAGCGCTTCACCGTGGAGTTCTACCGCCTGGCCAAGTCGGTGACCGGCGCCAGCTCCGGTGACCAGAAAATCAGCGGAGTCGGCAACTTCGAGCAGTTGCTCAACCTGGGCGCCAGCGACCAGGAGCCTGATGCCAACGACGCGCACATCGTCACCATCGTCGACTGGCTGTTCCAGTACGCCTTCCAGCAACGCGCCAGCGATATCCACATCGAGCCGCGCCGCGAGCAGGGCACCGTGCGCTTCCGCATCGACGGCGTGCTGCACAATGTCTACCAGTTCCCGCCGCAGGTCAGCATGGCGGTGGTCAGCCGCCTTAAGTCCCTGGGCCGGATGAACGTCGCCGAGAAGCGCAAGCCGCAGGACGGCCGGGTCAAGACCAAGACCCCGGACGGCGCCGAAGTGGAGCTGCGCCTGTCGACCCTGCCCACGGCTTTCGGCGAAAAGATGGTGATGCGGATCTTCGACCCCGAAGTACTGCTCAAGTCCTTCGACCAGCTCGGCTTCTCCCCCGACGACCTGCGCCGCTGGGAGAGCATGACCAGCCAGCCCAACGGCATCATCCTGGTCACCGGACCGACCGGTTCGGGCAAGACCACCACGCTCTACACCACGCTCAAGCAACTTGCCACGGATGAAGTGAACCTCTGCACCATCGAGGACCCGATCGAGATGATCGAGCCTTCGTTCAACCAGATGCAGGTGCAGCACAACATCGACCTGACCTTCGCCAGCGGCGTGCGCGCCCTGCTGCGTCAGGACCCGGACATCATCATGGTCGGCGAGATCCGTGACCTGGAGACCGCCGAGATGGCGATCCAGGCGGCACTCACCGGCCACCTGGTGCTCTCCACCCTGCACACCAACGACTCGCCCACCGCCATCACCCGCCTGCTGGAATTGGGCGTGCCCTACTACCTGATCCGCGCCACCGTGCTCGGCGTCATGGCCCAGCGCCTGGTGCGCACCCTCTGCCCGCACTGCAAGGCGCCGATGGAGCTGCACGAGGAAGACTGGCAGGAAGTCACCCGCCCGTGGAACGCGCCGCTGCCCACCGGCGCGCACCAGGCGGTCGGCTGCCTGGAATGCCGCGACACCGGCTACCGCGGGCGCGCCGGCGTCTACGAGATCATGCTGCTGAGCGAGTCGCTGAAGGAATTGATCACTGCCGACACCGACCTCATCCCGCTGCGTCGCCAAGCCTTCAAGGAAGGTATGCGCAGCTTGCGGCTATCCGGTGCGCAGAAGGTTGCCGCCGGCCTGACGACCATCGAGGAAGTCATGCGGGTCACCCCGCAGAGCGAGCAGAAGTAAGCCGCCGGTCAGCCGCCTGAGGAAAACTCCGCGGGCGCCTGCCGGACTTTCCGGCGTTGCCAGCCCGGCGCGCCGGTTCGGTTACACTCGATCTTCATCCTCCACGCCAGACAAGGAGTCTTTTGCATGGAAATCGGCAGCGTCGCCCTGCTCTTCGTCATCCTCGCCATCGTCATCGTCCTCATGGGGTTCAAGGTCGTGCCCCAGGGCTACGAATGGACCATCGAGCGCTTCGGCCGTTATACCGTCACCTTGAAGCCGGGCCTGAGCATCATCATTCCTGTGGTGGACCGTGTCGGGCAGAAGATCAACATGATGGAGCGCGTGCTCGACGTGCCGCCGCAGGAGGCCATCAGCGCCGATAACGCCATCGTGCAGATCGACGCCGTATGCTTCTTCCAGGTGGTCGACGCGGCGCAGGCGGCCTATGAAGTGAGCGGGCTGGAAAACGCCGTGCGCAACCTGGTGATGACCAATATCCGCACCGTGCTCGGCTCCATGGAACTGGACCACATGCTCAGCCAGCGCGATGCGATCAACGAACGCCTGCTGCGCACCGTCGACGAGGCCACCGCGCCCTGGGGCCTGAAGGTCACCCGTATCGAGATCAAGGACATCAGCCCGCCGGCCGACCTGGTGGAAGCCATGGCCAGCCAGATGAAGGCCGAGCGCTTGAAGCGCGCGCAGATCCTCGAAGCCGAAGGCCGCCGCGCCGCGGAAATCCTCACCGCCGAGGGCAAGAAGCAGGCACAGATCCTCGAAGCCGAGGGCCTGCGCCAGGCGGCGTTCCTCGAATCCGAAGCCCGCGAGCGCCAGGCCGAGGCAGAAGCCAAGGCAACCCAGGTGGTATCCGCAGCCATCGCCAACGGCAACGTGCAGGCGATCAACTACTTCGTCGCGCAGAAGTACGTCGACGCCCTTGGCCAGCTGGCCAGCTCCAACAACAGCAAGATCGTACTGATGCCGCTGGAAGCCAGCCAAGTGATCGGCGCGGTCGGCGGCATCGGCGAGATCGTCAAGGCCACCTTCGGCGAAACCAAGGGCCGTAGCTGATGGCCGCCTTTCTCCAGAACCTCGGCTTCTGGGACTGGCTGGGCCTGGGCATCGTCCTGCTGATCCTGGAAATCTTCGGTGCCGGCGGCTACCTGCTGTGGATCGGCATCGCTGCGGCGCTGACCGGCGTGCTGTCGTTCCTGCTGCCGGGGCTGGACTGGGTCTGGCAGTGCCTGGCCTTCGGCGTGCTGGCGATCCTCACCGCGCTGTACTGGTGGAACCACCAGCGCGTCAACAAGCGCCAGGCCGTGCCCTCCAGCCTCAACCGCCGCGGCAGCGAGCTGGTCGGCCGGCAGTTCGCCCTGCACGACGCCATCGTCGGCGGTCGCGGCAAGATCCGCGTCGGCGACAGCGTCTGGCTGGTCAGCGGGCCGGACCTGCCGGTGGGCGCGCAGGTGCGCGTGACCGGGCAGGATGGTGTGCTGCTGCTCGTCGAGCCAATCTGAGCGCCGATCAAACCGGTATCTGTAGGAGCGAGCTTGCTCGCGAACCTGCCCCCGCTGCGGAGTTCGGTTCGAGCAAGGACCAGGCGCCCCTTTCGGTCCTACGAAAAGCAAAAAAGCCGCCCCAGGGCGGCTTTTTTCATTCAGGCGAAACTCAGCTCGCGGTCGGCTGCGCCGGGGCGCGGCGGTAAGCCCAGACCATCAGCGCGATGCCGCCTAGGACCATCGGTACGCACAGCACTTGGCCCATGGTCAGCCAACCCCACGCCAGGTAGCCCAGCTGGGCATCCGGCACACGGACGAACTCGACGATGAAGCGGAAGATGCCGTAGCACAGCACGAACAGGCCGGATACCGAGGCGGTCGGGCGCGGCTTGCGGGTGAACAGCCAGAGCACGACGAACAGCGCGACGCCTTCCAGCGCGAACTGGTACAGCTGCGACGGGTGGCGCGGCTCCGGGCCGCCGGTGGGGAAGATCATCGCCCAAGGCACGTCGGTCACCTTGCCCCACAGCTCGCCATTGATGAAGTTGCCAATGCGCCCGGCGCCGAGGCCGATCGGCACCAGCGGCGCAATCAGGTCCATCAGCTGGAAGAAGCTCTTGTTGTTGCGCTTGCCGAACCACCAGGTGGCCAGCATCACGCCGATCAACCCGCCGTGGAACGACATGCCGCCCTTCCACACCTCGAAGATCAGCGTCGGGTTGGCGATGTACTCGTCCAGGTTGTAGAACAGCACGTAGCCCAGGCGACCGCCCAGGACCACACCGCACGCCACCCAGAAGACCAGGTCGGAGAGTTTCTCCTTGGTCCAGGTCGGATCGAAATCCTTCAGTTTGCGCGACGCCAGCAGCCAGGCGCCACCGATGCCGATCAGGTACATCAGGCCGTACCAGTGGATTTTCAGCGGCCCGAGCGCTACGGCAACCGGGTCGATCTGTGGATAAGGCAGCATCCGCTACTCCTGTGGATTGGAACTCAGATCAGGAAACTCAAGCCCACGCCGAACAGCAGCAGGGCGAACAAACGCTTGAGCACCAGGGGTGGCAGGCGATGGGCCAGCCGTGCCCCGATGCGGGCGAAGAACATGCTGGTAACGGCAATGCCCACCAGCGCCGGGAGGTAGACGAAGCCCAGGCTCATCTCCGGCAGCTGGTCGTTGTGCCAGCCGACAGCAATGAAGGATATCGCGCCGGCGATGGCGATCGGCAGACCGCAGGCCGAGGAAGTCGCAACCGCCTGTTGCATGGAGACGCCACGCCAGGTCAGGAAAGGCACGGTCAGCGAGCCGCCGCCAATACCGAAAATGGCCGAAGCCCAGCCCACCACGCCGCCCGCCATGCTCAGCCCGAAGCGTCCCGGCAGGGCGCGACCGCCTTTGGGCTGCAGGCCCAACGCCATCTGGATAGACACCAGCACGGCGAAGGTGCCGATGATCTTCTGCAGCACCGGGCCCTGGATCTTCGACGCGGTGATCGCCCCCAGTGCGCTGCCGACCAGGATACCGACGGTCATCCAGGCGAATACTGGCCAGCGCACCGCGCCGCGACGATGGTGTTCGAGGATTGAATTGATCGAAGTGAAGACGATGGTCGCCAGAGAAGTGCCGACCGCCATCTGCGTCAGCACATCCGGCGAAAAACCGTGGGCGCCGAAGCTGAACACCAGGGCCGGGACGATGATCAACCCGCCGCCGACGCCGAACAGGCCGGCGAGGACGCCAGCGCAGGCGCCAAGCACCAGGTAGAGCACGAACTCCATGGGCAACCTCGGGCAACAAAGCGGGCATGGTAGCCGAAGGCTCCCGGGCGCTCCAGCCACTCCGGGACATCGGCGGATGTTGATAGACTGCCGGAACACCACGGAGTTCGACCCATGTGCCTGATCGTCTTCGCCTGGCGTCCCGGCCACGCCACGCCCCTGATCGTCGCGGCCAACCGCGATGAGTTCTACGCCCGCCCCACCCTGCCGCTGGCGGCCTGGGAGGAATTCCCCGGCGTCCACGCCGGCCGCGATCTGGAGGCCGGTGGTACCTGGCTGGGCGTGGCGCCGGACGGCCGCTTCGCCGCACTGACCAACGTGCGCGATCCCGGTCAGCCGGTGGGCCCGCGCTCCCGGGGCGAGCTGGTGGCGGCCTTCCTGCAGGGCCGGCAGGCGCCGCTTGAGTACCTGCAGCAGGTCGCCCGGCACGCGACGGATTACAGCGGTTTCAACCTGCTGGTAGGCGACGGCACGCAGCTCTGCTACTTCAATCCCCGCGTCGGCCCGCCGGTGGCGATCGCGCCTGGCGTCCACGGGCTGTCCAACGCCGCGCTGGATACGCCCTGGCCGAAGCTGCTCAGCGCCCGCCAAGGGCTGGAGGCGGTACTGGACGCACCCGACACCAGCTCACTCCTCGCCCTGCTACGCGACAACCGCCAGCCCGCCGATGCCGAACTGCCGGAAACCGGCGTCGGCCTGGCCACGGAGCGCCTGCTGTCGAGCGTGTTCATCGCCAGCCCGACCTACGGCACTCGCGCCAGCACCGCGCTGATCGTTCATGCGGACGGCCGCCGCGAGTTGCTGGAACACAGCTTCGGCCCCAGTGGCGCGCGCCTGGGCGAAGTTGCCCTGATGGTCTAACAGGTGACGATGCAGTCGCGCTGGGCCTTGGCGCGATAGAGCCCCTCGTCCAGCCGACGCAGCATCACCGACAGGTCCTCCCCTGGCTGCATCGCCGTCACAGAGAAGCTGGCGGTGAGCTGGGTCGGCAACGAGACGTCGGCCCGGCGCAGGCTCAGGCGCAGCCGCTCGGCCAATTCGCGCGCCGCTTCGCAGGTGGTTTCCGGCAGCAGCACAATGAACTCCTCGCCGCCCCAGCGGGCGAAACAGTCCTCTTCGCGCAGACGCCGCCGCACCACTTCGGCGACAGCCACCAGCACGCGATCCCCTGCAGGGTGGCCGAGGCTGTCGTTGATGCGCTTGAAGTGGTCGAGGTCGAACATCATCAGCGAGCAACCGTGGTGGTGCCGTTGCAAGCGCTGCCATTCGGCATGCAGCTGTTGTTCGAAGCGCCGCCGATTGGCGATCTGCGTCAACGGATCGATCTCGGAAAGGCGTTGGGCGACGGCGGCCTGTTCGGCGAGCGCCTGGTTGGCCTGGCGCAAGGCCTCTGTGCGTTGCAGCACCAGGTATTCCAGGCTCAGGTTGAGCTGGTGTAATTCCTGGTTCTTTTCCTGCAGCGCCAGCTCCGCGAGCTTGCGCTCATGGATATTGCGGTGTGCGCCGATCATTCGTGTCGGCTTGCCATCGCTATCGAACTCGAAGAAGCGCCCGTGATCGCTGACCCACAGGTAGTTGCCGTCCAGGCAACGGCAGCGATATTCCTCGCGGTAGACGCCGCTGCGCCCCTGCACATAGGCATCGAAGGCGAACATGACCCGCTCGAAATCATCGGGATGGATGATCTCGTGCCATGTGGCGACGTTTTCCGGGAGGCTGTCAGGGTCATAGCCAAGCATTGCGTACCACCCCGGACTGCGGGTGACATGGTTGGTGCGGATGTCCCAGTCCCAGATGCCATCGCTGACGATGCTCAGGGCATAACGCAGGGTGCGGGCGCTGGCGCTGGTTTCCGTGCAGGGGCTTTGGTCGAGCTCTTCCATAAGCTGCGTCCCGGCCGGAGAGCCGGCCTTGTCTCTTCATCCGCCCTGCAGTAATGCACGGTTCCGCGGGGCTCTTTCGCCAGGGGCTGCTGGAGCGTCAGGCCTGGATGGTCGCGGCCGGGTTGATCACACGCCCCAACCCAAGGTTGCGCAGGGCCAGGTGCAGCGAGCTGTGGATAACTTGCGGGTTGTCGAAGGTCATCAACTGGCTGAGCAGTTCGCGAGCCCTGGACAAGGTCATCTGGCGCAACAGCCATTTCACCTTGGGCAAGTTCGTGGCGTTCATCGACAGGGAATCGAAGCCCATGGCCATCAGCAGCACGGCGGCCGCCGGATCACCGGCCATTTCACCGCAGATGCTCACCGGCTTGCCTTCAGCGTGGGAGTCATCGACCACCTTCTTCAGCGCCTGCAGCACGGCCGGGTGCAAGTAATCGTAAAGGTCGGCGACGCGCGGGTTGTTGCGGTCCACGGCCAGCAGGTACTGGGTCAGGTCGTTGGAGCCGACCGAGAGGAAATCCACCTGGCGCGCCAGTTCGCGGGTCTGGTACACGGCCGCGGGGATCTCCACCATCATGCCGATTGGCGGCATGGGGATGTCGACGCCTTCGTCGCGCACTTCGCCCCAGGCACGGTGGATCAGGTGCAGCGCCTCTTCCAGCTCGTGGGTGCCGGAGATCATCGGCAGCAGGATGCGCAGGTTGTCCAGGCCTTCACTGGCCTTGAGCATGGCGCGGGTCTGCACCAGGAAGATTTCCGGGTGGTCGAGGGTAACGCGGATACCGCGCCAGCCGAGGAAGGGGTTGTCTTCCTTGATCGGGAAGTAAGACAGCGCCTTGTCGCCACCGATGTCCAGGGTGCGCATGGTCACCGGCAGCGGATGGAAGGCGGAGAGCTGCTCGCGGTAAATGGCGAGCTGTTCCTTCTCGCTGGGGAAGCGGTCGTTGATCATGAACGGGACTTCGGTGCGATACAGACCGACACCTTCAGCGCCGCGCTCCTGGGCGCGCGCCACGTCCGCCAGCAGGCCGGTGTTGACCCACAGCGGCATGCGATGGCCGTCCAGCGTCTCACAGGGCAGCTCGCGCAGCGCGGCCAGGCCCTTGCTCAGTTCCTTCTCTTCGGCGACCACTTCGCCGTACTGCTTGACCAGCTGCGGCGACGGGTTGGTGTAGATCTCGCCGTGGTAGCCGTCGACGATCAGGTCGATGCCGTCAACCTTGGAATACGGCAGGTCAACCGCGCCCATGACGGTCGGGATGCCCATGGCGCGGGCGAGGATAGCGACGTGGGAGTTGCCCGAGCCGAGTACCGAAATCAGGCCCACCAGTTTGCCTTCCGGCACTTCACCAAGCATGGCCGGCGACAGTTCCTCGCTGACGATGATGGTCTGGTCGGGGTAGGTCAGTGACTGCTTACGCTCTTCCTGGAGGTACGCCAGGATGCGCCGGCCGATGTCCTTCACGTCCGATGCACGCTCGCGCAGGTAGGCGTCGTCCATCAGTTCGAAGCGCTGCACGTGCTCCATGACCACCTGGCGCAGGGCGCCCTGTGCCCACTGACCGGTGCGGATGATGCGCTTGACCTCGAGGCCGATGGAGGCATCGTCGAGCATCATCAGGTAGACGTCGAACAGAGCGCGCTCTTCCTTGCGCAGCTGGGTAGCCAGCTTGCTGGAGAGATTGCGCATGTCCTCGCGGACCGATTCCAGCGCCTGCTTGAAGCGCTCGACCTCGGCCTCGACGTCGTCGATGGGTTTGTCCGGGACTACTTCAAGGTCGGCCGGCGGCAGCACCACCACCGCCTTGCCCACGGCCACGCCGGGGGCGCCGGGGACGCCGACGAACTTGGCTTCGCTGATGCCCTTGCCCATCTTGCCCAGGCCGCGGATCGAACCGGTGGCTTCGGCGTGGGCGATAACACCGGCGAGCTGAGCGCTCATGGTGACGAGGAAGGCTTCCTCGCCCTCGTCGAACTGGCGCTTTTCCTTCTGCTGCACGACCAGAACGCCCATCACCCGACGGTGGTGGATGATTGGCGCGCCGAGGAAGGAGGCATAGCGTTCCTCGCCGGTCTCGGCGAAGTAGCGGTAACGGGGGTGTTCGGAGGCGTTCTCGAGGTTCAGCGGCTCTTCGCGGGTGCCGACCAGGCCGACCAGGCCCTCGTTCGGCGCCATGCTGACCTTGCCGATGGAGCGCTTGTTCAGACCCTCGGTGGCCATCAGCACGAAGCGGTTGCTCTCCGGGTCGAGCAGGTAGACCGAGCACACCTGGCTGCCCATGGCCTCCTTGACCCGCAGCACAATGATGCCCAGCGCCGCCTTGAGGTCCTTGGCGGAGTTCACTTCCTGGACGATCTTACGCAGCGTGTTGAGCATGGCGTGGGGGTCTAACTCCTTGAACTTCGTGCTAGTCGCGCGCCAGCAGGCGCGGTGCCAATTCCTTCAGAGCCCGGCGGTAGACCTCGCGCTTGAAGGTCACGACCTGGCCCAGCGGGTACCAGTAGCTCACCCATTTCCAGCCGTCGAATTCGGGCTTACCGGTCACATCCATGCGCACCCGGCTTTCCTCGCCGGTCAGGCGCAGAAGGAACCACTTCTGTTTCTGCCCGATACACAGCGGCTGGCTGTTGGTACGCACCAGGCGTTGCGGCAGGCGGTAACGCAGCCAGCCCCGGGTACAGGCGAGGATCTTGACGTCCTGCTCTTCCAGGCCGACTTCTTCGTTCAGTTCGCGGTACAGCGCTTCCTCAGGGGTTTCTCGGGCGTTGATGCCGCCCTGGGGAAATTGCCAGGCTTCCTGGTTGATGCGCCGTGCCCACAGTACCTGTCCGACATCGTTGCAAAGGATGATGCCGACATTGGGGCGAAAACCATCGGGATCGATCACGGCGGTACATCCTCGAAATCGCGTGTGCCCGCATTGTTCCACAAAGCTTGTGACAGCGGCAACGCGGGCTGCGGCGTCCTGTGCCGGGTGCGCAAAAGCCGTTACTCTAGGCGACTTTTCCGTATTGGCAACTGGCGGTAACTCATCGTGCGACTGGCTCTCTTCGATCTCGACAACACCCTTCTGGCCGGCGACAGCGACCACAGCTGGGGCGAATGGCTGTGCCAGCGCGGGCTGGTGGACGCCGGCGAGTACCAGGCGCGCAATGATGCCTTCTATGCCGACTACATGGCCGGCACCCTCGACGTGTTCGCCTACCAGGCCTTCACCCAGGCGATCCTGGGCCGCAACAGCCTCGACCAGCTGGACACCTGGCACCGCCAGTTCATGCAGGACGTCATCGAGCCCATCGTCCTGGCCAAGGGCGAGGCCCTGCTGGCCGAGCACCGCGCCGCGGGCGACAAGCTGGTGATCATCACCGCCACCAACCGCTTCGTCACCGGCCCGATTGCTGCGCGCCTGGGCGTGGAGACCCTGATCGCCACCGAATGCGAGATGCTCGATGGCCTCTACACCGGTCGTACCTGTGACGTGCCCTGCTTCCAGGGCGGCAAGGTGACCCGCCTCAATCGCTGGCTCGACGAGACCGGCCTGAAGCTGGACGACGCCTACTTCTACAGCGACTCGCGCAACGACCTGCCGCTGCTGGAGCTGGTGGCAAACCCGGTGGCCGTCGACCCAGACGACACCCTGCGCGCCGTCGCCCTTGAGCGCGGCTGGCCGGTGATCAGCCTGCGCGGCTGAGCGCTCGTCAACGTGCGCTGAGGGCCCACCAACCCGCGCTGAGGGCTCAGAAGTCCTTGTTCACCATCAGGTAGAAGATCGCCAGAAAGGCCAGGAACGCCGGCCAGCCCAGGGCGAACCACCAGCGCATATAGAGGAAGGCCCTGGGCGGCAGCGCTGCACCACCGCAGTGCGCCGCCTCGGCCATGTCGCGCACGCGGATCTGCAGCCAGACCACCGGCAGCCAGCAGACACCGGCGAACACATAGAGCGCCAGGCTCCACAGCAGCCAGCCCGAATCCAGCGGCCAGCCAGCCATGTGCGCCATGGCGATGCCGCTCAGCGGCTGGAACACCGCCGTGGTGGCGATGAACAGCCAGTCGGCGGTGACCAGATGGCGGAAGGTGATGCGGATGGCTTCCAGGTTGCCGCTGCGCCAGGCCCGCCAGCTGTAGTAGGCCGAGCCCAGCCCCGTGCCGAACAGCAGCGTGGAAGACAGGATATGAAAGGTCTTGAGCAGCAGGTAGAGATTCACGCGACGGGCGTCACACCGGCTTGCTGATCATCAGCACCAGGATGGCGACCACGCACAGCAGCGCCAGCACGAAGAAAGCCAGGCCGAACTTCCACTGCCGCGCGGCGCCCGATGCAATCGGCTCGCCACTGCTCTGCGCCACCAGTGCCAGGTCGCGGATGCGCCACAGGCGGGTGGTGAACAGCAGCCAGAAGATAGTCGCGACGATCAGCAGGCAGGCGCTGCCCAGCAGCCAGGTCTGCCCCAGCGGCCAGCCGACGGTCTGCACCATGCGGTAGCCGGTGACTGGCAGGCTGGCGACGCTGCCGGCCACCAGTACCCAGCCGATCAGGCCGATGCGCTGCAGCGCCTTGGCGATCACCCCGGCGTCGCCGCCACGCCAGCTGCGCCAGCCGTACCAGGCCAGGCCGATGATGGCCAGGAACGGCAGCACCGCGGCGATGCCGTGGAGGATGCGGAAGGTCTGCAGGCTTTCCATTTCAATTCCCTGTGAAGAAGGCGGCGTTCCGACAAGCCTAGCAGCAGTCGCGCCGCCCCTGCCCGATCCTCAGCCGAGGAACAGGCGGTAGGCCGGGTTGTCCGTCTCGTCCCAGTAGGGGTAGCCGATCTCTTCCAGCGCGGCCGCCACCAGGTGACGCTCGTCTTCCGGCACCTGCAGGCCCGCGACCACGCGACCATCGGCCGCGCCGTGGTTGCGGTAGTGGAACAGGGTGATGTTCCAGCGCCCGCCCAGGCGGTTGAGGAAGTTGAACAGCGCGCCGGGCCGCTCGGGGAACTCGAAGCGGAACACCTGCTCGCCGGAGACGCGCGGCGAATGGCCGCCGACCATGTGGCGGATGTGCAGCTTGGCCAGTTCGTTGTCGGTCAGGTCCAGTACCGGGAAGCCCTGCTCCTGCAACTGCTGCACCAGTGCCGCGCGCGGGTCGTTCTCCGGGTGCGTCTGCACGCCGACGAAGATGTGCGCTTCGCTGTCGGTGTTGTAGCGGTAGTTGAACTCGGTGATCTGGCGCTTGCCGATGGCCTCGCAGAAGGCCTTGAAGCTGCCCGGGCGCTCGGGGATGGTCACGGCGATGATCGCTTCGCGCTTCTCGCCCAGCTCCGCACGCTCGGCCACGTGGCGCAGGCGGTCGAAGTTGATGTTGGCGCCCGAATCGATGGCGACCAGGGTCTCGCCCTTCACGCCTTCGCGCTCGACGTAACGCTTGATCCCGGCCACCGCCAGCGCGCCGGCGGGCTCGGTGATCGAACGGGTGTCGTCGTAGATGTCCTTGATCGCAGCGCAGATCTCGTCGGTGCTGACGGTGATCACTTCATCGACATGGTCCTTGCACAGCTCGAAGTTGTGCTTGCCAATCTGCGCCACGGCCACGCCGTCGGCGAACAGCCCGACCTGGCCTAGCACCACGCGCTCGCCGGCGGCCATGGCGGCCTGCAGGCAGTTGGAGTCGTCCGGCTCGACGCCGATGACTTTGATTTCCGGGCGCAGGTATTTGACGTACGCGGCGATGCCGGAGATCAAGCCGCCGCCGCCGACCGGCACGAAGATCGCGTCGATGCGGCCGGGGTTCTGGCGGAGGATTTCCATGGCGACGGTGCCCTGGCCGGCGATCACGTCCGGATCGTCGTAGGGATGGATGTAGACGTAGCCCTTTTCTTCCACCAGCTTCAGCGAGTGCGCCAGCGCATCGGGGAAGGCGTCACCGTGCAGCACGGCCTTGCCGCCACGGGCGCGTACGCCCTGGACCTTCAGCTCCGGCGTGGTGCGCGGCATCACGATGGTGGCCTTGATGCCCAGCTCGCGGGCGGCCAGTGCCACGCCCTGGGCATGGTTGCCGGCGGAGGCAGTGACCACGCCGCGGGCGAGCTCTTCCGGGCTCAACTGCGCCAGCTTGTTGTAGGCGCCGCGAATCTTGAAGGAGAACACCGGCTGCAGGTCTTCGCGTTTCAGCAGAATCTGGTTGCCCAGCCGCTCGGAGAGCTGGCGGGCGGGCTGCAGGGGCGTTTCCACGGCAACGTCGTAGACACGCGAGGTGAGGATCTTCTTGACGTAGTGTTCGAGCATCGGAAGGGCTATATCGGCGGCTTTTCGAGGAACCGCGAGTCTACTCCAGCCAGCGCGGCGCGGGCCACCGAACAATCCGCGCGCAGATGACCATAACAGTTGCCCGGCGGCGCAACACCGGCGCGCCATCGACCGCTATAATCCGCCCTTTCGACCACTCTCCGGCGCCGTTGCGCCCACCCAGATAAGAAGACTCCCGCCATGAACCAGGATCAGCTCAAGCAGGCTGTGGCCCAGGCCGCCGTCGACCACATCCTTCCGCACCTCGACAGCAAGAGCATCGTCGGCGTGGGCACCGGCTCCACCGCCAACTTCTTCATCGACCTGCTGGCCAAGCACAAGGCCGAGTTCGACGGTGCCGTGGCCAGCTCCGAAGCCACCGCCCAGCGCCTGAAAGGCCACGGCATCCCGGTCTACGACCTGAACACCGTCAGCGAGCTGGAGTTCTACGTGGACGGCGCCGACGAGACCAACAAGCGCCTGGAACTGATCAAGGGCGGCGGCGCCGCGCTGACCCGCGAAAAGATCGTCGCCGCGGTGGCCAAGGAATTCATCTGCATCGCCGACGCCAGCAAGCTGGTACCGATGCTCGGCGGCTTCCCGCTGCCGGTGGAAGTCATCCCCATGGCCCGCAGCCACGTGGCGCGCCAGCTGGTGAAGTTGGGCGGCGACCCGGTGTACCGCGAGGGCGTGCTGACCGACAACGGCAACATCATCCTCGACGTGCACAACCTGCGCATCGATAGCCCGGTACAACTGGAAGCGGCGATCAACAACATCGTCGGCGTGGTCACCAACGGCCTGTTCGCCGCGCGCCCGGCCGACCTGCTGCTGCTGGGCACCGCCGAAGGTGTGAAGACCCTCAAGGTCTGATGCCCTCATGCGCCATCCGCCGGATGGCGCCTTCCAGAGCGCCCGCTGCCGTCTACGCTGGGATGACCCAACCCTCCCGGAAGGAGATGCAGCATGGCCGCCAAGTACCATCTGAAGAAGGCCAGTGATGGCCAGTTCCACTTCAACCTGCACGCCAGCAACGGCGAGATCGTCCTGACCAGCGAGCTGTACAAGGCCAAGACCTCGGCCATCGACGGCATCGAGTCGGTGCGCAAGAACTCCCAGCGCGAAGGCGCCTTCGAGGTCAATGTCGCGACCAACGGCAAGCATTATTTCGTGCTCAAGGCCACCAACGGCCAGGTCGTCGGGCAGAGCCAGATGTACGCCAGCAAGGCCACCGCCGATGCCGGCGTGGCGGCGGTCAAGCGTTACGCGCCGGAAGCCCCGATCAGCGACGACACCTGACAGCGCACCATTTCGGTGAGCGCTCCCTCACGCCCGCTCAGCACGGCCGGCCTTGCCGCCGGCCGTGTATCACCATTGTTACAGTGGCGCGACACCCTCGGTCACTGACGCGTCAAATTCCGCCCATCTCCGGCGAACCGGTCCACATCCTGCTTTCCTCCGGCGCACGCATCGAAGACCGATGCGATTCCAATCGACACAGAGGAAAGTGCCGTGTTCAGACCCTTAGCCGTTGCGCTCAGCCTGGGCTGCGCTGCGCTGGCAACCGACGCCAACGCCTACGAATACGGGGAATATGCCGGGGACACCCTCGACACCCTGATCAACGATTACCCCGGCCGCTACCGCGGCACCGCCAGCTTCGCCGGCGCCACCGCGCTGATGCAGTCGCGCCTGGGCTTCGGCTACCAGACGCAGGTCCAGGACTTCACCTGGGCCGGCAACCGCAGCTCGCAGAACGTCATTGCCAGTGCCCCGGGCAGCAGCGGCCAGTACGTGGTCCTCGGTGCGCACTACGACACCTATTACGGCCGTCCGACCCTGCAGGGTCTGGACGACAACGGCTCGGGCGCCGCCGTACTGACTGAGATCGCCCGCAACCTGGGCGGCGTCGCCCTGGAAAACGGCCTGGAAGTGGTCGGCTTCGGCGCCGAGGAGGAAGGCCTGCGCGGTTCGCGCGCCTATGTCGCCTCACTCAGCGACGAGCAGCGTAGCAACCTGCTGGGCATGATCAACCTCGACAGCCTGATCACCGGCGACAAGATGTACGCCCACGCCGGCTTCAACAGCGTCGACAATCCCGCGCTGGGCGCCTACCGCGACCGGCTCCTGCGCATCGCCCAGGAACTGAAGATCCCGCTGTTCACCAACCCCGGCCTCAACGAGGAATACCCTGCCGGCACCGGTTGCTGCAGTGACGGCGAAAGCTTCGAGGGCCTGAACGTCCCTGTCCTGTTCATCGAGGCCACCAACTGGGAGCTGGGCGATCTCGACGGCTACGAACAAACCGACAACCCCGCCATCCCTGGCGGCGCCACCTGGCACAACCCGGCGCTGGACAACGAGCAGGTGCTCACTGGCGCCTTCGGCCAGGAGCGCATCGACCAGCGCCTGCGCGACTTTTCGCGCCTGCTCACGCGCCTGGTGCTGGAGCTGACCAACGCCGACCTGCTTGCCTCCACCGCCTCCGGTGGCGCCATGGCACGGCAGATGGAAGACCAGCTGCAACGCCAGCACCTGGCCCTCACCCGCCTGCACGACCGCCGCTGGCTGACGCTGCTGGGCAGCTCGCGCCCGGTCGGCAGCTTCGACGGCGCCGTTGGCGTGGAAGGTGAAACCACCCCCGAAAGCGGCTTCGACATGCCCGGCGACCCGCGCTCCCACCGTGCCGGCGTCAACCTGCTGGGCGACTACCGCGCCAGCGAAGCGCTGACTGTCGGCGGAAGCCTGAGCTTCCAGCGCAGCCGCGACAACCTCGATCACAGCGCCCGCCTGGAAGCGGAAACCTGGCAACTGGGGCTCTATGGCCTGCTCAACGATGGCGGCCCGGCCTGGCTGGGCGGCGAACTGAGCGCCGGCTACGCCGACTTCGACACCAAGCGCTCGGTATACCTGAAGGCGAATAACGGCCCGGTGCTGCTCGACCAGCGTATCGACGGCGACACCAACGCCTGGTTCTGGGGCGCGCGGGTCGACGGCGGCTACGACTTCGACATCGCTGGCATCAAGACCGGGCCGCAGGGCGGGCTGGACTTCGTGCATTACCGCATCGACGACTTCAATGAGGACGACGACCTGCGTACCGCGCTGGGCTACGAGAAGCAGGACTACGACTCGGTGGAAGCCAGCCTCGGCTGGGGCCTGCGCGGCGAGCTGCCGTTGGGCAACCGCATGGCCGTGCAGCCCTACGCCAGCGTGCGCTGGGTGAAGGAGCTGGCCGACGGGCGCCTGGACGACATCGCGCTGACCGCCCTGGGCGATGGCCGCACCCGCGTCGCCGATCTGGGCGACGTGGACAAGGACTTCGGCCGCGCTCAGGTTGGCGCCCTGCTGGCAGTCACCGAGCAATTGGGCGTGTTCGCCGAGGCCAACTCGCGCTTCGCCCACAGCGAAGGCAGCCAGGCGTCCTATTCCCTCGGCGTGCAGTGGCAGTTCTGATCGCCTGAGTGCGAGGCGCCTTCAGTGCGCCTCGCGCTTCTTGAACACGTAGAAGAGATTGGGCTCGCTGACCAGGTACAGCGTGCCCTGGTCGTCCATGGCGATGCCCTCGGCCTGCGGCACGCTGCGCCGCAGGCCCTGCATGCCGCGCAGCAGCGACAGCGAGCTGATCGGCTCGCCATTGGCGCTCAGCTCCAGCACCAGCCGGGATTCGTCGGACAGCGCCAGCAGGTGCCCGCTGCGCTCGTCGTACTGCAGGCTGGAAAGATCGCGGACGAACAGGTTGCGGTTGTGCTCAAGGTCTTCCACCACATGTACCGCGATGGGTTGCTCCGACTGCTCGTAGGGGAAGCCGCGCACCTCGTAGATGTGCACCGGGTTGCGCTCCTTGGCGACGAACAGGCGCTTGCCCTGCGAGTCGTAGGCCAGTCCTTCGAAACCGCTGTTGCCACCGCGCCCCAGAGCCAGGGCGAGCTGTTGGGCGTCTTCGGCGTGCAGTTCCTTCGTGTCGTCGCGCAATTCCACTCGCAGCAGACGCTGGTGGGTCTCGTCGGTGATCACATAGACGTTGCGGCTGATGTACTCGATGGCCTCGGTGTCGCCGAAGCCGTGCAACGCGATCCTGCGCAGCACCTTGCCTTCCAGCGACAGCTCGACCAACTCGTTCTGCTTGTTGGTGACGGTGAACAGGGTCTGTCGATCCGGGTCGTAGGTCAGCGCCGAGACGTTGTCTTTGAGCCCCTCGATGGGTTGCGCCTCCAGCACCACGCGGTAGTCGGGCAGCCAGAGGGACTGCTCCTGCCACTGTGCGGCGTGGCGCCACTCATTGAACTTGAACCAGACGCGCTCGTAGACCCGGACGCTCTGGCCCAGCGCAATCAACGCGGCCAGGGCGAACAGCGCCATTAGCAGGAACAGGCGACGGGGTTTGAGCAAACGGCGCATGGAGGACTCGGGGAGGGGATGGCGTGGCAGAGTGACAGCAGCGCCTGAAGCCAAACTTAAAGGCCATCATCCGCTGCGGGCAGGCTAGAGTCAGGTTAGCGCAAGACTGTCCTGTGTTTCTTTTGCAAGCGACTGCAAGAGGCGTATCGATGGCCCAGCACCTGCTTCCTGAACAACGCCAGCAGGCGACCCTGCACACCGTGGTACTGGCCACCGAGGTGCTACACCACGCCGGCGTGCCGCGCCCGAAGCTATTGGAGGGCAGCGGCATCGGCGAGGCGGACCTGCTGACGCCGGAGAAGCTGATCACCCACGCGCAGGAACTGCGGGTCTTCGCCAACGCCCTGAACTGCCACCACGATCCGGCGCTGGGCCTCTACCTCGGCCTGCGGATGCATGTCTCGGCTTATGGCATCCTCGGTTACAGCATGCTCGCCAGCCGCACCCTGCGCGACGCGCTGCAACTGGCGCTGTCGTTCCCCGAGCTACTCGGCACCTACTTCCGCCTGGCGCTGACGCCGCAGGGCGACGAGGTCCACCTGACCGCCGACGGCTACCGCTACGCGCCGGAACTGACGGTGTTCAACACCGAGCTGTGCCTGACTTCGCTCCTGACGGTGATCCGCGACCTGCTCGGCGAGTCGGTGCGGCCTCGTCGGCTGCTGCTCGCGTATCGGCCGCCACTGCACGCAGAGACCTACACCGAGCGCCTGGGCTGCCCGGTGGATTTCGGCGCGCCCACCAGCGCGCTGTGCTTCAGCCCGGCACTGCTGGACCGGCCGTTGCCGCTGGCCGACCCGGTCAGCTGCCACAACGGCGTGCAGCAGTGCCTGCGCATGAGCGGGATGCTCAGCGCCCGTGGCGACGTGCTCGACCAGTTGCGCCAGCACCTGGCGAGCCACCTGCAGGACACCGCCAGCCTGGACACCGTGGCGCGGCATCTGCACCGCTCCACCCGCACCCTGCGGCGCCACCTGCAGCAGCAGAACACCAGTTATCAACAGGTACTCGACGAGGTTCGCTTCGACCGCGCGCGGCAGCTGCTCAAGGACACCGACCTGCCGATCTACCTGATCGCCGAGCAGCTGGGCTACAGCGAGACGGCCAGCTTCCGGCATGCCTTCCAGCGCTGGAGCGGGGCGAGTCCGAGTTTGTATAGGGGCTGAGGATTCGGCCGGGAACACCCTCTCCCCCAGCCCTCTCCCTGAAGGGAGAGGGAGTGTCCGAGTGACTTTCGCGAGCAAGCTCGCTCCAACGAAAAGCTTGAGAAACGACATCCCGCTGACGCCCGAAATCCAGCATGGCAGAGCGCATTTTCAACTTGGCCTGATTTATCCCTTATTGGCCTGATCTATCGTTCTGCGCATCCCGGCGCTTGGTCATTATCAATCCGCAGCTAGGTGAAACGGTCCTAGAAACCGTAAAACCTCAACAATAACAACTGCTTAACTGCATGGTACCAGCATGACCAGCGCGATCACCATCGAGCGGATATGCATGGAGTTCGGTACACCCGGACAAGGCCTCAAGGCCTTGGACGATGTGTCACTGGAAATCCGCGCCAACGAATTCTTCACCCTCCTCGGCCCATCGGGATGCGGCAAGACCACCTTGCTGCGACTGATCGCCGGCTTCGAACAACCCTCCTCCGGCAGCATTCGCCTTTACGGCGATGCGATGGAAGGCCTTCCCCCCTTCAAGCGCCCGGTCAATACCGTCTTCCAGAGCTACGCCCTGTTCCCCCACATGACCGTGGCCGAGAACATTGCCTTCGGCCTGGAAATGCAGGGCAAGCAACGCAGCGACATCGACGCCACGGTGCAGAAGATGCTCGACCTCGTGCGCCTGCCGGATGTCGGCAAGCGCCGCGCCGACCAGCTCTCCGGCGGCCAGCAACAGCGCATCGCCCTGGCCCGAGCTCTGGCCAGCCGGCCCAAGGTACTGCTGCTCGACGAATCGCTGTCCGCGCTGGACCTCAAGCTGCGCAAGGAAATGCAGATCGAGCTCAAGCGCCTGCAGCACGAAACCGGCATCACCTTCATCTTCGTCACCCATGACCAGGAAGAAGCGCTGACCATGTCCGACCGCATCGCGGTGATGAGCCGCGGCAAGGTCATGCAGATCGGCACGCCCACCGAAATCTACGAGGCACCGGTCAACCGACTGGTGGCCGACTTCATCGGCGAAACCAACTTCCTCGAGGGCGAATCCAGCGGCGACAGCGTGCGCCTGGCTGACGGCCAGCTGCTGCCGGCCGCCACCACCCTGCCCGGCAAGGTGACCCTGGCGATCCGCCCGGAGCGCACCGAGCTTGCGCAGGATGGCCAGCTCGAAGGCGTGGTGGAGAACATCGTCTACGTCGGCACCGACACCGTGTACCACCTCAATGTCGCCGGTCAGGGCGGCTTCCGGGTCCGTCAGCAGAACCGCGACGGCGCCCTTTCCACCCACGCGCCCGGCGCACGGGTGCGGGTCCGCATTCCCGCCACCGCCATCCGGGTGCTGGCCGAATGAGTACACTGCGCGCACAAGCGGAACGAAAGTCGCTGTTCAATCGCCTGGCCCTGACCAGCCCGGCGATGATCATGCTGGTGGTGTTCCTCGTCCTGCCGCTGGGCATCATGTTCGCCGTGTCGATCCAGGCACCGGGGGACTACGGCGGCGTGAAATGGGGCCAGCATACCGTCGAGGCCTACATCAATTTCCTCTGGGAACGCGACCTGGACGACAGCCTGGCGTTCAACGCCGACTACCTGGGCATCTTCCAGCGCTCGTTCTGGCTGTCGATCCTGACCACCCTGGGCTGCGTGCTGATCGGCTTCCCCACCGCGCTGTACCTGGCGCTGCAGGACGAACGCCGGCGCAACCTGCTGCTGTTCCTGGTCACGGTGCCGTTCTGGACCAACCTGCTGGTGCGGGTCTACGCCTGGATGCTGCTGCTGCGCAACGGCGGGCTGATCGATGAGGGCCTGCACGGGCTGGGCTTCTCGGACGCCTCCCTGGGCATCCTCTACACCGATAACGCGGTGATCATCGGCCTGCTCTACACCTACCTGCCGTTCATGGTCCTGCCCATCTACACCAGCCTGGAGAAGATGGACTGGCGTCTGGTGGAAGCGGCCTTCGACCTGGGCGCCAACCGCTGGAAGGCCCTCAAGCGGATCATCATCCCGCTGGCCATGCCCGGCATCGTCGCCGGCTGCATCCTGGTGTTCATCCCTTCGCTGGGCAGCTACATCATTCCCGAGCTGCTCGGGGGCGGTAAGTCGCTGATGATCGGCAACCTGATCCAGCTGCAGTTCGGCACGGCGCACAACTGGCCGTTCGGCGCGGCGCTGTCCTTCGCCCTGCTGGCCTTCGTGCTGCTGGCGATGATGATCTACAGCATGCGGTTCAAGCAGGGCGCGTCGGGAGGTCATCCATGAAGTCGGCCAACCCGCTGTGGAAGTTCACCGGGGTCCGGCCCGCCGCGTGGCTGTTCTTCGCCTTCCTCTACATCCCGATCTTCGTGCTGGTGGTGCTGAGCTTCAACAGCGGCCAGTCGGCGACGCTGTGGGAAAGCTTCAGCCTGAAGTGGTACTCGGTGGTGGCGGACGACCCGGAGATCCTTCGCGCGGCGAAGAACTCGCTGATCGTCGCGACCCTCGCCACTGTCGTCGCCACCACCCTGGCCACGCTCGCCGCACTGGGCATGCGCGGTCGCTCGTTCCGTGGACAGACGCTGATGAGTGGCGTACTGGGCCTGCCGCTGCTGGTGCCGGAGATTGTCACCGCCGTGGCAACCCTGATGTTCTTCGCCTTCATCGGCCTGAAGCTGTCGCTGTTCACCATCCTGCTGGCGCACATCGTGTTCTGCATTCCCTTCGCCTACCTGCCGATCCGCGCCCGTCTCGAAGGCATGGACCCGCGGCTGGCGGAAGCGGCGGCGGACCTCTATGCGTCGCCGTGGAAGACCTTCTGGAAGGTGACCTTCCCCCTGCTGACGCCGGGGATAGTGTCCGGTGCGATGCTGGCGTTCATCATCTCGATGGACGACTTCGTCATCACCTACTTCGTCGCTGGCGCCGGGGCCACCACCCTGCCGGTGTACATCTTCAGCTCCATCCGCATGGGGATTTCCCCGAAGATCAACGCCATATCTTCAATAATACTGTTGATTTCCATCGCGTTCGTTGCGTTGTCGTACTACGTCGGCCAGCGTCGCCGCTGACCTCCTGCCGCCAATCAAAACAACATTGCAAGGAGCTTCACCGATGAAATTCCGCCGTACCCCCATCGCCCGCGCGCTCGTCGCCGCCAGCTTGCTGCTGGCCGGCAGCGCCCACGCCGACGGTACCCTGCACTTCGCCAACTGGTCCGACTACTTCCCGCCGGAACTGCTGAAGAAGTTCGAAAAGGACACCGGCATCCACGCCACCCTGGACTCCTACGACAGCAACGAAACCCTGCTGGCCAAGCTGAAGGCCGGCGGCGGCGCCTACGACGTGGTCGTGCCGTCGGACAGTTTCATCGAGATCTTCGTCAAGGAAGGCCTGCTGCAGAAGCTCGACAAGTCGCAGCTGCCGAACCTGGCGAACCTGAAAGACAAGTTCAAGACCCTGACCTACGACCCGGGCCACGACTACTCCGTGCCCTACCTGTGGGGCACCACCGGCTACAGCTACGACAGCGCCAAGGTGCCCGGCGGCAAGCTGGATGAGAGCTGGAAGCCGTTCTTCGAACCGCCGGCCGAGCTGAAAGGCAAGGTGGTGGCACTCAACTCCATCGAGGAGCTGTACGCCCCGGCGTCCTACTACCTGGGTATCGACGAGTGCACCGAGGACCCGAAAGAGGCGGCGAAGATCCAGGACCTGCTGCTCAAGCAGAAACCGATGCTGGCCATGTACAACAGCGACGGCACCATCGAACGCATGGCCGCCGGCGAAGTTTCCATGCACCAGCAATGGAACGGCGCCTTCCACCGCGCCCACGCCCAACGCGCCAGCCTGGTCTACGTCTATCCCAAGGAAGGCGTGCGCCTGTTCATCGACAACCTGACCATTCCCAAGGACGCCACCAACATCAAGGAGGCCCACGCCTTCCTGAACTGGATGATGCAGCCTGAGAACATCGCCCTGGCCTCCAACTTCGCCAAGTACAACAACGCGATCGAAGGCTCTGACAAGTTCATGGACAAGGAGCTGTTCGACGACCCGGCGATCAACACCCCGGCGGACAAGCTGGATCGCCTGAAGCCCTTCAAGCTGTGCTCGCCCAAGGCACTGCAACTGCGCTCCAAGGTCTGGACCAAGCTGAAGAAATGACCCGCAGGTCACCCGGCGCGGCGGTGCGCGCCGGGTGGCTCTGACAGCCAATTTGGCCATTTCGATCCCTTTTTGACCCTTTGCAGGGTTCTGCCCGGCACCCTCGGTTGCTAGAGTCGGGCGGCTCGCGCAGGGAGCGGCTGGAAAGGCGGCCAGCCCTTGCCCCATCACAGATGGCGCAAGGATTTCCCGAGGGAACGCGAGCGCGTTATCCACAAGAACAAATGCCCCGAGAACGCCCATGACCAGCTTTTGCGTCACCCTGCAGCAAACACCCTCATTCCTCGCGCGTCGTCAGCGCTGCGGCTGAGCCGTAGTCGACGACATCAGGACGGCCACCGAACGCCGCCCGCCCGCAAGATCACATAAAAATCGCGAGGAATCCCCATGGCCAGCCAACACAGCGCCAGCACCACACGCACTCCACAGAGCACCCAACAGGGCACCCCGGCCAACGCCGACGCCCGCCTGAAACGCGTCCTGGGCCTGCCCGCCCTGGTCTTCTTCGGCCTGGTCTACATGGTCCCGCTGACCATGTTCACCACCTACGGCGTGGTCACCGAAATGACCGGCGGCCGTACCGCCACCGCCTACCTGATCACCCTGCTGGCGATGCTGTTCACCGCAGCGTCCTACAGCTTCATGGTGCGCAAGTACCCGATTTCCGGCTCCGCGTACTCTTACACCAGCCTGAGCTTCGGCCCGGTGGTCGGCTTCCTGTCCGGCTGGTCGCTGCTGCTCGACTACCTGTTCCTGCCGATGATCAACTACCTGCTCATCGGCCTGTTCATGAACATCGCCTTCCCGGAAATCCCGGCGTGGATGTTCGTGGTCGCCTCCATCGCCCTGGTCACCGTGCTCAACGTGGTCGGCATCAGCCAGGTCGCCGGCATGAGCAACGTCATCGTCGGCGCGCAGCTGGTGTTCATCGTGGTGTTCGTGGTCATGTCGATCAAGAGCCTGGCCGGCGGCGCCGCGATCGACTTCTCCCTGCCCTTCATCGGTGACGGCACCCAGCCCGGCTTCGCCCCGCTGATGGCCGGCGCCGCCGTGCTGTGCCTGTCGTTCCTGGGCTTCGACGCGGTCTCGACCATGGCCGAGGAAACCCGCGACGCGCGCCGCGACATCCCCCGCGCGATCATCATCACCACCGTCATCGCCGGCCTGATGTTCACCCTGCTGGCAATCATCAGCCAGCTGGTATTCCCCGGCAGCGTGTTCCAGAACGCCGACTCGGCGGCCAACGAAGTGATGCTCAAGGCCGGTGGCCAGTTCCTCGGCAACTTCTTCACCTCCGCCTACATCGCCGGCTGCATCGGCTCGGCGCTGGCATCCCAGGCTTCGGTGTCGCGCATCATCTTCACCATGGGCCGTGACGGCATCCTGCCGCGCAGCCTGTTCGGTGTCCTGCACGCGCGCTTCCAGACCCCGGTCGTGGCGATCCTGGTGGTCTCCGCCGTGTCCCTGCTGGCGGTCGTGCTGGACCTGACCACCCTCGCCTCGATGATCAGCTTCGGCGCGCTGGTGGCCTTCTCCGTGGTCAACCTGGCGGTGATCCGCACCTACCTGGGCGTCGAGCGCCGCCGCGGCGCGAAGAACGTCCTGCTGTACGGAGCGATTCCGTTCATCGGCCTGTGCCTGACCCTGTGGCTGTGGACCAGCCTCTCGCAGCTGACGCTGGTCGTCGGCCTGAGCTGGTTCGCAGTCGGCTTCGCTTACCTGGCGGTGCATACCGGCGGCTTCCGTCGCAAGGCACCGAGTGTGAATTTCGAGGAAAACGCCTGACGGCAGAGCTACTAGAACCCAACGGGCGCCCGGAGGCGCCCTCAGGAGCGCGTGATGTTGACGATCTATACCGACGACCATCGCTTGCACCACGGTCAGCACGAGCTGATCGGCGGCCAGTTCACCCCCTGCTTCGAAAAGCCCAGCCGCGCCGACATGGTGCTGGACCGGGCCAAGGCGGTGAAACTGGGCGACATCCAGGCCCCGCGTGACTTCGGCCTGGAACCCATCCTGAGGGTGCACAGCGAAGGCTTCGTGCGGTTCTTGCAGCACGCCTGGCGTGACTGGCTGGCCACCGGCCGGACCCACGACATGCTGCCGATCTGCTGGCCTACCCGCCGCCTGCGGCAGAAGGAACCGGACAGCATCGACGGCCGGCTGGGTTACTACAGCCTGGACGCCGGCGCGCCGATCACCGCCGGCACCTGGCAGGCGGTGCTCAGCTCGGTGAACGTGGCGATGACCGGCCAGGCCGAACTGGCCAAGGGCGCGCGCTCGGTGTTCTCGCTGTGCCGCCCGCCGGGTCACCACGCCTCGGCGGACTTCATGGGCGGCTACTGCTTCTTCAACAATGCGGCCATCGCCGCCCAGTCGATCCTCGACCAGGGCGCCAACCGCGTGGCCATCCTCGACGTCGACTACCACCACGGCAACGGTACCCAGGACATCTTCTACGACCGCGCCGACGTGCTGTTCACCTCGATCCACGGCGACCCGCGCTTCGAGTACCCCTACTTCCTCGGCTACGCCGACGAAAAGGGCCAGGGCGTCGGCGAAGGCTTCAACTTCAACTATCCGCTGGCCTCGGGCAGCGACTGGTCGGTGTGGAGCCTGGCGCTGCAGGCGGCGATCCGGCAGATCTCGGCGTACAAGCCGGACGTGCTGATCGTGTCGCTGGGCGTGGATACCTACAAGGAAGACCCGATCTCCCAGTTCAAGCTGGACAGCCCGGACTACCTGCGTATGGGCGAAGCCATCGGCAAGCTGGGCCTGCCGACCCTGTTCGTGATGGAAGGCGGTTACGCGGTGGAAGAGATCGGCATCAACGCGATCAACGTGCTGCAGGGCTTCGAAAGCATCGGTTGACGCCGCTCCGGCGGAACGCTGAAAACAAGAAAGCCGCACCGGGATTCCCGGCGCGGCTTTTTCGTTGGAGCTGGATTACTGGAGAACTTCCACGCGATCCACATCGATGTCGGTGGCCTTCAGCTTGTGATGGTCGACCTCGCCAGTCAGGCGCACCTTGGTGTTCTCGGAGACCGAGGCACCGGCGGGCCAGTCGTCGTGGTCGATCTCGACCTGGATGCTGCCGGTGGCGTCCTTGAACTCGTAGTGTTCACCGCCGATGCGCTTGGTGATCACGCCCTCCAGCACCACCGGGGTGTCGTCGGCGGCGGACTGTGCCTGCTTGACCGTGGTGATCTGCGCGGCGGCGGCAGCGGGCTTGGCATCGCTGCCCGGGCCGGTGTAGCCGGCGGCCAGGGTCATGGTGGAGAACAGGCCAGCGGCAGCGATCAGGGGGAGATGACGAAGTTTCATGGATGAGCCTCCTGGGGCGTTTTCGATGGGTTCAGCTTAGAACCGGTGGCTGAAACCAGCCTGAATCCGGACTTAACCCAACCTTAAAGCCATCCGACCCGCACTCCCCCGCTCTGGATCAATCTGTTTTGACGGTCGCCTCGCGCTTGAACACGTAGAACAGGTCCGGCTCGCTCACCATGTAAATGGTGCCCTGCTCGTCGATGGCCACGCCCTCGGCGCGCGGGATGCGGTCGTCCAGGCCATTGAGCCCGCCGAGCAGACTGATGAAGCTGATCGGCTCGCCCTTCTCGTCCAGTTCCAGCAGCAGGTGCGACTCCGCCGACAGCACCAGGGTATGGCCGGTGCGCGGGTCAATGCTCAGCGCCGACACGTTGGTCATCAGCAGGTCGCTGGGCAGGGGCTGCAGCGCACCGCTCAGGCTGGCCCCACCGTCGCTGGGCAGGCTGAACAGCGCCAGCGGATCACGCTCCTGGCCCAGCACCAGTCGATGCTGGCGAGGGTCCCAGGCGATTCCCTCGATACCCTTGTTCTTCTTGCCGCGCGGACCGAGGTCGAAGCTGGACAGCTTCGCGGTGCTCAGTTCGCGGGTCTGCGGGTCGACATGGAAGATGGTCAGGGAGTTCTGGCGTTCGTCGGTCACGGCAACATTGCCGTTCTCCAGTACCGCAACGCCCTCGGGGTTCGACATGCCCAGCAGCGGGATCACCCGCAGCACATCACCGGTAAGCGACAGCTCGGCCAGCAGCGGCTTCTTGCCGGTAACGGTGAACAGGGTGCGGGTCACCGGGTTGTAGGCCAGGTCGGAGGTCTCCTGCCCCTCGAGGCCACCCTTGAGCGGCTTGGCCTGGATCACCGCCCGGTAACCGGGCAACCAGACGCTTTCCGAGCGCGCCTGGGCGCTGGTGTCCTGTTCACGCAGCCAGAGGCGCGCGCGGTCATCCCAGTGGAAGCGGGAGGTCAGGTAGCCGAGCACCACGAGGAGGAACAGCAGGGCCAGCAGCAGCCAGCGGGGACGAAGGATGGACATGGTCATGACGACTCTTGTTGGTCAGCACGGCAAGGTGCC
Source organism: Pseudomonas sp. NPDC086581 (assembly GCF_044746165.1). Taxonomy (NCBI): domain Bacteria; kingdom Pseudomonadati; phylum Pseudomonadota; class Gammaproteobacteria; order Pseudomonadales; family Pseudomonadaceae; genus Pseudomonas; species Pseudomonas sp. NPDC086581. The sequence goes on along the minus strand of NZ_JBIVBR010000010.1, from coordinate 158,778 downwards.
CCGCAACAAGCGAAGGCCGCACAAACGGCGGCCTTCGGCGGGACAACGGGGTTAAAGCACGCGGCTTTCGAATCGGCTGGCACCGGGAAGTTCCAGCACCACCTCACTGCCGCTCGTGAGCGGGCCGACGCCGACCGGGGTGCCGGTGGAGACCACGTCGCCCGGCTGCAGCGAGAAGTGCCCGCAGATGTGCTGGATCAGCGGCACGATGGGGTTGAGCATGTCGCGGCTGTTGCCGTCCTGGCGGACCTCGCCGTCGATCACCAGGCGGATGCCGATGTCGGTCGGGTCCGGGAAGTGGTCGGCGCTGACGAAGGGCGCCAGCACGAAGGCGCCGTCGAAGGACTTGGCCAGCTCCCAGGGCAGGCCCTTTTCCTTCAGCTTGGCCTGTACGTCACGCAGGGTCAGGTCCAGCGCCGGGGCGTAGCCGGAGATGGCATCCAGCACTTCCTCGGTGCTCGGCTTGCGCGACAGCGGCTTGCCGATCAGCACGGCGATTTCCGCCTCGTAGTGCACCGAGCCACTATCCTCCGGGATGGCAAAGCCGCCGGCCTGCGACACGGTGCAGGAGCCGGGCTTGATGAACAGCAGCGGCTCGGTCGGTACCGGGTTGTTCAGCTCCTTGGCGTGCTCCGCGTAGTTGCGGCCGACGCAGACCACCTTGCCCAGGGTGAAATGGATCGGGGTGCCATCGACGTACTGGTGCTGGTAACTCATGACCGACTCCTGACAACGCATGGAAGAGATGATCCGCGCGGGGCTCGTGATCCCGCACGGTTGCCCGCGTCCTGCCGGCGTACGCGCCACTTCCCGTGACGCTGACGTGCGAAGGGCCGGCCCCTCTATCCAAAGAACCGGCCCTTCTGGATACAGCAGCTTATTCGGCGAAGATCTTGCCGGGGTTCATGATCCCGTTCGGGTCGAACACCGCCTTGACCGCCTTCATGTAGCCGATTTCAGCCTCGGAGCGAGAGTAACCCAGGTAATCGCGCTTGGTCATGCCCACGCCGTGCTCGGCCGAGATGGAGCCGTTGTACTTCTGCACGGTCTCGAAGACCCACTTGTTGACGGTCGCGCACTTGGCGAAGAACTCGTCCTTGGTCAGGTTCTCGGGCTTGAGGATATTCAGGTGCAGGTTGCCGTCGCCGATGTGGCCGAACCAGACGACTTCGAAGTCGGGGTAGTTGGCCGCGACGATATCGTCGATGTCCTTGAGGAAGGCCGGGACCTTGCCGACGGTGACGGAGATGTCGTTCTTGTAGGGCGTCCAGTGGGAGATGGTCTCGGAGATGTACTCGCGCAGCTTCCACAGGTTCTGCAGCTGCTGTTCGCTCTGGCTCATCACGCCGTCGAGGACCCAGCCCTGCTCTACACAATGTTCGAAAGTGGCCAGCGCCTCGTTGGCCACTTCCTCGGTGCTCGCCTCGAATTCCAGCAGCGCATAGAACGGGCAGTCGGTCTCGAAGGCCGGCGGCACGTCGCCACGGGCCATGATCTTGGCCAGGGCCTTGTCGGAGAAGAACTCGAAGGCGGTCAGGTCCAGCTTGTTCTGGAAGGCGTGCAGCACCGGCATGATCGAGTCGAAGTCCGGGGTGCCGAGGACCATCGCGGTGAGGTTCTTCGGCTGGCGCTCCAGGCGCATGGTGGCCTCGACCACGAAGCCCAGGGTGCCTTCGGCGCCGATGAACAGCTGGCGCAGGTCATAGCCGGTGGCGTTCTTGATCAGGTCCTTGTTCAGTTCGAGCAGGTCGCCCTTGCCGGTGACGACCTTCATGCCGGCCACCCAGTTGCGGGTCATACCGTAGCGAATGACCTTGATACCGCCGGCATTGGTGCCGATGTTGCCGCCAATCTGGCTGGAACCCGACGACGCGAAGTCCACCGGGTAATACAGGCCGTGCTCTTCGGCGAAGGTCTGCAGCTGCTTGGTGATCACGCCCGGCTGGCAGACCACGGTGCGGTCGAATTCGTTGAATTCCAGCACCTTGTTCATGTAGTCGAAGGCCACGACCACTTCGCCATTGGCGGCGACAGCGGCGGCGGAGAGACCGGTACGGCCACCCGAGGGAACCAGCGCGACCTTGTGTTCATTGGCCCAGCGGACGATGGCCTGGACCTGCTCGGTGCTCTTGGGGAAGGCGATCGCCAGAGGCGCCGGGGCGAAATGCTTGGTCCAGTCCTTGCCATAGGTCTCGAGGGAATCGGCGTCTGTCAGCAGCTTCCCAGCATCCAGCAGGGGCTTGAGCGATTCGATCAGGGCGTCGCGGGTCATTGGAGGAACTCTCAAATGGTTCATGGTCGTCCTGAGAACAGCTCAGGTCGCAACCGGGCAAGGAAAAGGGAGAACATGCTAGCATACGCACCCCACGCAGATCGCCACCTGGCGCCAAGCTTGGCACCGGCCGGTCCGGCCTGAGCTGTTCAATTTCTCGCCACATCCCGGGACTACAGGTTCAAAGCAGATGAGCAAGACTTCTCTCGACAAGAGCAAGATCAAATTCCTTCTCCTTGAAGGCGTGCACCAGAACGCCGTCGACACCCTCAAGGCGGCCGGCTACTCCAACATCGAGTACCTCAAGACCGCACTGTCCGGTGACGAGCTGAAGGAAAAGATTGCCGATGCCCACTTCATCGGTATCCGCTCCCGCACCCAGCTGACCGAAGAAGTCTTCGACGCTGCCAAGAAGCTGATCGCCGTCGGCTGCTTCTGCATCGGCACCAACCAGGTCGACCTGAACGCGGCCCGCGAGCGCGGCATCGCCGTGTTCAATGCGCCCTACTCCAACACCCGTTCGGTTGCCGAACTGGTGCTGGCCGAGGCCATCCTGCTGCTGCGCGGCATTCCGGAGAAGAACGCCTCCTGCCACCGCGGCGGCTGGATCAAGTCCGCTGCCAACTCCTTCGAGATCCGCGGCAAGAAGCTGGGCATCGTCGGCTACGGCTCGATCGGCACCCAGCTCTCGGTCCTGGCCGAAGCACTGGGCATGCAGGTGTTCTTCTACGACACCGTGACCAAGCTGCCGCTGGGTAACGCCCAGCAGGTCGGCAACCTGCACGAGCTGCTCGGCATGTCCGACATCGTCTCGCTGCACGTGCCGGAACTGCCGTCCACCCAGTGGATGATCGGCGAGAAGGAAATCCGCGCCATCAAGAAAGGCGGCATCCTGATCAACGCCGCCCGTGGCACCGTGGTCGAGCTGGACCACCTGGCCGCCGCGATCAAGGACGAGCACCTGATCGGCGCTGCCATCGACGTGTTCCCGGTCGAGCCCAAGTCCAACGACGACGAGTTCGAAAGCCCGCTGCGCGGCCTGGATCGCGTGATCCTGACCCCGCACATCGGCGGCTCCACCGCCGAAGCCCAGGCCAACATCGGCCTGGAAGTGGCCGAGAAGCTGGTCAAGTACAGCGACAACGGCACCTCGGTTTCTTCCGTCAACTTCCCGGAAGTGGCCCTGCCGTCGCACCCGGGCAAGCATCGCCTGCTGCACATCCACGAGAACATCCCGGGTGTGATGAGCGAGATCAACAAGGTGTTCGCCGACAACGGCATCAACATCTCCGGCCAGTACCTGCAGACCAACGACAAGGTCGGCTACGTGGTGATCGACGTCGACGCCGAGTACTCGGACCTGGCGCTGGAGAAGCTGCAGCACGTGAACGGCACCATCCGCAGCCGCGTCCTGTTCTAAGCGCTGCCGGTGACAAGAAAAAAGGAGGCCTTGGCCTCCTTTTTTCGTTTCTGTCTCCCAGCAACTCGATCCAGGGCCAAAGCCCCTCACCCCAGCCCTCTCCCAGAGGGAGAGGGAGCCGCTCGGATTTCCGGGGCAGTCTCGGCGTCAGCCGGCGAACACCAGAACATCAGCACACTCAGGACAGTCCCCTCTCCCTCCGGGAGAGGGTTAGGGTGAGGGCAAGCCCCCACGCCCAAGCCAATCGTCACTTCACATTGATGGTGATCTGCTGCGACTCCACCGGCGGGTCGAACGGCACGTGGTTCTTGTCGCCCACCAGCAGCTGCAGGGTGTGCTTGCCCGGCGGCAGGGTCACCTGGGTCTCGGTCTGGCCCTTGCCGAAGTGCTTGATCTGGTCGGTCATCGGCAGCGGCATGTTCATCGCCGGCTGCTCCTTGAGGTCGATCAGCAGGTGGTGGTGCCCGGTGGCCGGCGAATCCACGCCCGCCGGCGCGACGCCCATGCCCTTGAGGCCGAATTTGACGGTGAAGGTCTTGTCCACCGTGGCACCGTCGGCCGGCTCGATGAAGTACACCTTGGCGCCTTCCGGGGCCGGGGTGCGCGGGATTTCCGCGGCGATGGCGGAAGTACCGGCAAGCAGCGCGGCAAGACCGAGGCAAGGCAGCAGGGTTCTCATGTTCTTCTCCTTCTACGTGGAAATCGAAAAGGCGAAGGATCCGCTCAAGCCGGCCCGCGCCTTTACGCATGGAACGCACAAGCATAGGCGCCAGGGCGGCAGGCTCAAGGAAAATAGTGCGTCTTCGAGTGTCGGAAAGCGCTCTAGCCTCCGGCTTCCAGCCCGGCCAGGCAGACGGCGGCGGCGTCCAGTTCTTCCTCGCTGAACACCAACACGCCCATGCGCTTGAGCGCGGCGGCGGTAACGCCTTCGCCAGCAACCTTCTGGCCGCTGAAGCTGCCGTCGTAGTTCTCGCGGTTGCCACAGGAAGGGCTGCGCGCCTTGAGCACCGCCAGACGGATGTCGTGGCGGCGCACCAGCGCCATGGCCTCTTCGGCACCGAGCAGGAAGGCATCGCTGACGTCCTCGCCCTCCACCGTCATCACCGGGCGGGCGCGCTCCAGCACCGCCATGCCCTGACCGCCGGGGATCTCCGCCGGGGCGCGAGGCGTCGGCAAGCCGCCGGCGACTTCCGGGCACAACGCGACCACCCGCCCCTGGTCGAGCCAGCGTGACAGCAGGTCGAACGGCCCGTGCGCGCCGCCGTCGTAGCGGACGCGATGGCCAAGCAGGCAGCGGCTGACGAGAACCTTCTGCATAGGCGAATCACTCCCTTTTGGAAGGGGACAGACTAGCCGCTCGCCGTTTGCCGGTCACGCCAGGTAACGCAACTTTCATCGGAGCGTCTGTCGCAACAGGTTTCCGACCCGCCGAAAGTCGGGTCCTTGAGCGGAGCACCGGTCGTCGGCGCACGCTCAGACCCGAGCCAAGCACAACCTTCGACGGGAACAGCTATCCGGCACTGGCTGCCAGGCAGGCCGCCACCCAGACTCGCGCATCGGCCAATCGCCATGGAGCCTCCGTCATGCCGCGTCTCTTGCTCTGCACCGCCACCTTCGCCGCGCTCTCCTACCTGCCGCTGGCCTTCGCCGAACTCCGGGCGCTGGACAACGAGCACCTGGGCGCCGTCACCGGCCAGGACGGCATCAGCATCCGCGCCGACGTGCTCGCGCACATGGACAGCGTGGCGTGGAAAGACGACGGCGGCAGCGTCTCGCTGCGCAACGTGTTCATCGACAACGGATGCGTGGGTGCCGGCGATTGCCCCGACGGGCGTGGCGGCAGCCTGCCCTACGGGCCCGCGCAGTTGGGCCTGAGCCTACCGATCTTCGGCATTGAGCAACCGACCCTGCAGGTGGACGTGGTGCAGGGCACTGGCGGGCAGCAGCAACTGGCGCTGACCCTGCCCGACCTGACCACCATCAACCAGCAGCTCAATGCCAGCGGGCTGCCGTCGCAGACCATCCGTTTGCGCGTGGCCGGCGATCTCTATGTGGGTGGCGGCAAGCTGGGGAGCATCGAAGTGCGCGACATCCAGGACATCAGCGGTACCCTGAAGATCTGGGGCCACTGACGCCTTCGGCGTTCAGCGCGCGGCATCGCCACGGCGACGGAACCAGCCGGTGAGCGACAGGCGCTCATGGGTGGCCGGCAGCACCTCGTGGGGAAAGTCGCCGGAGAGGAACACCACCAGCCGGCCGGCCAGCGGCGGCAGATCCAGTATCCGTTCGTCGGGGAGGTACATCCGCAGCTCGCCGCCCTGCGTCACCGGCCAGTCGCGGTTGAGGTAGAACACGGCGGAGAGGGTGCGGCGGTCGTCGTCGCGGAAGCGGTCCAGGTGCTTCTGGTAGAACGCCCCAGGCGGATAGAGCGCGAAGTGCCCCTCGAAGTCTTCCAGGCCCAGGTACAGCGAGCGATTGATCTGCTGGCGCAGCGCGTCCAGTGCACCCAGGTAAAGGTCGCAGGCCTCGGACTGGCCGGGCTCCAGCCACTGGATACGATCGCCGCGAATGCCCTCGCGCACGGCCTGCCCGTCGCCCCGGCCGATGGCGGCGGAGGCCAGCTTGCCGGCCGCGTCGCGGGCACGGCATTCCGTCGCCAGCTGGGCAACCAGGGCATCGGGAAGGAAGGCGTCCTGCTGCGACCAGCCCTTCTCGGCGAGGTCGTCAACGATGCTTTGCAGGAGGGGAGAGTCGGCGTCGAAGCACATCGCGCATTGTAACGTCCGGCGCTAGTGTCTCGACAAGCGGGGCAAGCCTTGCCGACAATAGCCCCCGGCGAGCGAACCCTGCCGCCCAAAAGGAGTTGCAATGCGCGTACTGCTGGCCCTCACCCTTCTTGTACTGGGCACGCCTGCCCTGGCCGACAACTACCAGCGCCTGTACCAGGCCGCCGGCTGGCCGGAACAGCGAGCGCACTTCAATGACGCCCTGCATGCCGCGCAGAAGCGCTACCAGGGCAACCTGCCGCCAGCGCTGTACCAGACGCTGGTGGACAACAGCAACCAGCGTTTCGCCCCCGCCGACATCGATCAGCGCGCTCTCAACGGCCTACGCCAGAACCTGCCCGACAGCACGGCGGCGGTGAACTTCTTCGAGTCGCCACTGGGCCGCAAGGTGGCCGGTGCCGAGACCCTGGCCACGCGCAGCGACCAATTGCAGAAATACGCCAATGGCCTGCCACGCCAGCAGGCCAGCGATGCGCGCAAGCAGATCATCCATCGCCTGAGCCAGATCCTGCCGGCCCGCGAAGCTGGCGCCGAAGTCAGCCTGGCGCTGGCCAGCGTGGCCGCCGACAGCCTCAGCCAGATGCTTCCCGGCCTGCTCGGTGGCGGCAGCGCCCAGGGCATGCTCGAAGGCCAGCGGCAGAAGCTGATGAGCCAGATCGGCGCCGATCTCGACAACACACTGCTGTACGTCTATCGCGGCCTTAGCGACGCCGAGCTGGGCCAGTTCGCCGACTTCAGCGAGTCGCCGGCAGGCCGCGATTACTACCGCGCCGCCCTGGCTGCCCTTAAGGCTGGATTAGCGGTGTCGTCCAACGGACAGTGATCGGAAATCACCTACGGACCTTGCGGACCACTCCGAGGAACACCTCCCCTAGAATGGCACCCGCTGTACAGAGGGTGGCGCCTGAGGATCATGGCGCAAGGAGTGAAGGACACACCCTCGACTACAGCGGCTCTCTTCCCCGCAGTCCCCGCTACGCCATCCGCTCACTGAGAAAATCAAAATAACGCCGGCGCAGCGTCTCGCTCTCGTTCGCCAGGTGGTGCCGCGCGCCGGTGAGCAGCAGGCATTCGATCTTCTCGAACTTGTCCTCCAGCACCTTCAGGTTGTAGCGCCAGTCCACCGTCTCGTCGGCATCGCCCTGCACCACCAGCAGGCTCTGCACCCCGTGGCCGGCCGCCTCGATGCGCGGAATCCAGCGCGCCAGCGCACCAACCCAGGCCGTGGGCAGAATCTTCGGCTGCAGCGGATCGCGATCGCGCAGGAAAGAAAGGAATTCGGCGTCGTTGGAGTTCTCGCTGAAACGTCGCGGGATCGAGTCCACGAAGGGCCGCAGCATCTGGTAGCTGAACTTCGACCAGCCCCAGGCCCGTGGACGCACCAGCGGCGCCAGCAGGATGGTGCGGCCCAGCTCTGGGCGCGGTGCGCCGGTGAGCAGGTAGTCCAGCAGGATCGCCCCGCCGGTGCTCTGCCCACAGAGATGCCAGGGTTGCGGCAGGTCCAGCTCCTGGGCCTGGCCCAGCAACGCGCCCAGCACCACCTGGTATTCGGCAAAGTCGCCGATGCTGGCGGCGGCCCCGCCCGACAGGCCGTGCCCCGGCAGGTCGCAGGCCAGCACCGCGAAGCCCATGCCCAGCGCCCAGTCGATCACGTGGCGGTACAGGCCCATGTGGTCGTAGTAGCCGTGCAGCAGCACGACGGTTCCTCGCGCCAGCACCGGTCGCCAGTACTGCGCGGCGATCTGGTAGCCGCCGGCCTCGAAGGTGCCCAGCCGACTCTGCAGGCCGGGATGACGGGCGTGCAGGTCCAGGCCGTAGAAATGCTGGTACAACGCGATGCCAACCTCGTTCGCCTCTGCGGTCAGAGGTCGCAGCAGGGGGCGCAGCAGATCGGGCTGGAAGGCTTCAGGCATGGGCGTTTCGCTTCTGGCAGGCGGGTGACGAAGGGAGCGCGTGCAGCAGCGGGATATTCTGCCGCGCTCGCCCCCGTGGCAAGCTTGTCGGCTATCTTACCGACTCTGTCACTGGTCGCCGCCATGTCCTCACGCCGAAAATCGTTGCTCACCTGGCTGATCGCCGCGCTCTGCCTGGGAGCGCTGCTTGCCACCTACTGGTGGTACGAGAATCGCTTCATCCGCCCGTTCAGCCACCAGCCGCAACTGTTTTCCGGCGACCACCTGATGCTGCCCGCGCAGCTGGCCGGCCCCGGCAAGATCCGCCTGGTGCACTTCTGGGACCCGGCCTGCCCGTGCAACGTCGGCAACCAGCAGCACCTCGCCGAGCTGATCCAGCGCTTTGGCCCGCAGGGCGTGGAGTTCTTCGCCGTGCAGAAGCCCGGGAGCCGCGGCCACCTGCCGGACACGCTGAACGCCATGCGCGCGCTGGACTCGCTGCCCGGTGCCGAGCAGTTGCCCGCCAGCCCCGCCGTGGCGATCTGGGACGCCCAGGGCAAGCTGGCTTACTTCGGCCCCTACAGCGAAGGTGCGGTGTGCACCTCCGGCAACAGCTTCATCGAGCCGATCCTCGACGCCCTGGTGGGCGGCCGCCAGGTGAACGCGACGCACACCCTGGCCGTGGGCTGCTATTGCCCCTGGGATGGCGCAAAGCACTGAGCCGCATCAACGAAGCCAATGGCCAATCCGTGACTACACTTGGTTCGCCGGCCCATGAGGGGCCGATCGCCACCAAGGAGCTTTTCGCATGCGTCTTCCTTCCGCCCTCGCCTTCTGCGCCGTTCTCTCCACCGGGCTAGTGCTGCCCCTGGCCGCCCACGCCGAAGATGCACCCAGCAGCAAACAGGTGATGGAGCAACACAAGCAGGCCATCAACAACCGCATCGCCGACATCGACTACAAGCGCAAGCGCATCGTCGAAGCCAACATGAAGCTCACCCCGCAGGAAACCGAGAAGTTCTGGCCGATCTACAACAGCTACCGCACCGAGGCGGACAAACTGAGCAAGCAGACCCTGGCGATCATCATCGACTACGCCAACAGCTATAACACTGGCTCGGTGAGCAACGACGAGTCGGCCAAACTGCAGAAGCAGGTGCTGGAGTTGCAGGACGACCGCCAGGAGCTGAAAGAGAAGTACCTCAAGCGCATCGCCAAGGAAGTCTCGCCACAGCGCGCCCTGCGCTTCCTGCAGATCGAAGACCAGCTTGATGCCATGGCGCTGCTGGAAGTCAGCCGCGAAATCCCGCTGGCCGAGTAACCATCAGCCTTCGGTGCCGCCCTGCAGGCGCTGGCGATAGCGCTCGGGCGGCACCGAGTACCAGCGCTTGAACGCGCGATAGAACGGCGACAGCTCTGCAAAACCACAGGCCCGCGCCACCTCGCGGATAGCCTCGCCCTGTTCCAGAAGCTGCGCGGCACGCTGCCGGCGCACCTCTTCCCGCACCTCCCTGAAGGTCTGCGCCCGGCTCGCCAGGTTGCGCTGCAGCAGCCCCGGCCGCACGCCGAGTTCGCGGGCGCAACTTTGCAGAGTGCACTCCTCCTCCCCCAACCGTATTGCGATCAGGTAGCGCAGGCGATTGAGCAGGTCGTTCTCGTCCAGCGTGCCCAGCTGTTCCCGCGCGTGCTCGGTGAGCAATCGGTGCAGCACCGGGTTGCCAGTACGTGAAGGCCGAGACATCTGGGCGCGATCGAACAGCAAGGCGTCATTGGGCTTGCCAAAGCTCGGCGTGAGGCCGAACAGCCGCCGGTGCTCGCTCAGCCGACGCGGCTGCGGATGGCGGAACTCGATGGCCTGGACGCGGAATTCATCGTCGGTGATCAGCGCCAGCAGCTTGAGGAACAGCAGCATCAGGCACTCCATCTGCTGGCGCAGGTTGCTGGTGCCCAGATAGTTGAGGTCGAGGATCAGCCGCACCTGCTCGCCCTCCTCGCGCATCTGCGCGGCAAAGCCCCCGGAGAGGATGTGCTGGAAGCGCAGGAAACTGTGCAGCGCCTCGCGCAGGTCGCTGCTGGCCATCAGCAGGTAGCCGACCACGTCCAGCAGACGCGGCTTCATCGCCTCGCCCAGGTGCAGGCCGATATCGGCGTCGCCGGTAATTTCGTCAAGCATCGTCCAGAACAATGGAGCGTCGTCATGCACCAGACGGCCACTCTGCGCCGGCGGCGGCAGGCGCACCTTCTGCAGGGCCTGGCGGTAGATATCGGTGGGGTCGAAGCCCAGCACCGAGAGCGCCTCGTACAACTGGCGGCGCAGGGTGGCGGACTGGGTCAGCGCCGGGGTGGCGGGGAAGTTCAGCTCGGGGGCGGCCATGGTCACTCCTGGGATTGACCGGAGAATTCCAGTAGCGAGACGTTTGGTCAATGAGCGACGTGCGCTATCCACTGCAGAATCGCCGCATAACAACAAGGAGTTGCCGCATGAAACGCACTTTGACTGTCCTCGCTGTCGTTGTCGCCGCTGCTGCGGCGGGCACCGGCTGGTACCTGCACGACAAGCAGCCGGTACGCGACGGACAACTGCCCCTGGCCGGCCTGGCCAGCGAAGTCACGGTTCGCTACGACGAGCGCGGCGTGCCGCACATCAAGGCGGGCAGCGAGGAGGACATGTACCGCGCGATCGGCTACGTCCACGCCCAGGATCGCCTGTTCCAGATGGAAATCCTCCGCCGCCTGTCCCGAGGCGAGCTGGCCGAGGTGCTCGGGCCCAAGCTGGTGGACACCGACCGCATGTTCCGCAGCCTGCGCATCCGCGACCACGCCGCCGAATACGTGGCCAGGCAGGACAAGAACTCCCCGGCCTGGAAGGCGCTGGTCGCCTACCTCGATGGCGTCAACCAGTTTCAGGACAGCCACCCGCGCCCGGTGGAATTCGACATCCTCGGCATTCCCAAGCGCGCCTTCACCCCCGAAGACACCGTAAGCGTTGCCGGCTATATGGCCTACAGCTTCGCCGCCGCCTTCCGCACCGAGCCGGTGCTGACCTACGTGCGCGACGAGCTAGGCGCGGACTACCTGAAGGTCTTCGACCTCGACTGGCATCCCGAAGGCGTGATGACTCCCAAGGCGCTCGCCGCCGCCGACTGGCAGGACCTGAGCGCTATCGCCCGCCTGAGCCACGCCGCGCTGGAGAAGGCCGGCCTGCCGCAGTTCGAGGGCAGCAACGCCTGGGCCGTCTCCGGCAGCCGCACCAAGAGCGGCAAGCCGCTGCTGGCCGGCGACCCGCACATCCGCTTCGCCGTGCCGGCAGTGTGGTATGAGATGCAGGCCAGCGCACCGGGCTTCGAGCTGTACGGCCACTACCAGGCGCTCAACCCCTTCGCCTCGCTCGGCCACAACCTGCAGTTCGGCTGGAGCCTGACCATGTTCCAGAACGACGACGTCGATCTGGTCGCCGAGAAGGTCAACCCGGACAACCCCAACCAGGTCTGGTACCACGGCCAGTGGACGGACCTGAAAAGCGAGGAGCAGAGCATCGCGGTGAAGGGCGAGGCGCCGGTGAAGATCACCCTGCGCAGCTCGCCCCACGGCCCGCTGGTCAACGATGCGCTGGGCACCGCCGCAGGCAAGACACCGGTTTCCATGTGGTGGGCTTTCCTGGAAACCCAGAACCCGATCCTCGACGCCTTCTATGAGCTGAACCGCGCCGATACCCTGCCCAAGGCCCGCGCGGCTGCCTCGAAGATCCAGTCGCCGGGCCTCAACGTGGTCTGGGCCAACGCTCGTGGCGACATCGGCTGGTGGGCATCAGCGCAGCTGCCTGTGCGCCCGGACGGGGTCAACCCGAACTTCCTGCTCGACGGCGCCAGCGGTCAGGCCGACAAGAGCGGTTTCTACCCCTTCAGCGAAAACCCGCAGGAAGAAAACCCGGCGCGCGGCTACATCGTCTCCGCCAACTTCCAGCCGGTGCCGGCCAACGGCCGGCCGATTCCGGGTTACTACAACCTGCCCGATCGCGGCCAGCAGTTGGACAAGCGCCTGTCCGACACTTCCGTGAAGTGGGATCTGCAGAATAGCCAGGCGCTGCAACTGGACACCGCTACCGGCTACGGCCCGCGTGTCCTCAAGCCGTTGCTGCCGATCCTGCGTGGAGCCGCCGCCACCGACGAAGAAAAGGCGCTGGTGGAGAACCTCGCAAGCTGGCAGGGGGACCATCCGCTGGATTCGGTCACCGCCACCGTGTTCAACCAACTGCTCTACCAGATCGCCGACGGCGCCATGCGCGACGAGATGGGCGACGCCTTCTTCGACAACCTGCTGTCCACCCGCGTGCTCGACGTCGCCCTGCCGCGCCTGGCCGCCGACGAGAACTCGCCCTGGTGGGACAACCGCAAGACGCCGCAGAAGGAAACCCGCACCGATATCGTCAAGGCCGCCTGGAAGGACAGCCTGGCGCACCTGCGTGCCAAACTCGGCCAGGACTCGAAGCAGTGGCAGTGGGGCCAGGCGCACACCCTCACCCACGGCCACCCGCTGGGCCAGCAGAAGCCGCTGGACCGCATCTTCAACGTCGGTCCGTTCGCCGCTCCTGGTGGCCATGAGGTGCCGAACAACCTGTCCGCCCGCGTCGGCCCGGCGCCCTGGCAGGTGATTTACGGCCCGTCCACCCGTCGCCTGATCGACTTCGCCGACCCGGCCCACAGCCTGGGCATCAACCCGGTAGGCCAGAGCGGCGTGCCATTCGACAAGCACTACGACGACCAGGCCGAGGCGTACATCGAGGGCCAGTACTTGCCGCAGCACTACGACGACAACGAGGTGAAGGCCAACACAAAGGGCATCCTGCGATTGATTCCCGTGCGTCGCTGAAGCCCGGTCGACTAGAGCTAAACGGAAATGAAAAACCCCGCTCCTGCGGGGTTTTTCATTGGTGCGATATAGAGAGTGTTGCGGGAGATGCCGAAGCTCCCTGGCGCGTTATTTCCCCAAGGGATAACGATCGGGGTGTTGTATTGGGCGCCGTCTCCCGCACGGAGTGCCATAAGGCGTCACTGGAAGTTTGCCGGCGGCACGATCCGGTCCTGGTTCGGGGGGTGACCGGAAAGCGCCACCGAACGCTTAGAGCGTAGTTGGCAATCGGCCGGGTGGGGGGCTTTGCAACCCACGGATTTTTCCGATAAACCCCGTACTTCCAAGCACTTCGGAATAACGTGTGTGCAAAAAACACGGGCCACCCGAAGGTGGCCCGTGGTTCGACAATCGCCGGATACTACCGGCCGACAAGACGGCGTCAGGCGGTGGCTGTCGAACCCTTCTGCCAGTCGGTCGCGTTGGACTCCATGGCTTCCTGGATCGCACGCTTGCGACGTTCCTCGGCCTGACGGGTGAAGTACCAGGCGAAGAAGGTGAACAGCGAAACGGTGAGCAGGATCAGGCTGGCCACGGCGTTGATCTCCGGCTTCACGCCCAGGCGCACGGCGGAAAATACTTCCATCGGCAGGGTGGTGGAACCAGGACCGGACACGAAGCTGGCCAGTACCAGGTCATCCAGCGACAGGGCGAAGGACATCATGCCGCCCGCCGCCAGCGACGGGGCAATCATCGGGATGGTGATCAGCATGAACACTTTCCAGGGCTTGGCGCCCAGGTCCATGGCCGCTTCCTCGATGGACAGGTCCAGTTCGCGCAGGCGCGCCGACACCACGACCGCCACGTAGGACGAGCAGAAGCTGGTGTGGGCGATCCAGATGGTCACGATGCCGCGTTCCTGCGGCCAGCCGATCAGCTGGGCCATCGCAACGAACAGCAGCAGCAGCGACAGACCGGTGATCACTTCGGGCATGACCAGCGGCGCGGTGACCATGCCGCCGAACAGCGTACGGCCACGGAAGCGCGGGATGCGGGTCAGCACGAAGGCGGCCAGCGTACCCAGGGCCACGGAGGAAATCGCGGTGTAGCAGGCGATCTCCAGCGAGCGGAACACCGAACCGACCAACTGCTGGTTGTCCAGCAGGCCGACGTACCACTTCACCGACCAGCCGCCCCATACAGTCACCAGCTTGGAGCCGTTGAACGAGTAGATGACCAGGATGAGCATCGGCACGTAGATGAAGAGCAGGCCCAACACTAGCATGATGTTGGAGAACGACCAGCGCTTGTTCATACCTTGCCCTCCAGCTCTTTAGCTTGGTTCTTGTTAAAGAGGATGATGGGCACGATCAGGATCAGCAGCATCACCACGGCAAGGGCAGAAGCCACCGGCCAGTCACGGTTGTTGAAGAATTCCTGCCAGAGCACCTTACCGATCATCAGCGTCTCGGGGCCACCGAGCAGTTCCGGGATCACGAACTCGCCCACAGCCGGGATGAACACCAGCATGCAGCCGGCGATGATGCCGTTCTTGGACAGCGGGACGGTGATCTTCCAGAAGCTGGTGAAGTTGCGCGCGCCGAGGTCGGACGCGGCTTCCAGCAGGCTCATGTCGTGCTTCACCAGGTTGGCGTAGAGCGGCATGACCATGAAGGGCAGGTACGAGTAGACGATGCCGATGTACACCGCGAAGTTGGTGTTCAGGATAGTCAGCGGCTCGTTGATGATGCCCAGCCACATCAGGAAGCTGTTGAGGAGGCCGTTGTTGGACAGGATGCCCATCCAGGCGTACACGCGGATCAGGATCGCCGTCCAGGTCGGCATCATGATCAGCAGCAGCAGGACGGTCTGCATTTCCTTGCTGGCGCGGGCGATGGCATAGGCCATCGGGTATCCGATGAGCAGGCACAGAAAGGTGCTGATCGCCGCCATCTTCAGCGAGCCCAGGTAGGCGTCGATGTAGAGCGGGTCGTCCGTCAGCATCAGGTAGTTGCCCAGGTTCATCACAACCTGGAGCGTCTGGTCGGCGTACTGGAAGACTTCGGTGTACGGCGGAATGGCCACGTCCGCTGCCGCCAGACTGATCTTCAGCACGATGGCGAAGGGCAGCAGGAAGAACAGGAAGAGCCAGAAGAACGGCACACCGATCACGGCATGCCGGCCGTTCGGCAGGCGTTTCATGAGCGATTTGCTGATGTTCATGATTGCAGTACCACACCGCTGTCGTCGTACCAGCTGATGTAAACCGGCTGGTCCCAGGTCGGGCGCGCGACGTGGCGCTCGGCGTTGGCCATGAAGGCCTGGACGATAAAGCCGGAGGCCAGCTTGATGTAGTACACCGAGTGACCGCCCAGGTAGGCGATGTCGTGGACGGTGCCCTGGGCGACGTTGAAGCCTTCGTGCTCGAGGTTTTCCGGCTTCTGCGCAGTGACCATGACCTTTTCAGGACGCAGCGCGTAGGTCATGCGCTTGTTCTCGGCACGGGTGCTGATGCCGTGGCCGATGTAGATCGGGTTTTCCAGCTGCGGGCAGGCGATGACCGCGTGGTCCTGCAGGTCCTCGACGATCTCGCCGTCGAACAGGTTGACGTTGCCGATGAACTCGCAGATCAGGCGGCTGGCCGGCGTCTCGTAGATGTCCATCGGGCTGCCGATCTGCTCGATGCAACCCAGGTGCATGATGGCGATGCGCTGGGCCATGGTCATGGCCTCTTCCTGGTCGTGGGTCACCATCACGCAGGTCACGCCCACGCGCTCGATGATCTCCACCAGTTCCAGCTGCATCTGCGAACGCAGTTTCTTGTCCAGCGCGCCCATGGGCTCGTCGAGCAGCAGCAGCTTCGGACGCTTGGCCAGGGAGCGGGCCAGGGCCACGCGCTGACGCTGGCCGCCGGAGAGCTGGTGCGGCTTGCGCTTGGCGTACTGGGTCATTTGCACGAGCTTGAGCATCTCGTCGACGATCTTGTCGATCTCAGCCTTGGGCAGGCCGTCCTGCTTCAGGCCGAAGGCGATGTTCTGCGCCACGCTCATGTGAGGGAACAGGGCGTAAGACTGGAACATCATGTTGATCGGCCGCTCATAGGGCGGCAGGTCGGTAATGTCCTGGCCATCGAGGAAGATGCGACCTTCAGTGGGACGCTCGAAACCAGCCAGCATGCGAAGCAGGGTCGACTTGCCCGAACCCGAACCACCCAGCAGGGCGAAGATTTCGCCTTTCTTGATGTCCAGGGACACGCTGTCCACAGCCAGCGTTTCGTCGAACTGCTTGCTGACCCGGTCGATTTTTACCAGAACCTCTTTAGGCTTCTGGTCGCCACTCAAGGCTTTCTTGTAGGCACCGGAGGCTATTGCCATTACCACAACTCCCAAATCATAGAGGCCCGGCCCCCGCGGCCGGGCATGCTTGGTATTACAGGGCTGGCGCAGTTTACGTGCGCCGCTGGGCCTTTCGAGGGGCCCTGCGACGCTCCGTGCCCGCGCGGACGGATTTGGGGAAAACCGTCTTACTTGCCCGACTTGATCTTGGTCCAGGAACGGGTCATAAGGCGCAGGATCTTCGGCGGCAGCTCATGCTGCACGAAGAGTTTGTCGAGAACCTCCTGGGATGGATAAACCTCAGGATTGTTGCGCACGGACTCATCCATGAATTCGCCAGCCTTGGGGTTCGGGTTGGCGTAACCGACGTAATCGCTGACCTTGGCGATCACTTCGGGTTTGAGCAGGTAGTTGATGAACGCGTGGGCCGCCTTCGGGTTGGAGGCATCCTTCGGCACGGCGAGGATGTCGAACCAGAGGTTGGCGCCTTCCTTGGGAATCGCGTAGGCGATGTTCACGCCCTTGCCGGCTTCCTTGGCGCGGTTGGCAGCCTGGAATACGTCACCGGAGAAGCCGGCAGCGACGCAGATATTGCCGTTGGCCAGGTCGGAGATGTATTTGGAAGAGTGGAAGTAGGTGACGTACGGACGCACCGCCATCAGCTTCTCTTCGACCTTCTTGTAGTCATCCGGGTTGGTACTGTTGGGATCCAGCCCCATGTACTTGAGCACAGCCGGCATCATCTCGTCGCCCGAATCAAGGAAGGCGACGCCGCACTGGCTGAGCTTCTTCATGTTCTCGGGCTCGAAGAGGACGGCCCACGAATCGATGGTGTCGACACCCAGCACGGCCTTGACCTTCTCGACGTTGTAGCCGATGCCGTTGGTGCCCCACAGGTAAGGCACGCCGTACAGGTTGCCCGGGTCGTTGGCCTCGAGCTGCTTCATCAGGTGCGGGTCGAGGTTCGACCAGTTCGGCAGCTGGCTCTTGTCCAGCTTCTGGAATGCACCGGCCTTGATCTGGCGACCGAGGAAGTGGTTGGACGGCACGACCACGTCGTAGCCGGTGCGACCGGCCAACAGCTTGCCTTCCAGGGTTTCGTTGGAGTCGAAGACGTCGTACACCGGTTTGATACCGGTTTCCTTCTCGAAATCGGCGAGGGTGGTTTCACCGATGTAGTCCGACCAGTTGTAGATGTGGACGGTCTGCTGCGCCTGTGCCAGCGAAGTCAGGCCGAAGACGGAGACTGCAGCGATCAGGGTTCTGCGGAAGGGAATGCGCACACGTGAGTCCTCTCGTTGTTTTTGACTACTTCGGTCGGTTGCTGCCGGGGTTTCGACGGCCGGTCCGTGGATAGCGCCGAACCCGTTACAGCACGAGAGCGCCGGGGCTTGCGCAGCCATTCCACCGATGGAAGCTGTTTGTTGCTGCCGGTAGCGGGCGGAGGAGCGCACTCCCCCGCCGCTTGCCCGGACCATCCACTGCCGCGCCAGGCGGCAGCGACTACCCGATTACTTGCCGGACTTGATGGTGGTCCAGCTGCGGGTCATCAGACGCTGGGTCTTCGCCGGCAGGTCCGGGAAGGCGTACAGCTTCTTCATCACCTCGTCGGTCGGGTAGATGCCCGGATCCTTGCGAATGGCCTCGCTCACCAGCGGAGTGGCGGCGGAGTTGCCGTTCGGGTAGGAAACGGTATCGCTGATCTCGGCAATGACTTTCGGCTCGAGCAGGAAGTTGATCCACTTCAGGGCGGCTTCGGAGTTCTCCGCATCCTTCGGTATGGCGACGGTATCGAAGAACGCGCCGGCGCCTTCCTTCGGAATGTTGTACTTCACGGTGACCTTGTTCTTGGCTTCTTCAGCGCGAGACTTGGCCTGGTACACGTCACCCGAGTAACCGATGGCCACGCAGATGTTGCCGTTGGCGATATCGGAAATGTACTTGGAGGAGTGGAAGTAGGAGATGTAGGGACGAATCTTCAGGAACAGCGCCTCGGCTTCCTTCAGCTCTTTCGGATCCTGGCTATCGGGCTTGTAGCCCAGGTAGTGCAGGGCGGCCGGCAGCATTTCGGTCGGCGAGTCGAGGAAGCTCACGCCGCAGGACTTCAGCTTCTGGATGTTTTCCGGCTTGAACACCAGGTCCCAGGAATCCACCGGAGCGTTGTCGCCCAGCGCGGCCTTGACCTTGTCCGGGTTGTAGCCGATGCCGATGGTGCCCCACAGGTACGGGATCGCGTACTGGTTGCCCGGGTCACTGATCTCCAGGGTCTTCATCAGGTCGGGGTTGAGATTCTTCCAGTTCGGCAGCTTGGACTTGTCCAGCGGCTGGTAGACGCCAGCCTTGATCTGCTTGGCCAGGAAGGAGTTGGACGGCACCACGATGTCGTAGCCCGACTTGCCGGCCAGCAGCTTGGCCTCCAGCACTTCGTTACTGTCGTAGACGTCGTAGACGACCTTGATTCCGGTTTCCTTGGTGAACTGATCGACCGTGCCCGGCGCGATGTAGTCCGACCAGTTGTAGACGTGCAGTACTTTGTCGTCAGCCTGCGCCATACCAGCCACAGCACCTGCCAGCGTCACGGCGAGCAGGGATTTGCCGAAGGTCTTGAACATGCGGGTAGCTCCGTTTGTTTTTTTGATGTTCCGGGTGGCGTGGACATCTCCTTCCGTCACCACCCGGTGAGCCTGGCCAACGCACAGGCGCAGTCTGTCAAAGGTCTGGTGAAAGACTCAAGACAGAACGGCTGCGGCGGTTTGATCGAGGCACTTGCGCGCCAGGGTGATCAGGTCATCGATCTGCGATTTCTCGATCACCAGCGGCGGCGAAATAATCATAGTGTCTCCCACCGCGCGCATGATCAGACCGTTGCGGAAGCAGTGCTCGCGGCACAGCATCCCGACACCCTTGCCTTCGAAGCGCTCGCGGGTCTTCTTGTTCTTCACCAGCTCCAGTGCTGCCACCAGGCCTACCCCGCGGGCTTCGCCTACCAGGGGATGGTCGGCCAGCTCTTGCCAGCGCTGCTGCAAATACGGTGCCGTTTCGTTCTTCACACGCTCGACAATCTTCTCTTCCCGCAGGATGCGGATGTTTTCCAGTGCCACCGCTGCGGCTACCGGGTGACCAGAGTAAGTGAAGCCGTGGTAGAACTCCCCACCCTCATTCAGGGTATGGACGATCTCGTCGCGAACGATCACACCGCCCATGGGGATGTAGCCGGAGGTCAGGCCCTTGGCGATCGGCATCAGGTCCGGGGCGTTGCCGAAGTATTGGCTGCCGAACCATTCGCCGGTACGGCCAAAGCCGCAGATGACTTCGTCGGCGATGAACAGGATGTCGTACTTGGCGAGGATCTCGCGGATCTTCGGCCAGTAGGTTTTCGGCGGAATAATCACGCCGCCCGCGCCCTGCAGGGGCTCCGCGATGAAGGCGGCGACCTTGTCTTCGCCGACTTCGAGAATCTTCTTCTCCAGCTGTTCGGCAGCCCAGACGCCGAACTCTTCCGGGTCCATGTCGCCGCCTTCGCCGAACCAGTAAGGCTGGGCGATGTGCTCGATGCCGGGGATCGGCAGGTCACCCTGCTCGTGCAGCGCCTTCATGCCGCCCAGGCTGACGCCGGCGACGGTCGAACCGTGGTAGCCGTTCCAGCGACCGATGACCACTTTCTTCTGCGGCTGACCCTTGATGCTCCAGTAATGGCGGACCATGCGCAGCACGGTGTCGTTGGACTCCGAGCCCGATCCGGTGAAGAACACGTGGTTCATGCCTTCGGGGGCGATGTCGGCGATGGCCTTGGACAGCTCCAGCACCGGCGGATGCGCGGTCTGGAAGAACAGGTTGTAGTAAGGCAGTTCCTGCATCTGCTTGTAGGCGACTTCAGCAAGTTCCTTGCGACCGTAGCCGACGTTCACGCACCACAGGCCAGCCATGCCGTCGAGGATCTTGTTGCCCTCGCTGTCCCACAGGTACACGCCTTCGGCCTTGGTGATGATGCGCGCACCCTTCTCGTTCAGTTGCTTGTAGTCGGTGAACGGAGCCAGGTGGTGATCGCGGCTGAGCGCCTGCCAGTGTTGGGTGTTGGCGCTGGTCTGGTTAGTCATCTTGATAAAACCTCTTCTCTAAGAAACACGGGGCCCGGCCACGCGCCGGACCCCACGCCGATCAGACAGAAAGCAGGAGGAACTCGCGCTCCCAGGAACTGATTACTCGCTTGAAGTTCTCGTGCTCGGCGCGCTTCACCGCGACGTAGCCCCGAATGAACTTGTCACCCAGGTATTTCTCCAGGGTCTTGCTGCCTTCCATGCACTCCAGGGCGGCTTCGATGGTCAGCGGCAGGCGCAGGTTACGCCGTTCATAGCCACGACCCTTGACCTGGGCACTGGGTTTGAGGCCTTCGACCATGCCGATGTAGCCACACAGCAGGCTGGCGGCCAGGGCCAGATAAGGGTTCGCGTCGGCGCCGGCCAGGCGGTTCTCCACACGGCGGTTGTCCGGGGTGGAATCCGGTACGCGCAGGCCCACGGTGCGGTTCTCCTCGCCCCACTCCACGTTCACCGGCGCCGAGGTATCGGGCAGGAAGCGGCGGAACGAGTTGACGTTCGGGGCGAACAGCGGCAGCGCCTCGGGGATCAGCTTCTGCAGGCCGCCGATGTGGTGCAGGAACAGCTCGCTCATGCTGCCGTCGGCATTGGAGAAGATGTTCTTGCCGGTCTTGATGTCGACGATGCTCTGGTGCAGGTGCATGGCACTGCCCGGCTCGCCGGTCATCGGCTTGGCCATGAAGGTCGCGGCGACGTTGTGCTTGAGCGCGGCCTCGCGCATGGTGCGCTTGAACACCACGATCTGATCGGCCAGGTCCAAGGCGTCGCCATGACGGAAGTTGATCTCCATCTGCGCGGTGCCTTCTTCATGGATCAGGGTGTCCAGATCCAGGCCCTGCAGTTCGCACCAGTCGTACATGTCCTCGAACAGCGGGTCGAATTCGTTCGCCGCGTCGATGGAGAAGGACTGGCGACCGGTTTCCTGGCGGCCGGAACGGCCGATCGGCGCCTGCAGCGGATAGTCGGGGTCGTCGCTGCGCTTGGTCAGGTAGAACTCCATCTCCGGCGCCACGATCGGCCTCCAACCCTTGTCGGCGTATAGCTGGAGGACGCGCTTGAGTACGTTGCGCGGCGACAGCTCGATGGGGTTGCCCAGCTTGTCGTAGGTATCGTGGATGACCATCGCGGTCGGCTCGATGGCCCAGGGGACGAGGAACACGGCATTCTCGTCCGGGCGGCAGACCATATCGATGTCGGCCGGGTCCAGCAGGTCGTAATAGATGTCGTCTTCGACGTAATCACCGGTCACGGTCTGCAGGAGAACGCTTTCCGGCAGGCGCATGCCCTTCTCGTTGAGGAATTTCGCGGTCGGCGCGATCTTGCCCCGGGCAATCCCGGTCAGGTCAGCGATCATGCATTCCACTTCAGTGATCTTGCGTTCCTTCAACCAGCCACTGAGCTGGTCTAGCTTGCTAGTCATAAAGACCTCAGGGTTTGAGAGCCCGGCCCCAACGCCGGACTCAGCGGTTCCCCGCCCTCTTGCCGCAGGCTTTGCCGAATGCCTGGAAGATAGCGAGATAGTTGGGGTTCGTTTCGACCTGCCATTCCGGGTGCCACTGCACCCCGACGGCGAAGGCCGCACCTTCGACGGAGAAGGCTTCAACCAACCCGTCAGGCGCCAGAGCTTCTACACGAAGGCCGGGCGCCAGACGATCAACGCCCTGGCCGTGAATAGAGTTGACCTGGAACTGCGAGGGTAGCCCGATACCGGCGAAAACGCCGCCCGGCTGCACGTCGACGACGTGCCGCAGACCATATTGGATTTCAATCGGCTCACCGGCGGGTTCGCGGTGGTCCATGAAGCCTTCGACTTCGTGCACCTTCTGGTGCAGCGAGCCGCCGAAGGCGACGTTCATTTCCTGGAAGCCGCGGCAGATGCCCAGCACCGGAATCCCGGCCGCGACGGCGCGGCGAATCAGCGGCAGCGTCGTACTGTCGCGCTCGGGATCATGAGGAGTGCCTGCAATGCTGGCGGAGCCACTATAATGATGGGGTTCGACGTTCGACGCCGAGCCTGTGAAGAGCAGGCCGTCGAACGCGGCCAACATGTCTTCCTGGTCGATGGCATCGCCCAGGGAGGGAATGATCAAAGGAATGCCCGAGGCCCCGGAGATCAGCGCTCTGAGGTATTTGTCGCCAGCAACATGGTAGGGTTTGGAACCGATCTGCTTGATGCAGGCGGACACGCCGATTAACGGCAGGCGAGACATGGGACACCCGTGTTTGTAAGTGTTATGGGCTTGAGGCCGAGCTTAGCCTTGTTCATTTTTTTACACAATAGTCATGTAAAAAATCAAACACGCCCCACTGAACAGCCCGCCAGCAAAGGCTCTCCGCTCATCAAAAGCGGCTCGAAACGCCCCAAAAACGGCCCATCGCGACCGGTGCGCCCCACTTTGGTGCGACATTGACAACCCTTGCCAATTCGGATTGACTCACACCTCAGCTTTCGAATGATTGAAATTTTTAACAATAAAGGTGTTACATCATGTCGGTACCCCAGAG
The DNA here is from genome assembly GCF_044746165.1 of Pseudomonas sp. NPDC086581. NCBI lineage: Bacteria > Pseudomonadati > Pseudomonadota > Gammaproteobacteria > Pseudomonadales > Pseudomonadaceae > Pseudomonas > Pseudomonas sp. NPDC086581. The sequence goes on along the minus strand of NZ_JBIVBR010000010.1, from coordinate 135,623 downwards.
TGCCGTGTCGCTCGAAGAAGCGAGTGAGTTCCTGAAGGAACACCCCGAGGTCCAATTCGTCGACCTCCTTATTGCAGACATGAATGGTGTGGTCCGCGGCAAGCGCATCGAACGCACCAACCTGCCCAAAGTCTATGAGAAAGGCATTAACCTCCCCGCCTCTCTCTTCGCTCTCGACATCACCGGCTCCACGGTAGAAAGCACCGGCCTCGGCCTGGACATTGGCGACGCGGATCGCGTCTGTTTCCCAATCCCCAACACCCTCTCCATGGAACCCTGGCAGAAGCGCCCGACCGCGCAGCTGCTGATGACCATGCACGAGATGGAAGAACGCACGCCGTTTTTCGCCGACCCGCGTGAAGTGCTACGTCAAGTCGTACAGAAGTTCACCGACATCGGCCTGACCATCGTCGCGGCCTTCGAGCTGGAGTTCTACCTGATCGACCAGGAGAACGTGAACGGCCGTCCGCAGCCGCCGCGCTCGCCGATCTCCGGCAAACGTCCGCAATCGGTCCAGGTCTACTCCATCGACGACCTCGACGAGTACGCTGACTGCCTGCAGGACATCATCGACGGCGCTCGCGCCCAGGGCATCCCGGCCGACGCCATCGTCAAGGAGAGCGCCCCGGCACAGTTCGAAGTCAACATGCACCACGTTGACGACGCCCTGAAGGCTTGCGACTACGCGGTCCTGCTCAAGCGCCTGATCAAGAACGTCGCCTACGACCACGAGATGGACTCGACCTTCATGGCCAAGCCCTACCCGGGTCAGGCCGGCAACGGTCTGCACGTACACGTCTCGCTGCTCGACAAGGACGGCAAGAACATCTTCACCAGCGAGGATCCCGAGCAGAACGCCGCGTTGCGCCACGCGATCGGCGGTGTGCTCGAGACCCTGCCGGCGTCGATGGCGTTCCTCTGCCCGAACGTCAACTCGTACCGCCGTTTCGGTTCGGCCTTCTTCGTGCCGAACGCACCGAGCTGGGGCCTGGACAATCGTACCGTTGCCCTGCGCGTACCCACCGGAGCGCCTGAAGCGGTGCGCCTGGAGCACCGCGTCGCCGGCGCCGATGCCAACCCGTACCTGCTGCTCTCGGCGGTACTGGCCGGCGTCCACCACGGCCTGACCAACAAGGTCGAGCCGGGCGCGCCGATCGAAGGCAACGCCTACGAGCAACTGGAGCAGAGTCTGCCGAACAACCTGCGCGATGCACTGCGCGAGCTGGACGACAGCGATGTGATGAACAAGTACATCAGCCCCGAGTACATCGACATCTTCGTCGCGTGCAAGGAGCATGAGATGCAGGAGTTCGAGTATTCGATCTCCGACCTCGAGTACAACTGGTACTTGCACACCGTATAAGTGGTAAACGAAACGCCGGCCCTCGCGCCGGCGTTTCCTTGTGCCTCTGGCACACCCGGGGAACTGCGACATCGCAACGGCGAGGAGGGGCGCTGAGGCGAGTCACATCCGTCGTTCCTGCCTGCCTCGCGATGTCTCCATCCGCCCGCCCGGGCGTCCATCGCGTCTGTCGTGTCCTTGCTGTCGCGCTATCGAGCGGCGAATGAATGCCGCATCCACTGATTACGTGGTTCATTCAGGGAGATCGCCAATGCCACGCCTGTACGCCTTGATTCTGATGCTGTTGTGCCCGCTATCCGCCTGGGCGGACCAGGTCATCCGCGTCTACAACTGGAACGACTACATCGCCCCCGAAGTGCTCAAGGACTTCGAGAAGGACACCGGCATCCGGGTCGAGTACACGACCTACAGCACCGCCGCAGAGGTCAAGAAGGCCCTGGACAGCGGTCAGAAATTCGATGTCGCCGTGCCCTCGCATAATGACCTACCCGCCCTGATCCGCGACAAGCGCATCCAGGCGCTGGACTTCAGCAAGCTGCCCAACCGCAGCCACCTCGACACCCAGCTGCTGAGCAAACTGGCCGCCGTCGACCCCAACAACCAGCATGCCGTGCCCTACCTGTGGGGCGCCGTGGGCCTGGCGATCAACGAACCCGAAGCGGAGAAGGCCTACGGCGGCAAGCTGCCCGACAGCTGGAGCATTCTCTTCGACCCGCAGCAGAGCCAGCGCCTGAAGGCCTGCGGCATGAGCCTGCTGGACGCCCCGGACGAAGCCTTCTCGGTGCTGATGAACTACCAGGGCCGCAACTTCGCCCGCAGCGCGCCGTCGCAGATTCGCCGCGCCGGCGAAGTACTCGCGCAGCTGCGCCCGAACCTGCGCTACATCGACAGCGAGCGCTATATCCAGGACCTCAACGCCGGCAAGCTGTGCGTCGCCATGGCCTGGGTCGGCGACGCCCTGGGCGCGGCCAACGCCGGCCAGCCGGTACGCTTCGTGGTGCCGCAGGAAGGCTCGGTGCTGTTCATCGACAACCTGGTGGTCCCCAGCGCATCGGAACACCCCGACCTCGCGCTCAAATTCATCAACTACCTGATGCAGCCCAAGGTCGCCGCGCAGATCACCGCCGCTACCCTCTACCCCAACGGCAACAAGGACTCTGCGCAGTTCCTCGACGCCGCCCTGCGCGACCAGCCGGGCCTCTACCCGGACCAGGAAACCAAGCGCCGCCTGTTCGCCCTGGAAACCGCGCCGGAGAAGACCGCCCCAGTGATTACCGAAGTCTGGGGCAAGCTGCGCGACGGCGGCAGCTGACTTGCCGAGCACCCCGGAGCTGGCGTCCAATAGCCGCCCAGCTCCGGAGGTCGTCATGCCCGCTCCCTCTCCCTCTCGCAAGCCCCGCGCCAGCAGCCAGGCACGCATCGCCGTGATCCTCGAGGCTGCCCGCGCCCTGCTGGCCGAGAACGGCGCGGCAAGCCTGTCGATCTACGCCGTGGCCGAGCGCGCAGAGATCCCGCCCTCCTCCGTCTACCACTTCTTCCCCAGCGTACCAGCCCTGCTGCAGGGGCTGACCAGCGACGTCCATGCCGCCTTCCGCGCCTGCCTGGAACAACCCGTCGACCACGCCGCCCTGCGCGACTGGCGCGACCTCGCGCGACTGGTCGAGCAGCGCACCCTGGCCGTATACGCCGAAGACGCCGCCGCGCGTCAACTGATCCTCGCCAGCCACGGGCTCGCCGAAGTCACCCAAGCCGACAGCCAGCACGACGTGCAACTCGGCCAGGCCATGCGCGAACTGTTCGAGCGCCACTTCGAGCTGCCGCCGCTACCGCAGGACATCGAGGTGTTCAGCCTGGCCATCGAGCTGGGCGATCGCGTCTACGCCCTCTCCGTGCAGCGCCACGGGCAGATCACCGAGCGCCTGGCCGAAGAAGGCATGCGGGTGATCGACGCCTACCTGTCGCTGTACCTGCCGCCCTGCCTGCCGAAACGCCCCACAGCCCTCAAATAATCGATTTTTATCCGATAAATATCCGAATTATCGAGCTGAATATTTCAAAAAATCCCTTCATAAACCGATTTTTATCGGATATAAACTCTCCAATCTGAGAGCATCCCGAGGCGATGGCAGGACTGGCGACCTATACTGGCCCTCCTGCGAAGCTCGACGGCGCGATCTCCCGAATGACACAGCCCGCTCCGCAGGATGGGTGGAATGCAGCGCTATCCATCGATGGATATCGGCCTCCCCCTCCGCGAAACAACCATCAAGGACCGCCCCATGACCACGCTGACCAGCACTCCCCGCGCCGATGGCTTCCGCATGCCGGCGGAATGGGAACCCCAGACCCAGACCTGGATGGTCTGGCCCGAGCGTCCGGACAACTGGCGCCTGGGCGGCAAGCCCGCGCAGGCCGCCTTCAGCGCCGTGGCCCGCGCCATCGCCCGCTTCGAGCCGGTGACCATCGGCGTCTCCGCCGGCCAGTACGAGAATGCCCGCGCCCAGTTGGCCGACGCGGCCAATATCCGCGTGGTGGAGATCAGCAACGACGACGCCTGGGTGCGCGACACCGGCCCGACCTTCGTCACCAACGACAAGGGCGACGTGCGTGGCGTGGACTGGACCTTCAACGCCTGGGGCGGCCTGGAAGGCGGCCTGTACTTCCCGTGGCACCGCGACGACCAGGTGGCGAGCAAGATCCTCGGCATCGAGCGCTGCGACGGCTACCGCACCGAAGGCTTCGTACTCGAAGGCGGCTCGATCCACGTCGACGGCGAAGGCACCCTGATCACCACCGAGGAATGCCTGCTCAACCACAACCGCAACCCGCACATGAGCCGCGAAGAGATCGAGGACGTGCTGCGCGAGCACCTGGCCATCGACACCGTGATCTGGCTGCCTGACGGCCTGTTCAACGACGAGACCGACGGCCACGTCGACAACTTCTGCTGCTACGTGCGCCCGGGCGAAGTGCTTCTGGCCTGGACCGACGATCAGAACGACCCGAACTACGAGCGCTGCCAGGCCGCCATGCGCGTGCTGGAATCCGCCCGCGATGCCAAGGGCCGCCAGCTGACCGTGCACAAGATCGTCATCCCCGGCCCGATCCATGCGACCGAAACCGAGTGCGAAGGCATCGACCTGGTGATCGGCACCCAGCCGCGCGATCCGTCGATCCGCCTGGCCGGCTCCTACGTCAACTTCCTGATCGTCAACGGCGGCATCATCGCTCCGCGCTTCGACGACCCGGCGGACGCCGAGGCCGAAGCCACCCTCAAGCGCATCTTCCCCGAGCATGAGATCGTCATGGTGCCGGGCCGCGAGATCCTCCTGGGCGGCGGCAACATCCACTGCATCACCCAGCAGCAACCGGCGCCGCAGAAACGCTGATTCGCTGAGTAATGAAAGGCCGTCGCCCCTAACGGAGCGACGGCCTTTTTCATTGGCAGAGGAATGCCGCTGTAGGAGCGAGCTTGCTCGCGAACGGCTTCGCAGCGGGGATCATTCGCGAGCAAGCTCGCTCCTACAAAAAGCAACGTCCGAAGGTGTGAGGCAGACATGAAAAAGCCGCCCTCTCTTGCGAGAACGGCGGCTTTTTTTCAACCCGCAGGAATTACAGCAGCGGGATGGTGTAGCTGACGATCAGGCGGTTCTCGTCCTGGTCGCGCTGGGTCGCGGTGCCCGAGCCGGCGGTCGGCAGACCGCTGCGCAGGGCGGCGTTCTTCCAGGTGAAGCCCAGACCCTTGAAGGTGCCATCCGGAATCACGTAGGCCAGGGAGATATCACGCTCCCACTCGCTCTTGTCGCCGTACTTGGTGTCGATGTTGTCGCCGTGCAGGTACAGGGTCTGGAAGGTCAGGCCCGGCAGGCCGGCCTGGGCGAAGTCGTAGCCGTAGCGGACCTGCCAGGTACGCTCGCCGGCACGCAGGAACTTGCCGATCTGCACGTCGGTGATCAGGTAAGCGGTAGCGCCATCGCCGTTGTTGATGAACGGGAAGTCACTGTCGCCACTGAGCTGCTGGTAGCCGGCACCGAAGCTGTGTCCGCTGACGGTGTAGGTGAAGAGGCCGCTCCAGGCGCGGTTGTCGACTTCGCCCTTGGTCACACCGTTGCCGTAGTAGCCGTTGGTGTAGAAGGCCTTGTCGTGGCCGTTCTTGCCGTCGTCGCTGCTGTGGAAGTAGCGCAGGTCGGATTTCAGCACGCCCGGGCCGATCGCCCAGTTGTGCTGCAGGCCGAGGAAGTGCTGTTTGTAGAAGTCCTGCAGGTTGCCGTAGTAGTACTGCAGCGTCAGGTCCTTGGTCAGCTTGTAGTCGGCGCCGCCGTAGTAAAACTTGTTGACGAACTCACCGGTGCGCGCATTGTTGGCGCCGGCGATGGATAGCCCTTCGTTGTTGCTGGAGCTGCGGCCCTTCATGTGTTCCAGCTGACCGCCGAGCAGGGTCAGGTCCTTGAACTCGTTCGAGGTGACCTGGCCACCCTCGAAGGTCTGCGGCAGCAGGCGACCGTCGTTGTAGGTCACGACCGGCAGCTTGGGCAGCAGGGTGCCGTACTGCAGCACGGTACTGGAAACCTTCACCTTGCCGGTGGCGCCCAGGTGGGAGAAATCATCGACCGCGCGACCGTCACCATCGGTGGGGAAGACAGTACCGGAAAAGCTCGAGCTGGTCGGGTTGTAATGTGTGCCCTTGCCACTGTCCAGGCGCACGCCCAGCAGGCCCAGGGCGTCAACGCCGAAGCCCACGGTGCCTTCGGTGAAGCCGGAGGTGTAGTTGAGCAGGAAGCCCTGGCCCCACTCTTCCTGCTTGCTCGGCTCGGCGGTGCCGTTGCGGTTGTCAGTGTTGATGTAGAAGTTGCGCAGCGTCAGGTTGGCCTTGCTGTCTTCAATGAACCCACCGGCGACGGCGGATTGGGCGAGGCCTGCGGCAGCGATGGCGAGTGCGAGGCTCGATTGCGTGAGAGTGCGGCGTTTCATTGGAATTTCCCCATTTTATTGATCTTGGAAAGCAGGCCATTCAAGACGACCACTGGCTCCAGTGGAGCCCGATCGAACGGCAAGCAGCGGCCATGGCGTGTCAGGCACGCTCGGCATGCGGTAATTCGGCGGTGTACGGCGCTCCCCTATACGGGGATCGAGCGCAGGCAAGCAGGCGGGAGGGCAGTAGAAGAATGGAATGGCATGGATCGGCTCTCGTGTCTTGTTGTTGTGGCAATGCGCGGGGCATGCGCCAGTGGCTAGGCAATCCCCAGGCCAACCGACCTTATTGGCCCGACACGCCCGCCATTTCCGACACCCGGAACGATCAGCAAGCAAACACCTTCAGAAAAATCAGCGGAAAACCGCCACGAGCCCCCTAATCCTGGCGGATAACCGCCATCCCCCTTCGCTGTCACGGCAACGCTGGAGGCCAAGATAAAAGAAGCCCTATAAATCAAAAAAGAATTAATTATTACTATGTAATTTCTTTTAGGAATATATGATAGCACGCCGAATGACCGGCGGCGCCTCCCTGAAGAGGTACCCAGTTCGTGTCAAGTGGCTGACCGTGGGAAAGGGCGTAAGGACTCGGCCTGAGCGGACGAACGCCGGGCAAAAAAAACCCGCCGGCGCTGCAACGCGGGCGGGTTCGGGACCCTGTGCTAGGGGAAGGTCCCAAAGGAGAGCGGCAGACTGGCGTCCGCCTAGGAGTGGTGCGTCCCTGCACCCGAGGGCGGCGATAATGGCCACCACCGGGTGCGGAGTCGATTCCAGCGATCCACCCGCGGCGGTAGGAAAATTCCCCTAGGCCGTGGGCATTGCCGGAGAGTGCGGGGGGCGATCAGTTGCCGCCGACGGCCGCGCTGGTGCTGATGATGTTGGCCGACGGCAGCAGTTGGCTGATGAAGCGGTTCCAGCGCGTGATGTTGGCCGGGCCGATGAACACCACGTCCTGCGGCTGCATGGCGAATTCCTTGGCCAGGGCGTAGGCGGTCGGCCGCTTGGCTTCCAGGTGGAAGACCTGGGCCCGGAAGGCGCCCGGCGCGCTGCCGGCGACCGGTTCCGGGTTGCCACGGATCACGTAGACCGAGTCGCCGTCGGAGGTTTCCGGGGCCAGGCCACCGGCGTTGCCGAGCACTTCCAGCAGCGTCAGGCCAGTGGTGCGGTAGGTGACCACCTGCGGACGCTCCACTTCACCGACCACGTAGACTTTCTTGCGGTCGTTGTAGGGCAGGTGGATCTGGTCGCCGTTCTTCAGGTAGATACCGGTCAGCGTCGAACCGGAGCGGTTGAGCGCGTCGACGTCGAGCACGTATTCGCGGCCATCACGCTTGAGCGTCAGCCCGGAAAGGTCCGCCTCGCCGGTGATCACCCCGGCCTTGCTGACCGCCTGCACCAGCGTGGTAGGCGTGTTGTTCAGTTCGACCTGACCGCCGTTCTGGAAGGCCCCGGAGAGCACCACGTGCTGGCTGCCATAGCGCAGCACGGTGACGTCCACCTGCGGGTCGACGATTCCCTTGTTCGCCAGCCGTCGGGACAGACTCGTACGCAACTGCGCCGGAGTCTGTCCTTCGGCGCGCACCACGCCGGCATAGGGGAAGAAGATGTTGCCGTCGGCGCCGACAACGCGTCCGTTGGCTTCCATCTGCTGGGTCGAGCCGGGGCTGGTCAGTTCCGGGTGATCCCAGACGGTCACCAGCAGTACGTCGCCACCACCGATCACATAGTCCTCCTGGGGAGGACGGTAGTTCAGCAGTTCCGTCGGCACGCCGGGCCGGGCGGCGAAATCGGCTTCCTGGCGTTGCAGCACCTGGGCCGTGATGGGCACGAGGGTGATGTTCATCCCCTGTTTTTGTGCCTCACTCTGGATATCGGAATCCGTCATGTGCTGACCGGGGGAGAACACGCAGCCTTGTAGCGCCAGACTGCCGACTACAAAGCTGAAAGCGAGCAGGTTTTTCATGGCAATCCTTCCTTGAAGCTTGTGTGGAAACTCAATAGGCATTGCGGTGTACGAAACCCTTGAACAGGGTCAGCAAGACAATCTTCAGGTCCCACCAGACGGACCAGTTCTCGATGTAGTCCAGATCGAACTCGATGCGCTTCTGCATCTTCTCCAGGGTGTCTGTTTCGCCACGCCAGCCGTTCACCTGGGCCCAGCCGGTAATGCCTGGCTTGACCTTGTGACGCAGCATGTAACGGCTGACCTGACGCCGGTATTGCTCGTTGTGCGCCACGGCGTGGGGGCGTGGGCCGACCACGGACATGTCGCCGAGCAAGACGTTGAAGAACTGTGGCAATTCATCCAGCGAGGTGCGCCGCAGGAAGGCGCCCAGCGGGGTGATGCGGCAATCGTTGCGCGAGGCCTGGATAACGGCGGCGCCGTCCTCCATGACTGTCATGCTGCGGAACTTCCAGACGCGGATGGGCCGGCCATCCATGCCGTAGCGGGTCTGCCGGAACAGCACCGGGCCGCGCGAGGTGAGCTTCACGGCCACTGCGATGCACAACATGGGCACGGCGATCAGCAGCAGGATCAACGAGGCCAGCACGATGTCCTCGATGCGCTTGAGCACGGCGTTGGGGCCGTCCATGGGCGTGTCGAAGATGCTGATGGTGGCCAGCCCGTTGATGCTCTCGCTGCGCGCGTGCAGCAGGTCGAACATGAACAGGTCGGGGATCAGGTAGACCGACACCGTGGTGTCGGAAAGCTCGCGGATCAGCTCGTTGAGCAGCGGCTCGCGGGACAGCGGCAGGGTCAGGTAGACCTTGTCGATCTGCCCCGAGCGAGCGGCCTCGATCAGCGCCAGGCGGTCGCCTTTCACCGGTACCCGCTCGCCCAGTTCCATCTGCTGCGGGCGGTCGTCGTAGAAGCCGATCAGTCGCAGGCCCATCCAGGGTGCGGCAAGGATGGTCTCGGCCAGTCGCGCGCCGACTTCGCCGGTGCCGTAGATGGCCACATTGCGGCTGTTGAAGCCATGGCGTCGGGCGACGCGCAGCAACATGCGGATGGCCAGGCGGTAGCCGCACATGATCAGCAGCGCTGCGGCGAACCAGCCCAGGCGCCGGGGTTCTTCCAGCTCCACATGGCGCAGCGAGATGTCCAACAGCAGCACAGCGAAGAACGCAAGCGACCAGTACAGGGTGACGCTCAACGACTCACGTAGCAGCGACTCGCCACGCCAGGAGCCGTAGAGCTGGTTCAGCTCGCCGAGCCAGTGAAACAGCATCACGCAGAGCAGCACCGAGACCCAGATCTGTGCATCCAGCACGCCATTGCCGGCGCCAAGCAGCACGACCCCGGTGAGTACGATCACCAGGATGTCGCTCAGGCGGTGCGCCAGCGAGATCAGCGACTGGTGCGCACGCAGAATTCCTTTCGTCTTGTTGGGCATGATGACCTCACGACTGCCGGCGTCGCTCCTGGCGCCGCTGCATTGCAGTCCGTTATCGGGCGCAGTGCCGGCCAGCCCTCCACGGGCTCGCCGGGTGCGGGTTCACTGTCGCTTGTCCAGCAGCAGCTGCTGCAGGTAGCGGCCATAGCCGGTCTTGCTCAGGCGCTCGGCCTGCAGCGCCAGCTGCGTATCGCTGAGCCAGCCCTGCTGGAAGGCGATCTCCTCCAGGCAGGCGACCTTGAGTCCCTGGCGCTCCTCGATGGTCTGCACGAAATGGCCGGCCTCCATCAGCGATTCGTGGGTGCCGGTGTCCAGCCAGGCGAACCCGCGGCCGAGCAGGCTGACGTGCAGTTCGCCCAGCTCCAGGTAAAGGTTGTTGATGTCGGTGATTTCCAGTTCGCCTCGGGCCGAAGGGCGGATCTGGCGGGCCATGTCCACCACGCGGTTGTCGTAGAAATACAAACCGGTGACGGCGTAGTTGGAGCGCGGCACGCGGGGTTTTTCCTCGATGGAAAGCACCCGGCCCGCGTCGTCGAACTCGACCACGCCGAAGCGCCCCGGGTCCGCCACCTGGTAGCCGAACACGGTGGCGCCCCGGGACCGCGCAGCAGCTTCGCGCAGGGTTTCGGTGAAGCCCTGGCCGTAGAAGATGTTGTCGCCCAGCACCAGGCACACCGAGTCGTCGCCGATGAATTGCGCGCCGATCAGGAAGGCCTGCGCCAGCCCGTCCGGCGCCGGCTGCACGGCGTATTGCAGGCGCACGCCGAACTGCTCGCCGTCACCCAGCAGGGCGCGGAAGTTCGGCAGGTCGGCGGGCGTGCAGATCAGCAGGATGTCGTCGATGCCGGCGAGCATCAGCACTGATAGCGGGTAGTACACCATCGGCTTGTCGTAGATCGGCAGCAGTTGCTTGGACACACCCAGGGTAATGGGATGCAGGCGGGTGCCGGAGCCACCGGCGAGGATGATGCCTTTCATGATCTGCCTCCTTGCTTGGCGATCTGTTTGGCGTCGAAGCGCGCCGGGTAGTCCGAGCGCTCGGTCAGAAAGGAGTCGATCAGGCTGGAAAGCCGCAGCGCGGAAATGTCCCAGGAGTAACGCAGGACGTTCTCCTGCCCCAGGCGGCGCAGGTCGGCACGCAGCTTGTGGTCGAGCAGCACGCGACGCAGGGCCGCGGCAATGCCAGGCGGATCGAGGGGGTCGAAGTACAGCACCGAGTTGCCGAGCACTTCCGGGATCGAGGCACTGCTGGAGGCCACCACCGGGCAACCACAGGCCTGTGCTTCCAGCGGCGGAATGCCGAAACCTTCGTACAGCGACGGAAAGGCGAAAACGGCGGCGTTGCGGTATTGCTCGATCAGCTGATCGTCATCCAGCCGGCCCAGCCAGCGCACCCGGTCGCCCTGCCCGCTCTGCTGCAGCTGCGCGTCGACGAAGCTGCGGTTGGCGGCGCCGACGATGCGCAGTTCCACGTCCAGCTCGCCGAGCAGGCGGAACGCTTCGATCAGCCGGGAGAAGTTCTTGTGCGACGCCGGCGAGGACACCGCCAGGACATAGGGACGCTCAAGCAGCGTCGGTTCCAGGCCGGTGCAGAATTCGGCAGATACCGCATTGGCGATCACATGGATGCCTTTGCGGTCGATGCCATAGTGCGAGGCGATCTCCTCGCGGGAAAACTCGCTGACCGTGACCTGCGCCAGCGAGCGGCGCAGCATCAGCGGGATCATCACGCGATACAGCGCGCGGAACTTCCAGGAGAAACTTTCCGGGTGGCGCACGTAGGTGATGTCGTGGTGCGTCACCACCTGCCGCGAATATGCCAGCGGCGCCGTGCTACACAGCGAGACCAGCAGCGGCCGGCCGTGACGGGCCAGCCACAGCGGCAGGTCGATCTGCTCCCAGAGGTGCCCGCTGCGTTGACCGATCTGTTCGACACGGAGTTGGCTGGCGATATTCGGGCGGAGGATTTCGCCAGGCGGCACGACGAAGTGGAGGTCGCTGCGCAGCCGCGCCAGCGACAGCGAAATCTGTTCGGCGAAGCGCTGCACACCACTCACTTGCTGGGTGAGAAAACGCGCGTTGATCACGATCATTTAGGTTCTCCGCGATGGAGTCAGCGCAACGACAGTTGCGGGGTCGACGCGCTGCGCACCAGGGTGGGCGACTCGTCGATGCGGATGCTGGCCTGGCAGTCACCGCCCCCTGCGGGGCACTGCCAGGGCACCGGCCGGCCCTCGCGGCGGGCGATACCGTCGACGGCGTCGAGGCGCCAGAGGGTGTCGCTGCTACCAGGCTTGCTGGTGATGTTCAGGGTCTGCTCGTGGCCAAGGGTCCAGGCCACCAGGATTTCCTCGCTGGCCTTGGCGAAGCGCAGCAGGTAGACGTTCGGGTCTTCGTTCGGCACGCGGCCGACGAAGCGGTAGCGGCCGATGATGTCGGCGATGCTGGCCATCGCGTGGTACGCCGGCTTGGGCTGGCCGCCGACGGTGAGCAGACCGAAGTTGTGCTCCATGTCCGTGCGGTCGATACCGTCGTCCACCAGGTCGTACCACCAGGCGCCCTTCACGTTCGGCAGGCTGCGCACCAGCACATAGGCCCGGGCCAGGTAGGCGGCCTGGCGCTCGCGGCTGATGCCGCAATCGCCTTCGTGGGCCGGCCAGCTGAACTCGGTGAAGTACAGCGGGACCGGTTTACCGGCGGCGTGTTCCAGCTTCTTGTTGACGCCCTGGAACCAGTTCAGCCAGGCCTCGGGAGTGGACATCTCGCCCTCGCAGTACACCGAGGGATGCAGCGAGATACCGTCGGCGACATCCAGTACGCCGCCACCGGCGATGCGCTCGGCGAAGCCCTGGCGAATCCCCTTGAGGGTGACGGCCCCGGCGAGCACCTTCGCCTGCGGGTCTTCCTCGCGGATCACCTTGGCGGCGGCGCGCACCAGGGTCAGGTAGTCGTCGCTGAAGTCCTTGTCGGTGGCGTTTTCCGAGTCCCATTCGTTCCACACTTCGTAGAAGGCGACCTGGCCCTTGAAGGCGCGCACCACGTAGCGCACGTAACGCAGGTAGCCCTCGCGGGAGGCGTCGTCACGCGGCTTGGCGTTGCCGTAGAACTGGTTCTCGTTGCCCAGGATCAGCAACGTGTCTATCCCCAAGCTGCGGGTGCTGCGCAGCTGCGCGCGCCAGGCGGCATCGATGGACAACTTGCCGCGCTCGCGCTCGACACTGGACCAGTAGGCGTCGTCGCGGAACGACAGGATGCCGGCCTCGCGGGCCAGGCGATTGATGCCGTCGCGATTGCCCGCGCGGATGTTCTGGTGGGTACTGGCGCCGACGATGAATTCCGCCGGGCCGAGGTTTGCCACCGGTGCTTCCTTGGCCATGCTGGGCGGCGATTGCAGCAGCCCGCCGATCAACAGCGCACAGGCCAGCAGACTGAGCATGCCGCCCTGCAGGCGCAGGGTGCGCGGTGCCGGTTGCGGCGCGGTCTCGCCCGGCAGGCGCAGGGCGCGGCCGATGGCCAGGCCGAGGAACAGGCTGGGAATCGGCGATTCGAGCACGTCGCTGGTCCAGGCGATGAGCAGGATGCAGTAGGCGATGCCGAGCAGCGCGCGGGCTTCACGGCCAGGTTGGCGCTGCAGGCGCATCAGCATCGGCACTGCCAGCAGATAGAGAGCAACACCGGCCACGCCGAACAGGCACCAGAGGTAAAGCAGCGAATTGTCCGCCACCGCCAGTTGCTCGACGCCGAAGATCGGGAAGGCCGCATAGGCGCTGCCGGTCATGCCCAGTCCGGCGCCGGTGTAGATCCAGCCGTTGTAGTCCATCACCTTGATCAGTTTCGGCCAGGTATTGACCAGGCGATCGACCATCGAGCCCATCAGGTTGTCGCCGGTGGCGGTGGCCAGGTAGGGGTCGACATGGCCGTAGAGACCGTACAGCGGCAACGCCAGCGCGCCGAGCACCACCAGCAGCGCGGCCAGCAGGAACAGCAGGCGCTGGCGGCTGATGCTCATCACCAGCAGGGCCAGGAAGAAGGCGCCGGCGGAGGACTTGTTGGTGGTGAGCACGATACCGACCAGCGCAATCAGGTAGATCAGCCCGCGCACCGGCAGTGCCAGGCGGAAGGAACCCAGGTACAGGCTGAACACCGCCAGCATCATCGCCAGGCTCGACGACATCCGCGAGAACCCGGCGATGCGATCCAGGCCATAGGCGCTCCAGGAACGGTTGCCACTGATTTCGACGCCGCCCATGGAGTAGGTGTAACCCTTCCAAGGCACGTTGATGGTGAGGTCCAGGGCGATACCGGCCAGCGAGGCGATCAGGCAGAAGAAGATGATCCAGCCCACAGCCTTGCGGTGCATTTCCAGGTACTGGCCGCAGAGCAGGCCGAACAGCAGGGGCGCGTAGATGAACACGGAGAAGAAGCCGCTCTGGAATTCTGCGCCATGCAGCCGGCCGAGCAGCAGTGAGGCCGCCGCGAGAATCAGCAGCAGCCACAGGCCGCGCTGCTGCGGGCGGGTGAACAGCTCCCAGCCCACCGCGACGATGCAGGCCACCTTGGGCAGGTAGACGATGGCCGACAGGCCGGCCTGGTCGGTGTAGAAACGCAGCGCGCCGTTGAAGGTCTCCACCAGCAGCAAGGCCACCAGCACCCCGAGCGCCAGCAACGAGCGGTCGAAGGTCACGCGGCGGTCGACCTCAAAGCGTGGATACGGGGATTGCAGTTCCATGCTGGACTCCGCGGGTAAGCAGGGTGTGGCGCAGGATGGCTTCGTATTCGTCGAGCATCCGTTCCAGGCTGAGCATCGGTGCCACGACCTCACGGGAACGCGAGGCCAGGCGCTGACGCAGCACCGGGTCTTGCACCAGGCGCTCGATGGCTTCGCCCAGCGAGTCGCTCCGGTCGGGCGAGCAGAGCAGACCGTTGATTTCGTCCAGGACGATTTCCGTCAGGCCGCCCATGCGCGAGGCGATCACCGGCAGGTGGTGGGCGCAGGCTTCCAGCGCCACCAGGCCGAAGGATTCGGGGGAGAGGCTGGGCACCACGGCAACATCGATCTCGGAAAAGAACTCGGCCGCCTTGCGGTAGCCGACGAAGTGCACGCGCTGAGGATCGGCGAGGGACTTCAGCTGGTTCACGTAGGCGCTGTCGCCCCGTCCAGCGATCAGCAGCGAAGCATCCTCGCCGCGCGCCTGGAACTGCTCGATCAGCCACTCCACGCCTTTGTTCGGGGTCAGCGCGCCGATAAAGCCGAAGCGCAGCGGGCGACGCCCGCTTGCCGACGGCGCGACGGGCACCTCCGCCATTGGCGAGCCGTTATAGACCACGTGGGTCTGGCTGCCGGCGAAATACCCGGCATCGAGCAGCGCATTGAGCTGGTAGCGACTGACGCCGACCACCGCATCGAC
This sequence comes from Pseudomonas sp. NPDC086581, assembly GCF_044746165.1. Lineage (NCBI taxonomy): Bacteria > Pseudomonadati > Pseudomonadota > Gammaproteobacteria > Pseudomonadales > Pseudomonadaceae > Pseudomonas > Pseudomonas sp. NPDC086581. The sequence continues at coordinate 120,483 of NZ_JBIVBR010000010.1, read as the reverse complement.
GTCGCTGGAAGCCGATGCGTGGGAGCGACGCAGCAGCGCGCAAGGCGCACATTGCTGCTCGCAGTGGCGGCCCTTGTTGAAGCGCACGCCGCGTGGGCAGGTCAGGTACTGGTCGTGAAGAATCTGCACAATGGGCAGGCCGGCGTCACGGATCGCATCCCAGGCCGCGATCGACCAGCCCGACAGGTTGTGGCAGACCACCAGGTCCGGCTCGACCTCTGCCAGCACTTTCACCATTAGTGCACGCATGCCGCGGTTGTAGCGATCCAGTGCGTGCCAGGCGAGGCGTTTCAGCGCGCCGTAGTTCTGTTCGTCGAAGGGCCAGTAGAGATTGCGCAGACCGGCGCGCAGCACCGGCACCCCGTTGACCGTCTCGCGCTGCAGACCCGCCTCCGGCCCGGTGCACAGTATCTGCACGTCGTGGCCACGCCCGCGCAGGCCCTCGGCCATGTGCTGCAGCATGACCTCCGTCCCGCCACCGATGTGTGGGGCGTAGAGGGTGTTGAGCAGCAGCAGTCTCATAGCGGGTAAGCCCGGTTCATACCCAGCGCGCCGGCCTCGCCATCGCGGATCGCCTGCAGCAGCAGGGCCAGTCGGCTCTCGCGCTGGTGGCGGCGGGCGAAGAAGTGCAGCAGGCGGATGAACACCCAGCGGTTGAAGCGGTACATCAGCGGCGAGGTGACCCATAGGTTCTTGTCGAACCAGGCCTGGTTGCGCGCGGCGTAGTAGGCGCGCAGGTCGGAGCTGCCGAGCAGGTAGGTCTCGTAGATGTTGGAGGTGCGCGCCTTGATGTTCCAGGAGTTCTCCAGGTCGTCCAGGCCAGCCTCGGGCACCAGGTAGAGGTGCCCGCCCAGGGCGCCGATGCGGAAGGTGTATTCGGTGTCGTCGGCGTAGAGCACCAGGTCACGGCGCGGCAGGCCGATGCGGCGGAACAGGTCGGCATGCCCGAGCAGGCCACCGTAGTAGGCGAACGGCAGCTCCAGCAGCGGCTGCGCCGGGCGCGGCTTCGGCTTGCCCCAGGGGGTGCGGCGCCAGAGCTTGTAGGGCAGCTGGCGGACATGGAAGCCGAAGTAGCTGGAGCGCGGTGGCGCGATGAAGCGGGTCGGCACGCCGGAGGCGACGTCGGCCTGGTGGGTCGGCCGGAAACCCAGTACCGCGGTGTTGTCGACACCGTGGCGCAGGGCGCAGTCGATCAGGCGTTGTTTGAGCAGGGGGAAGGAACCCGGCGTCGGCGCGTTGTCGTCATCCATCAGCCAGATGAAGTCGCAGCCGGTCTTCAGCGCAGCCTCGATGCCCACGGCGTAGCCATTGGCCGAGCCGGTGTTGCTGTCCAGCTCGATGACCTGCACGCGATTGGGCCAGAGCATGAACAGCTGGTCCAACTCCGCCACCGAGGCATTGCTGACGACGATGGCGCGGGTGATGTCCTTCTCGCGGAAGGCGCGCGCCAGCAGTTCCTGCAGGTATTCCAGGCGATCGCCATAAGTCAGCGTCACCAGCACGGTCGATCCATTCATCTCGCCACTCCTCCTTGTACCTGGCCTTGTCTGGGGGGCGCCTCAGGCGCGCCAGCCGTCATTGCCGCTCAGCGCCGAGAGCTGGCTGAGCGGGACCCGGATGCGTTGTTCGCGTTGCAATAGGTTGAGCAGGATCAGGGCGCGTTCGGTGCCGTCGTCGCAGAGGAAGATGGCCTCCACTTCGCATTCGCCAGAACACTTCAGGCGCACGACCTGACCTTCGTGGAAGCCACTGGAGGGCCGCTCGGGCATCGCCGCCAGGCGCTCGCGGATGCCGTCCACCAGGTCGTCGGCCACCGCCAGCGGCTGCGCGCCGAAGCTGACGATGCGCGCAACGCCGCGAGTGGAGCGGATCGGGAACCAGTTGTCGTGCTGCTGATCGAGGCGGATGAACAGATAGCCGGGGAACAGCGGCTGCGGCCGGCTGCCCTGCTTCACCACCGGGCGGTAGCAGGAGAAGCCCTGGCGACCGAGGTTCTCCTCGGCGCGCAGTTCCTGGTGCGGTTTGGTCTGGATCAGGTACCAGCGATACTGCGCGGCTTGCAGGCCAACGCTGACAGCGGAATTCATGATTCGTACTCCCCAAGAAGATCGGTCGAGGGAGCGGGTCGCTCCAGGGTGTAGCGGCCTAGCAACCGCTGCATCTCGTCCGGTGGGTTGAACATCAGCACGTCGATGATCGACAGGCTGGGGACGAAATCCGGGCTGAACTGGGGGTAGCTCAGCTCGTCCATGCGCAGGAACTGCAGCTCCAGGCCATGGGCCTGGAACACGTCGGGCGAGTACAGGTGGCGGCCGCCCTCGGGGTTCAGGTAGACGTCGCCGCCGCTCTGCTTCACGGCCTCGATCAGACGCTGGTCGCGGCCGATGTCCTCGGCCAGCTCCAGCTCCGAGGCCCGCACCATCGGCGTGTCGATGCCGATGTAGTGGCAGATGCGGCGGATCGAGTGCTCGGCGAAGTGCGACAGGTTGCGCTCGGGGTGCTCGAGGATTTCCTCCAGCAGCGGCATCACCTGCTCGTAGCACGGCGCGCGGTGGTAGGCATGGCGGATGGTGTGCAGCAGCCGCCGGTTGCTCAGCTGCATCTGCTCGCTCAGCCTGCGTTCGTTGATCGCCTGGGTCTGCGAGCCCTGCTCCAGGGGAAAGCTGAACTGCCAGATCTTCCCGCCGACCAGCAGGCGATTGCGGTTGATCCACCCACGCCGGGTGTACTGCAGACTGTCGCCGAGAATGAACAGGCCGCTCGCGGCGATCAGCTGGAAGTACCCCAGGTAGGGGAACAAGTACGGCTGCATGAGGCTGACGATATGGACCATGGCTGCATCCTTTCCCTAGATTCCCTTTTCAGTCCTTGGCGTCGTAGCGGTAGGCGTAGGCGCCGTAGTCGTATGCCGCCGTCGAAGCCTTGCGTTTCACACCGTTGAGGATGGCGCCCTGCAGGTGGATGCCGCTCTGCGCCAGGCGCCGCCGCGCGGTGTCGATCTCGCTCGCCGGGCTCTGGCCGAAGCGCGTCACCAGCAGGCAGATGCCGCACAGCCGACCGACCAGGGCCGCGTCGGTCACCGCCAACACCGGCGGGGTGTCGACTATCACCAGGTCGTACATCGACGAGGCATCGCGCAGCAGCTGGGCGAAGTTGTCGTGCATCAGCAGCTCGGACGGGTTCGGCGCGGCGAAGCCGCAGGAGATGAAGTCCAGCTCCGGCACCTCGGTAGGCAGGATCACTTCGCTCAGCGGACGGTGCGAACTCAGCGCGTCGGACAGGCCGTGGCGCGGCGTCAGGCCGAATACCCGGTGCAGGTAACCCTTGCGCATGTCGGCGTCGATCAGCAGGGTGCGCAGGCCCGATTGCGCAACGATGGCCGCGAGGTTGCTGGAGACGAACGACTTGCCGGCGCCCGGCGCCGGGCTGGTGAGCATCACCACGTTGTTGCGCGCTTCGAGCAGGGCGAAGTGCAGGTTGGTGCGCAGGCTGCGGATCGCCTCGTTGGCCAGGTCGCCGGGGGCGGACGCGGCGAGCAGCTTGGGCGTATGGCCGAGGACGTCGCTCTTGCGTTCCTTCTCCAGGCGCTCCTGCTGCCGCGAGTAGGGAACCGCGGCGAGCACGGAGAGGCCCAGCTGTTCGATCGCTTCGGGATTCTCCACGCCACGGTAGAAGGCCTGGCGCAGGAACAGGATGGCGAGGGCGACGCAGAAGCCGAGCAGGGTGGCGAGCAGCACGATGACCTTGCGCATGGGCTTGGCCGGCTGCTCGACGTTGGCCTGGGCGGTGTCGATCACTCGCACGTTGCCGATGGTGCCGGCGCGAATGATGTCCTGCTCCTGGGCCTTGTTCAGCAGGCTGGTGTAGGTCTGCCGGGTGACCTGCATGTCACGGGACAGGCGCAGCAATTCCTGCTGGGTGGCCGGCAGGGTCTGGATGCGTTTCTGCAGTTGCGCCTTGCGGTCCTGCAGGCTGCTGACCTGCTTGAGCAGGGCCTGGTAGGTCGGGTGAGTCGGGGTGTAGAGGCGATCGTACTCGTCGCGCTTGAGCTTGAGCTCGGAGAGCTGGTTGTCGATACCCACTACCTGGTCCAGGACGCCGCGGGTCTCGACGCTGATGTCGGCAGACTTGGCGGTAGTCTGGTAGGCGTTATACGCAGCTTCGGCCTTCTCCAGATCCATGCGCACCACCGGCAACTGCGAGCGCAGGAACTGCAGGCGCTGGGAGGCTTCGGCGGAGCTGCGTTCGACGTTCTGCAGTACGTAGAGGTGGCTGATCTTGTCGAGGATGCGGTCAGCCTGCTGCGGGCTCGGATCTTCCAGGGTCATGTAGATGATCCCCGAGTCCTTGCCGGCCTCGACCACCTTGAGCAGCTTCTGGTAGTTCAGGGTGGTGGTCAGCAGGCGGTTCTTGGCGACGATGAACTCGGTGCCGGGCCGCGCCACCAGTTCGTCCACCTCGATGCTGAAGCCCTTTTCCAGCACCGGCTTCTTCAGCTCGCCGCGCAGGATCAGTTGATCGTCGGCATTGAGCAGGTGGTAGGCGTCGCCGCCATCGGCCACCAAGGTCAGCGGCTCGCCGAGGTACTCCTCCGGCACATCGAGGGAGAACACCTTGATCTGCTCGCCACCCCAGCCATAGGAACCCATGCCCAACCAGGGTGCGGACAGGGCCTCACCGGCCTCGGGCTTGTAGCGCCGCGCCAGGTAGTCACCGATCAGCGGCAGGTGCTTGGGCTTGGCGATGATATCCAGCTTCAGCAGCTCGACCGCCTTGCCGAGTACCGCGCGGGATTTCAGCAGCTCGATCTCGGTGGCGGCGATGGACACGGAGTCCGGGCGGTTGATCACCTCCGGCGTGCCGTTCAGGCCGTTCTTCTTCTGCTCGATCTGGATCATCGCGCCGGAGACGTAGATCGGCGTGGCGATCACCGCGTAGAAGAGCCCGAGTACGGCGAACAGGCCGGTGACAGCCAGGATCATTTTCTTGTGATCGAACAGCAGGCGCAGCAGGCCGGCAACGTCGATGCGGGTGTCCTGGAGCGTTTCCAGGGACGAGCGGGGCATGACACTCATGGACTTCCATCCTCCATTGAGGTGGCGCGGCTCAGCGCGCCGAAATCGGGTTCAGCCGCTTGAGCAGGTTGGCGCCGTGGTTGCCGATCAGCAGCAGGAAGGCCTGCACCTTGCGCATGGGCGAGACGGCGGCCATGGACATCCGGCAGACCTGCATCAGGAAGTACTCGTTGAGCTCCTGGTTGCCCAGGCGCTGGTAGTAGCGCGCCAGGCAGTAGTAGGTGTGCAGGGTCATCTGCTGCTGCACGCGATCAGCCTGCATGGAGAAGATCCCGCCCTGATGCACGCGGTAAGCCGCCGGGCGGATTTCCTCGATGAAACGGCCCTTGCCATAGGCGCCCAGCAGCGACCACCAGCACAGGTCGACCATGCGCGTGGTGCGCAGCTCCTCCGGCATCTCGGTGAGGACATTGCGGAAGCAGGTGGTGAGGGTGGAGATCGGCCGCGCCTGTTGCAGCTCCAGGCGGCTGGCGTCGCGGCGGTACTTGCCGGTGAGCTGCCGGGGCTTGATCACGCCGTCCTCGTTGTAGGTGTAGGCGTCGTGGTAGGTGATCACGTAGTCCGGGTTCTGCTCCAGGAAGTCGACCTGGATCTGCAGCTTGCGCGGGTCGGTCCAGAAGTCGTCACCTTCGCAGTAGGCGATGTAGCGGCCCCGGCATTTCCTGAACACCGGCAAACCGTGGGAGACGCCCTTGGAGTACTGGTTTTCCTTGTGGAAGATCGGCTTGATGATGTGCGGGTAGCGCGCGGCGTAATCGGCGATCAGCTCGCTGGTGCCGTCGTTGGAGGCGTCGTCGTTGACCAGCACTTCAAAGCGGAAGTCGGTGACCTGCTCCAGGAAGCTGTCCAGCGTGCGGCCGATGTAGTTCACCTGGTTGTAGGCCAGGCAGACGATGCTCAAAAGAGGCTTGGGGTCTTCCGGCCAGTTGGAGAGGATCTGCAGCTCGGAGCGGATATCCATGTCTAGACACTCGGCTTGTGGGACGGTTTGAACAGGCGCAGCAAAGCCGGGGCAGAGCCCGCGCCAACGAGGAACAGGGTGATCAGGCCGCACACGGCCAGCGCCACCAGCAGCCACAGCCGCTCGCCGGAGCGGGCCAGCAGCGCGTAGAAGGGCTCGCTGAGCAGCAGGCCGGCGGCGCTGAGCGCGGCGATCTGCAGGGTGTCGCGCAGCCACGGGCCATGCAGGCCGGGAGCGAAGGCGTGGTGCACGATCGCTGGCCAGATCAGGAACGACACCAGGCGCAGGCCGAACCAGCACAGCGCCACGCCGAGCACGCCATAGACGTAGGCGCTGGCGATCACCAGCGGCACGGTCACCAGGGTGGAGATGACCGTGTACCAGACGTGCATGCGCAGCAGGCCGTGGGCGTATTGCAGGTAGAACTGGAAGCTGGCCACCGCCAGCAGGCCTGAGCCGAGTACGTACCAGGCCAGGATCGGCCGGCACCAACTGGCGGCCACGGCATCGCCGCTCCAGGCCAGAACCAGGTCATGACCATGAGCGGCGATCACCGCGACCATCGGGAACAGCAGCACACAGACGAAGCGGTTCGCCTTCAGATAGAGCTGCTGCATGTCTTCGTGGCGTTGTTCGGCGACCAGCACGGTCATGCGCGGCAGCAGCGACTGCGCCAGCGGATTGACCAGCGTGAGGACGCCGCCGGAAATCAGCGCCACCAGGGAGAAGTAGCCGTACTGCTGCAATGGCAGCAGGTTCGACAGCAAGACCTTGTCCAGCTGAGTGAGCACGATCCACAGGCAGGACGTGAAGGACATGCCCAGTGCAAAGGGCAGCACCGGGCGTACCGTGTCCCAGCAGAAGCGGGTCAGCAGACGCACGTCCATCCACAGGTAAGCCTTGCCGCCCAGCAGTAGCGCCTCGATCAGCGATACCGCCACTTGGAACTGGAAGAACACCAGCGGATCCTGGCTGACCTGCGCCACCAGCAGTAGGCCGCCGAAATAGCGCAGGGTGGTGATGACGACGTTCACCGCGTTGATGAAACCGTGCAGCTCCTGCCCCTGCAGCGCGCTGCGGTACAGGGTGGCGTACAGCCGCAAGGCCACCAACAGACCCATGAGGCTGATGCACTGCGCGACCAGCTCGGGCGAGAGTTGCTGTACGTTGAGCCACTGCCCGGCCACCCAGTTGCTACCGCCCCAGACCGCCAGGCTGCTGAGGACAGTCAACGGCAGCAGGATCAGCTCGAAGGAACGCAGCAGGCGGGCATGGGCCTGTTCTTCGCCACTCACGCCGCGGCCGTGGGCAACCTGGCGCACCAGCGCCGGCGACAGGCCCATGTCGAGCAACAGCAGCCAGCTCTGCAGCACCGCGAAAAAGCCGATCAGCCCGTAGGCCTCGGCCCCGAGGTGGCCGAGGTAGAACGGCTGGATCAGGATGCCGATGACGATGGCGTACGCCTGCCCCGCGTAATTGAGCAGGGTATTGCGGACCATCGACAGCGAGCGTGCGGTGCGCATGATCGTCCCCTTACACCGCGACGGCGACGCGGCCGCTTTCCAGCAGCAGCACTTCGATCACCGCGCGCTGGACCTCCTGCGGCAGGCCCGGGTACAGCGGCAGGCAGAGGATGCGCTGGCTCAGCTCGCGGGACAGCACTTGCGGCACCTGCGGGGCGAGGTAGTCGAGGGTGTCCAGCGACGGGTAGAAGTAACGCCGCGGGTTGACCCCGATCTCGTTCAGCGCGGTGCGCACGCGCAGCACCTGGGCTTCGTCGCGCAGGCCGATGGGGTAGTAGCTGTTGTTCAGCCGCGCGTAGCTCTCGCTGGCCTGCAGGTCGTAGTAGCCGCTGAGCGCTGCGGTGTAGCGGGCGGCGATCTCCTCGCGCTGGGCGAGGATGCTGTCGATCTCGTCGAGCACGCACAGGCCCATGGCGGCGGAGAACTCGTTGAGCTTGGCGTTGATCCCCAGGCCGACGATCTGGTCGACGCCGGCGATACCGAAGTTGCACATCAGGCGGATCTGCTTCGCCAGCTCGTCGTCGGAGGTGACGATGGCGCCGCCCTCGATGGTGTGGAACAGCTTGGTGGCATGGAAGCTCAGGGTGGTGGCGTCCCCCCAGGCCAGCACCGACCGGTCGCGGTAGCGCGAGCCGAAGGCGTGGGCGCCGTCGTAGATCACTTTCAACTGGTTGCGCTGGGCCACCGCCTGAATCTCCTCCACCGCACAGGGATTACCGAACACGTGGGTGGCGACGATGGCGGTGGTATCCGGCGCAAGGCTGGCTTCGATGCGCGCAGGGTCGAGGTTCCAGGTCCGCGGATCGATGTCGGCGAAGCGCGGGCGGATGCTCTCCCACTGCAGCGTGCTGCTGGTGGCAACGAAGCTGAAGGGGGTGGTCACGGCACTGCCGGTCACGCCCAGGGCCCGGTAGGCCACTTGCAGGGCGATGGTGCCGTTGTTGGTCAGAATCACATGGCGAACGCCGAAGTAGTCCTGCAGGCGCTCTTCCAGTTCCGTGACGAAGGGGCCGTGGTTGGTGATCCAGCCGGAGGCATAGATCTGGTCCACGTAGGCCTTGAACTTCTCCGGGTTGCCCAGGTAGGTCTTGGTCACATTGATCACGGTCGCATCCCTCTCTTGGATGGAAAGTCCGTTAGCTGTCGATCCGGCGCGCGCCGCTCACCCCAGCGCCGACAGCGCGAAGGGCGCGTCGTCGATGTCGTTATCCACGGGATGCGCCGCTCGAGACGCGCGGCTGGCCAGGTGTTCCTGCAGGGCCTCGATGACCCGGCCGCTGGCGTCGTTGTGGAACTGCCAGACGCCGTAGATACGGCTGTCAAAGGAACGCTCGCTGCCCAGCATCGGGTTGGCCGCAAGACCGGAGCCGAGGCCGAAGCTGTAGAGACCGGGAATCGGCCGGCCGGTGTGATCGCGCAGGCAGCCGGCGGCGTCGGAGTCCAGCCCGCCCTTGCTCTCGCGCACCTGCAGCGGCTCGCCGTTGGCGCGGCGCAGGGCCGGCAGGCACGGCTGGTAGCCGATGGCCTGGACGAACACACCGTCGTCGCTGCAGCACTGCTCCAAACGCTCGCGCACAGCGGGTGAGCGATCTTCCAGGCAAAGCAGCTCGACCTTCACCCGGGTGCCGCTGACCACTCCGTTGGAGAGCACGTCGGTGCCGACCTGGTGGGCACGGTAGCGTAGACCGCCGGAGCGGTTGACCCTCCCGGATACCGGGCAGACATCCATGCCCTCGTCCACCCCATAGCCGGCCGCACGAGCCTCCTCGACGCTCTCGAAGAACAGGCGGATCGGCGCACGGTGCAGCAAGGTGATCTGCTCGAGGCCCAGGCAGTCCAGGGCGCAGGCGAGGTTGTCGAGGATCGAGAAGGCGCTGTGGGAACCGCCGACCACGGTGAAGCGGGTGCCCGGGGTCACCCGGTCGCCGAACAGTTCCACCAGCTCGGCGGCGTTCAGGCTCAGCAACGCGTCGGAGGAGTAGACCGTGGGGCCATCGTGGGACAGGTGCAGGTCCTGCTCGGCCAGGCTCCAGTTCAAGTACTCGCGGTTCTGCCGGCCGCCCAGGTTCATCACCAGCGCGCCTGCGTCAATCTGCGCGGTGTGGGAGCCGCTACGCAGCGCCAGCTGGAAGCTGCCGTCGTCCAGTGCGGTGATTTTTTCGATACGCGTACCCAGCGCCACTTCGACACCCAGGTGCTCGGTGACGTAGCGCATGAACAGCGTCGAGGCGTGCGCCAGCAGCTCGCCCACTTGCGTGAGCATCGGCGCGCCATGCGGGTCGTTCTGCAGGGCACGGAACGCGCGGGAATGCGCCAACGGCGCAAAAATGGGCAACAACGCCGGATCACGCAGGCAGTCGAGGAACACGTCGCCCACCGAGTTGGCGGTGATGTGGTAATCCCCCAACCGGCCGCGGCCGACCGCCAGTGCAGCGTCCACGACCAGCAGGCCATCGCGGGCGAGGCTCGCCAGCGCACCGGTCTTGTAGGCGTTGAACAGGAAGCCCATGCCTGCCGGGCCGGCACCGCCGACCACACAGGCATAGTTGGAACGAAGCGATTGCTCGGCCATCAGCCTTGACTCCCAGCGCGGCGGGGCGCGCGGCTCTCGTGAGGCCGGCGCTGTCGGCCGGCAGGGTGGCAGCGCTCGCGCCGGAATTCCGTCACTCGCGGCGCAGCCGCCGTCGCGCGGACCTTCTTCGGGAAGGTCGCGGGAGTCAGTTCGGAATGGATGGCGAACGCCTGCAGGAGAACTTCGGCAGATGGCCGAAGTTGCTGTTTCAGGAATGAAACAGAGTGCGTCTGGCGCGGACCTGATTCAGCGGAAAGTTCATGGTTGTTACACCCGGACTTACAACTTGAGAGAGGGGCATAACAAAATCTCGAACTAACGAAATTAGCTCGACTAACCTTCTTATTAACGCCACGGGGATTGGCGTCAAACTTCCGCAGTTTCAGCAGCGAAACACTTCCCGCCTGGGAAGCGTCGTTCTTTTTGCTTGAAAGGACGGACTTGGAAGTTCCGTCACTTTGTATTCTTCCAGCGGCCATCGTCACTCACTCCAGTCCAGGAGGTGCTCTACGCCGGGCCAACTTTAAAATTCGAAGACAAGGCTACCGCCCGAGTTCGAATGACCCGATTCGATTAACGACAATCAACTGTTCGTCCCTGGAGTGGCCGTTACTTTTCGCTGGGCAAAGCTACCGCCCATCGGCCAAGTTCCGAAAATCTGGAAAAACAAAAGCAAAAATCTATCGCGCTTCCGCAGCGAGGTACTGGCGAAAGTTGTCAGGCAGCGATAGGAAAATGACAGGAAGAAGAGGTGGCAGAATCTTCCATGACCTTACTGCTCGTGCGACTGCTCCCTGAGGTGTCTCATCCGGACACCACACGATATTGCTATGTGGATAGTAATAGTGGGGGGGAGGAAGGCATGTCAATGTAGGAAGCCTTCCTACGCCGGGATTCCGACAGAAGGCAAATCACGATTCGTAACTCATTGATTATTAAAGCGCCATAAAGCCGACACGGGCATTTTGACAGCAAAAACATACGGCCCCGAATCTGCGAAAAAGGGATTAATCAGAAAGTATTAATGTTTCCAGCGCGGACAGGCTGGAGTGTTTCATCCCTGAACAATGCGGTCCTTGCCGGTGCGTTTCGCCTGATACAGGGCCGCATCGGAACGGCTGTAGAGCGCGGAAAGATTCTGGTCATCCGGCTGTAACAGTGTCATCCCCTGGCTGATGGTCACGCTGAAGAAATGCTCACCCTCGTTGAAGCGCAGGCGCTGCACCTCGCGCTGCAGGCGCTCGCCGATCTGCCGCGCCATATTCTCATCGCAGCCGGGCAGCAGCACGGCGAACTCCTCGCCGCCGATACGCCCGAACAGGTCGCCGCGACGCAGCGCGCCTGCACCGCTCTGGGCGATGCGCTGCAGGACCACGTCACCGACCTGGTGACCGTAGACGTCGTTGATCTTCTTGAAGTCGTCCACGTCCAGCAGCAGGAAGGCCAGCGGCGTGGAGGTCGCCTTGCAGTCGCGGAAGGCCTGCTCGGCGCTGTCGAAGAAGTAGCGGCGGTTGCTGCTCTGGGTCAGCACGTCAGTGGTGGCCAGTCGGTGCAGCTCGGTTTCCAGGTGCTTCTTGTCGGTGATGTCCTCGGCGATGCCGACGATCATCAGTGGGAGGCCGGCATCGCTGTGCTGGCTGACGAAGCATTTGTCGCTGAGCCAGCGCACTTCGCCGTCGGCACGCAGGATGCGGTATTCGCGCTGCTCGATAGCGCCGCGCTGCAGGACTTCCTGCAGGGTGCTCTGGGCGTAGTCCAGGTCATCGGGGTAGATGCAGTTGCGCCACTCGTTGTAGTCCGCCAGCAGCAGGGCGGCGGAGCGGCCGAAGATGCGCTCGTACGCCGGGCTGACATAGACCATGCGCTGGGCTTGCCAGTCGAAGGCCCAGAGCACCGAGTTCACGCTCGCCAGCAGCGCGCTGAAAAGCTGTTCGCGCTCCTTCAGCCGCGTCACCTCGGCGCGGCTGTGCAGCAGTGCCAGCAAAGCCTCTTCCTGATCGGCCGGCAATTTATTCTCATCCATGTATCAGCGTCCTCCCGCTCATTGACCGGGGCTATGACCGCAAACTACGCCAGGCTGCTGCAAATTAAACGAAAAGCCCGCCGAACGGCGGGCTTTTCTGAGACGCATCTCTCAACGTCCTAGGACGTTTCCGCCAATCAGACGGCCGGACGCAGGGAGTAGGTCTTCAGTTGCTCGGCGAACTCGCGCAGGGACTGGATGCCACTGGCTTCCGCCTCGTGCACCCACTGCTTGATTGCGGCGAGCATGTCGTGGCCGTTGGCACTGGTTTTCACCCAAATCTGCTGCAGGGCCAGGCGCTTCTCGTAGATCACCTGCAGGGACTGGCTCTGCGCGAGCAGGTCCTGGATGCGCGCGTGGTGGCGCTCTTCCAGCAGGCTGGTTTCACGCGAGAGCAGGCGCTTGGCGCGGCGGAACAGGTGGCGCACCGACTCGTCGGCCTTGGCCAGTTCCTGCTTCACCAGCGGGCCGATCACCAGCTTGCGGTACTGGGCCATGATCTGGAAACGGTTGTTGAGGATGGCCATGGCGGTGTCCATGTCCAGGCTTCCCTTGCCTTCCACACGATGTGCGATGGGCGCCACGCGGGCGACCTTGGCCAGTCGCAGGAAGCTGAACACCTTGATCCAGGCCCAGCCCAGGTCGAACTCCCACTTCTTCACCGACAGCTTCGCCGAGTTTGGGTAGGTGTGGTGGTTGTTGTGCAGTTCCTCACCGCCGATCAGGATGCCCCAGGGCACGAGATTGGTCGCGGCGTCGCGGCATTCGAAGTTGCGGTAGCCAACGGCATGGCCCAGGCCGTTGATGACACCGGCAGCCCAGACGGGGATCCACATCATCTGCACGGCCCAGACGGTCATGCCGAGCACGCCGAACAGGGCGAGGTCGATGATCGCCATCAGCACGATGCCACCGATGGGGTAGCGCGAGTAGACGTTGCGCTCGATCCAGTCTTCCGGGCAGTTCTTGCCGTAGATACGCAGGGTGTCGGGGTTCTCCGCCTCCTTGCGATACAGCTCGGCGCCGGTGCGCAGCACGGTGCCCAGGCCCTTGTATACCGGGCTGTGCGGGTCTTCGGCAGTTTCGCACTTGGCGTGGTGCTTGCGGTGGATGGCGGTCCACTCGCGGGTGTTCATGGCGGTGGTCATCCACAGCCAGAAACGGAAGAAATGCTGCAGCGCCGGATGCAGCTCGAGCGCGCGGTGCGCCGAGTAGCGATGCAGATAGACGGTGACGCTGACGATGGTGATATGCGTCAGGACCAGAGTGACTGCCACCAGTTGCCACGGCGACAGGTCAAGGAAACCGTTGTACCACATAGGCGATACTGTACCTCGGAAGGGGTGTAGGACTACGCCCTGCTGGGCGTGCTGTACCGGGAAAAGACAGCCGCATTATCACCAAGCAGGTCCGGATTACCATCCGGTCTTTTAGATACGAATGTGGCCACGTGGCCATCATTTATACTGCACAGCCAATAAATCCAACCCACTACCGCATGAATCCACGCCTTAGCGCCCTGCGCATCAGCTTTCTGTACCTGGTCGCCGCCACCCTCTGGGTCTGGCTGGGTGACCAATGGTTACAAAATGTCCTGCTCGACCCCGCCGAGCTGGCGCGGGCAATGGAGCTGAAGAAATACGGATTCCTCGCGGTTACCTTCCTCGTGCTGTTCTTCCTGCTCTGGCGGCACTTCCGCCGGCAGTACGCCGCCTTCACCGCGCTGGCCGACAACGAGCAGCGCCTGAGCCGCGCTTTCGCGGTGGTCGAGGACGGCATCTGGGACTGGGACCTGGAAACCCAGCGCGTTTATTATTCATCCGGCTACGCCAACTTGCTCGGCCTGCCCCTGGAGCACCTGAGCGATGACGTGCTGCTGTGGGAAAACCGCCTGCATCCGGAAGACCGCGCACGCGTCCTCGCCCTCCACCAGGATTGCCTCCAAGGCCTGCGCACGCGCCTGGAGTGCGTCTACCGCATCCGCCACAGCGACGGTACCTACCGCTGGGTACGCAGCAGCGGCCGCCTGACCCGCGGCGAGGATGGCCGCGCGCTGCGCCTGACCGGCGTCAACCGCGACATCACACACCAACGCAGCAACGAAGATCATCTGCGCCAAGCCGCCGCGGTCTTCGAGGCGACCCAGGAAGGCCTGCTGGTGACCGACGCGGGCGGTGTGATCGTGCACACCAATTCCTCCTTCTCGCGCATCACCGGTTACAGCGCCGAGGACGTGCTCGGCGGGCAGCCGTCGCTGCTCAAGTCGGGCCGCCAGGACGACGCCTTCTATCAGCGCATGTGGACCGCTCTGCGCGAAAACGACGTGTGGAGCGGCGAGATCTGGAATCGCCGCAAGAGCGGCGAGGTGTACCCGCAATGGCAGCACATCCGCGCCGTACGCAATGACGAGGGCGAACTGACCCACTACGTCGCGGTGTTCTCCGACCTCAGCAGCCTCAAGCGCTCGCAGCACGAACTGGATTTTCTCGCCCACCACGACCCGCTGACCGGACTGCCCAATCGCCTGCTACTGCGCGAGCGCATCGAACAGGCGCTGGCTCGCGCCGAGCGCGAACAGGGCGGCGGCGCGCTACTGAGCATCGACCTCGATCACTTCAAGCACATCAACGACAGCCTCGGGCACAACATCGGCGACCTGCTGATCCGCTCGGTGGCCCAACGTCTGGAAAACTGCCTGGACGAACGCTGCTGCCTGGCGCGACTGGGTGGCGACGAGTTTGCCGTAGTCCTCGAAAGCCAGCAGCCGCACCACGCCAGCAGCCTCGCCCAGCGCCTGCTGGAGGCGATGAGTGCGCCCTTCGAGGTCAACGACCAGGTCATCTACATATCGGCGAGCCTGGGCGTCAGCCTGTTCCCCGAAGACGCGCGCAACGTCGACCACCTGCTGCAGCACGCCGACGCCGCGCTGTTCCAGGCCAAGGCCAGCGGACGCAACCTCTACGCCTTCTATACACCCGAGTTGACCGCCCGCGCGCGCTCCCACGTGCAGGTGGAATCCGCTCTGCGCCACGCACTGGACCACGACGAACTGCGCCTGTATTTCCAGCCGGTGCACGACCTGGCCAGCGGCCGCATGGTTGGCGTGGAGTCGCTGGTGCGCTGGCAGCACCCGACCCAGGGGCTGATCCCGCCCAGCGAATTCATCCCGGTGGCCGAGGAAAGCGGCCTGATCACCGCCATCGACGCCTGGGTGCTGGAGCAGGCCTGCCGGCAGATGCGCCAATGGCTGGACGCTGGCGTCAGTCTGGACTTCATCGCGGTCAACGTCTCCAGCCGCCTGTTCGGTCGTGGCGGCCTGGAGGAACGCGTGGCTCTGGCTCTGGAGCAGAGCGGCCTGGAGCCCCATCACCTGGAGCTGGAAGTCACCGAGAGCGCGGTGATGGAAAACTTCGACCAAGCCCTGGAACTGCTCTGCCAGCTGCGCCTGCTGGGCGTTCATCTGGCCATCGACGATTTCGGTACCGGCTATTCGTCGCTGATGCGCCTGAAGCGCATGCCGGTGCACAAGTTGAAGATCGACCAGGGCTTCGTCGCCGGCCTGCCGGACGATTCCGAAGACGCCGCGATCGCCTGCGCGGTGATCGCCCTGGGCCAGAGCATGGGCCTGCAAGTGGTCGCCGAGGGCATCGAGCGCCCTGACCAGGCTGCTTTCCTCCTTACTCACGCCTGCAACTTCGGCCAGGGTTACTGGTACGGTGCCCCGCAGCCGGCCACTACGCTGCTGGCACAATTGCCTCGCGACCCCGCATAAAATCGCGCTAAAAACTTTCGGATATATAAAAATTCTTAAACAGTATTTTTAAGAATATCCAGCTCCTGCCTAAGATGCGCTCACACCGCACGCGCCGTTGGTGAATCGGCCGGTGGTCAACCCTTCTAGGAGCAGATACCCATGAGCGCAACCCTCCGTAGCCTGGACGGCCAGGACGAAGCCAACATCCTGCGCGAAGTGCAGAGCGCCCTGCGTGGCCTGCGTTTCGGCGCCGTCGAGATCACCGTGCACAACGGCCAGGTCGTGCAGATCGAGCGCAAGGAAAAATTCCGCCTGCAACAGAGCCCCGGCAAACCTGCCTGAGCCCTGATCGAACCGACTGGACATCCGGAGCGTCGCCATGACCGAACTGCCCCACCGGTATTGCAGCTGCCAGCCACGAATGCGTGGCTGACACCGCCCCTCCCCCGAAAGACCCTGCCAAACAAACATAAAGAACTGCATTTTTTCAGGAGCTGCACATGTCCATCCGCCGTTTCGCCCTGGCCGCACTGGCCAGCGCATTGATTGCCGGCCCGGTTTCTGCCGCCACCCAACTGCTGAACGTTTCCTACGACCCGACCCGCGAGCTGTACCAGGCCTACAACGCCGCCTTCATTAAGCACTGGAAGGCCCAGGGCGGCGACGACCTGACCGTGCAGCAATCCCACGGTGGCTCGGGCAAGCAGGCCCGCGCCGTGATCGACGGCCTGAAGGCCGACGTGGTGACCCTGGCCCTGGCCGGCGACATCGACGAGCTCAACAAGCTGGGCAAGCTGCTGCCCGCCGACTGGCAGGCCCGCCTGCCCGATAACAGCACCCCTTACACCTCGACCATCGTGTTCCTGGTGCGCAAGGGCAACCCGAAAGGCATCAAGGACTGGGGCGACCTGACCAAGCAGGGCGTGGAAGTCATCACCCCGAACCCGAAGACCTCCGGCGGCGCCCGCTGGAACTTCCTGGCCGCCTGGGCCTGGGCGAAGAAGCAGTACGGCAGCGAAGAGAAAGCCCAGGAATACGTGCAGAACCTGTACAAGCACGTGCCGGTTCTGGACACTGGCGCCCGCGGTTCGACCATCACCTTCGTCAACAACAACATCGGCGACGTGCTGCTGGCCTGGGAGAACGAAGCTTTCCTGGCCAAGAAGGAACAGGGCGGCGAGAACTTCGAGATCGTCGTACCGTCGGTGTCCATCCTGGCAGAGCCGCCGGTGGCCGTGGTCGACAAGACCGTCGACAAGAAAGGCACCCGCAAGGTCGCCGAGGAATACCTGAAGTACCTGTACAGCGAAGAAGGCCAGCGCATCGCCGCGCAGAACTTCTACCGCCCGCGTGATGCCAAGGTCGCTGCCGAGTTCGCCAACCAGTTCCCGAAACTCAACCTGGTGACCATCGACAAGGACTTCGGCGGCTGGAAAGTCGCGCAGCCCAAGTTCTTCAACGACGGCGGCATCTTCGACAAGATCTACCAGGCGCAGTAATGCGCCACCCGCCCGGCCTTGCGCCGGGCGGCCCGATCCGCGCAGGCCGGTGCACAGCCCGCGCGGAACGAAAACCCCCGTCCCATGGCGGGGGGCACAGAACCTGTTTACGATCTTGCGAGCTAGGGCAGGACAAGGCGAAAACAGGCGAGGAAGCGCAGTTTACGAGCTGTAAATGAGCAATCCGAGCCTGTTTTCAACGCAGTCATGCCGACGCGCAGCAGATCGTAATCAGGTTCTCAACGCGTTCACGAGAAAGGACAGCAAATGTCGCGACGCATCTCCCCGGTCATACCCGGCTTCGGGCTGACTCTGGGCTACACCCTGGTGTATCTCAGCCTGTTGGTGCTGATTCCGCTGGGGGCCATGTTCCTGAAGACGACCCAACTCTCCTGGGATCAGTTCTGGACCATCATCACCGCGCCGCGAGTCATCGCCGCGCTCAAGCTGAGCTTCGGCACCGCACTGATCGCCGCCCTGATCAACGGCGTGATCGGCACCCTGCTGGCCTGGGTACTGGTGCGCTACCGCTTCCCGGGGCGCAAGATCATCGATGCGATGATCGACCTGCCCTTCGCCCTCCCCACCGCCGTTGCCGGTATCGCGCTGACCGCGCTGTACGCGCCCAACGGCATGGTCGGTCGCTTCGCCACCGAGTTGGGCTTCAAGATCGCCTACACCCCGCTGGGCATCACCCTGGCGCTGACCTTCGTGGTCCTGCCGTTCGTGGTGCGCACGGTGCAACCGGTGCTGGCGGACATCCCGCGTGAGATCGAAGAAGCCGCCGCCTGCCTGGGCGCCAAGCCGCTGCAGGTATTCCGCCACGTGCTTCTACCGGCGCTGCTGCCGGCCTGGCTGACCGGATTCGCCCTGGCATTCGCCCGTGGCGTCGGCGAGTACGGCTCGGTGATCTTCATCGCCGGCAACATGCCGATGAAGACCGAGATCCTGCCGCTGCTGATCATGGTCAAGCTGGACCAGTACGACTACACCGGCGCCACCGCCATTGGCGTGCTGATGCTGGTCGTCGCCTTCGTCCTACTGCTGCTGATCAACCTGCTGCAGCGCCGCATCGAAACGCCTTGAGGAGCGCGCCATGAGTACCGCAAGCCTTTCCGCCGCGGCCGCTGCCAACGCTGCTCGCCGGGGTAATGTCTGGGGCCGTCGCGCCCTGATCGCACTGGCCTGGCTGGCCTTCGCCGTGTTCCTGCTGCTGCCGCTGTTCGTGGTGCTGAGCGAGGCGCTGAAGCAGGGCTTCGGCACCTTCTTCGACGCCATCATGGAGCCCGACGCGCTGGCCGCGCTGAAGCTGACGCTGATCGCCGTGGGCATCTCGGTGCCCCTGAACCTGGTGTTCGGCGTGGCCGCCGCCTGGTGCGTGACCAAGTTCGAGTTCCCCGGCAAGAGCATCCTGGTCACCCTGATCGACCTGCCGTTCTCGGTCTCGCCGGTGATCGCGGGCCTGATCTACGTGCTGCTGTTCGGCGCCCAGGGCTACTTCGGCGAGTGGCTGAGCGACCACGACATCCAGATCGTCTTCGCCGTGCCCGGCATCGTCCTGGCGACCATCTTCGTTACCTTCCCTTTCGTCGCCCGCGAACTGATCCCGCTGATGCAGGAACAGGGCACCCAGGAGGAAGAGGCCGCGCGCCTACTCGGCGCCAACGGCTGGCAGATGTTCTGGCACGTGACCCTGCCGAACATCAAGTGGGGCCTGATCTACGGCGTGGTGCTGTGCACCGCGAGGGCCATGGGCGAGTTCGGCGCAGTGTCGGTGGTCTCCGGGCACATCCGCGGCGTCACCAACACCCTGCCGCTGCACGTCGAAATCCTCTACAACGAATACAACCACGTCGCCGCTTTCAGCGTTGCCACCCTGTTGCTGCTGATGGCCCTCGTCATCCTGCTGCTCAAGCAGTGGAGCGAGTCGCGCCTGTCCCGCACCAAAGTCAAAGCTGACGATGAATAAGTGAGAGCCACGCCATGAGCATCGAGATCCGTAACGTCAGCAAGAACTTCAACGCCTTCAAGGCGCTGAACGACATCAACCTCGACATCCACAGCGGCGAGCTGGTTGCCCTGCTCGGCCCGTCCGGCTGTGGCAAGACCACCCTGCTACGCATCATCGCCGGCCTGGAAACCCCGGATGCCGGCAACATCGTGTTCCACGGCGAGGACGTCTCGCAGCACGACGTGCGTGACCGAAACGTCGGCTTCGTGTTCCAGCACTACGCGCTGTTCCGCCATATGACCGTATTCGACAACGTCGCCTTCGGCCTGCGCATGAAGCCGAAGAAGGAGCGTCCGAGCGAAGCGCGCATCGCCGAAAAGGTCCACGAACTGCTCAACATGGTGCAGTTGGACTGGCTCTCCGACCGCTACCCCGAGCAGCTCTCCGGCGGCCAGCGCCAGCGTATCGCCCTGGCCCGCGCACTGGCGGTGGAACCGAAGATCCTGCTGCTCGACGAACCCTTCGGCGCCCTCGACGCCAAGGTTCGTAAAGAGCTGCGTCGCTGGCTCGCACGCCTGCACGAGGAGATCAACCTGACCTCCGT
Organism: Pseudomonas sp. NPDC086581; assembly: GCF_044746165.1. NCBI lineage: Bacteria > Pseudomonadati > Pseudomonadota > Gammaproteobacteria > Pseudomonadales > Pseudomonadaceae > Pseudomonas > Pseudomonas sp. NPDC086581. The sequence continues at coordinate 100,521 of NZ_JBIVBR010000010.1, read as the reverse complement.
GTTCGTCACCCACGACCAGGAAGAAGCGATGGAAGTCGCCGACCGCATCGTGGTGATGAACAAGGGAGTGATCGAGCAGATCGGCTCGCCGGGCGAGGTCTACGAGAACCCGGCCAGCGACTTCGTCTACCACTTCCTCGGCGACTCCAACCGCCTGCACATCGGCGGTGACGAACATGTGCTGTTCCGCCCGCACGAAATCTCGCTGTCGCGCTCCGAAGTGGCCGAACACCGCGCCGCCGAAGTCCGCGACATCCGCCCGCTGGGCGCGATCACCCGCGTGACCCTCAAGGTCGACGGCCAGGACGAGCTGATCGAGGCCGAAGTGGTGAAGGACCACGACAGCCTGACCGGCCTCGCCCGTGGCGAGACGCTGTACTTCAAGCCGAAGGCATACCAACCGGTGGCGAATATCTGATGTATCCGTAGACCTGCAGGATGCGTCCCATGGACGCGCTCGCGGGCATGGCCCGCTCCTGCAGGTTCGCGTCGACCCTCGATCTTCCGTATCCTGCCCCGGTCCTTTTCACGCCAGGCCCGACCATGTTCGACGCCCTCCCCCAGCACCTCGAGCTGATCGTCCTCACCTTCCTCCTCGCCGGTCTGGTGAAGGGCGTGGTGGGGCTCGGCCTGCCCACGGTCGCCGTCGGGCTGCTCGGGCTGGTGATGCCGCCGATGCAGGCGGCCGCCATTCTCGTGGTGCCCTCTACCGTTACCAACATCTGGCAGCTCGCAGCAGGGCCACGCTTCCTCGGGCTGCTCAAGCGCCTATGGGGCATGCTCGTCGGCATCGTCATCGGCACCCTGGTGGTGGGCTGGCTGCTGGCTGGGCGCAACTGGCCGGCGGCGACGCCGTTGCTGGGCGTGGCGCTGATCCTCTATGCACTGCTGGGGCTGTCGAACAAGCGCTTCAGCGTGGCACCGCGGCATGAGCGCTGGCTGTCGCCACTGATCGGCGTGATCACCGGTGGCATCACCGCGGTGACCGGCGTCTTCGTGATTCCCGCCGTGCCTTTCCTGCAGGCGCTCGGGTTGGAAAAGGACGATTTGGTGCAGGCGCTGGGACTGTCCTTCACCATCTCCACGCTGGCCCTGGCAATCACCCTCAGCCAGCATGGCTCGCTGCTGCAGGCGGATGTGCTCGGCCTGTCGCTGCTGGCGCTGTTGCCGGCACTGGCGGGCATGTACCTGGGCACCTGGCTGCGTTCGCGGATCAGCCCGCTGGCGTTTCGCCGCTGCTTCTTCGGCGGCTTGCTGCTGCTCGGCGCCGACCTCGCCATCCGCGGTCTCTGACCCGCGCCGCGGTGCTTTTCGTAGGAGCGAGGGGGACGCCTAGTTATTGCTCGCGAACCCGGCCTCCGCAGCGAAGGCTTGTTCGCGAGCAAGCTCGCTCCTACAGGTTAAGGTCCCGCTCAGCTGTAGGGCGCATAACGCCTACGGCGTTATCCGCCATCCCGGCGGATAACCCGTGCCGGGTTATCCGCCCTACGGGATCGCACCTCACTTCTCATCGAGATGCCGCAGCAAAAACTCCCGGCTCGATTCGATGATCGTCTTCTGGGTCTTTTCGCTGGCAACCATCCGCGCCACCACCAGCGCGCCGACGCACTGTGCCAGTAGCGCCCAGGCATCCTCCGGCGAACCCAGCGCCTCGGCCCAGGCCTGCTGCAACTCCACCAGCGCATCCTCGGCGCTCTGCCGCACGGACTCATCGGCGCGGGCGATCTCCGCGCCCAGCGCCGGAATCGCGCAGCCGGCGCTGGCGTCCTGCACGTGGGCGACGCTCAGGTAGCGCTTCAGGCCGCGCTCCAGGCGCGCACGATCGAGCACCTTGCCCTTGGCCGCGAGGCGCTCGACGCTCTGCTGCAACTCCCGCTCGACGATGGCGGCGAACAGTTCGTCCTTCGACCTGAAGTGGTTGTAGAACGCCCCGCCCGACAAGCCCACCGCCTTCATCAGCGCGTCCACGCCGCTGGTGGCGAAGCCGCCCTGCTTGGCGAGCGCGCCGCTGCTGTCGAGCAGGCGCTGGCGGGTTTCTTCCTTGTGGGAGGCTGAGTAGCGCATTGGGCGACTCCGGCGAAGCGGTTGACGTTGAAGCCGAGAGTAACATAACGTTCGTTTACCTAACGACCGTTTACCCACTTTGCGCACCCCCGAGGAAACGAAAATGTCGAACAAGAAAGTCGTCCTGGTCATCGGCGCCGGCGACGCTACCGGCGGCGCCATCGCCCGCCGCTTCGCCCGTGAAGGCTACGTCGCCTGCGTCACCCGGCGCTCGGCGGACAAACTACAGCCGCTGGTGGAGCAGATCCGCGCCGAGGGCGGCGAGGCACACGGTTTCGCCTCCGACGCGCGCAAGGAAGAGGCGGTGGTCGAATTGGTGGAAACCATCGAGCGCGACATCGGCCCCATCGAAGCCTTTGTCTTCAACATCGGCGCCAACGTACCCTGCAGCATTCTCGAAGAGACCGCGCGCAAGTACTTCAAGATCTGGGAAATGGCCTGCTTCTCCGGCTTCCTCACCGGTCGTGAAGTAGCCAAGCGCATGGTCAAGCGCCAGCGCGGCACGATCCTCTTCACCGGCGCCACCGCCGGCCTGCGCGGCGCCTCGGGCTTCGCCGCCTTTGCCGGGGCCAAGCACGGCATCCGCGCACTGGCCCAGAGCATGGCCCGCGAGTTGGGGCCGATGGGCCTGCACGTCGCCCACGTGGTGGTGGATGGCGCCATCGACACCGAATTCATCCGCGAAACCTTCCCCGAGCGCTACGCGCTGAAGGACCAGGACGGCATCCTCGACCCCGAGCACATCGCCGACAGCTACTGGTACCTGCACAGCCAACCGCGCGACGCCTGGACCTTCGAACTCGACTTGCGCCCGTGGATCGAGCGCTGGTGATCCACCCATAACGACAACAAGAAAGAGAGCCACTCATGAGCAAGAGCGTCGAGTTCTACTTCGATTTCGGCAGCCCGACTTCCTACCTCGCCTATACCCAGCTGCCGGCAATCTGCGCCGAGACCGGCGCCGCGCTGGTCTATCGCCCGGTGCTGCTGGGCGGCGTGTTCCAGGCCACCGGCAATGCCTCGCCCATCGCCATTCCGGCCAAGGGCCGCTACACGATGATCGACATGCTGCGCTTCGCCCGCCGCTACGGCGTGCCGCTGAAGATGAACCCGCATTTCCCGATCAACACCCTCACCCTGATGCGCGCCGCCACCGGCGTGCAGCTGCGCCAGCCGGAGCGCTTCGAGGCGCTGCTGGCCTGCGTGTTCAAGGGCATGTGGGTGGACGCGCTAAACCTGGGCGACCCGTCGGTACTCGGCCCGTTGCTGGCCGAGGCGGGTTTCGAACCGCAGGTGCTGCTGGCGCTGACTGCTGAGCAGGAAGTGAAGGACGCGCTGAAGGCCAACACCGAGGCGGCAATCAAACGCGGGATGTTCGGCGCACCGACCATGTTCGTCGCTGACGAAATGTTCTTCGGCCAAGATCGCCTCGATTTCGTTCGCGAAGCCCTGGCATAAGGCGTTCCGTATCCCGCAGCACCGTAGGGCGCATAACCTGGAACAGGTTATCCGCCGGATTCAGTCCAGCGGATAACGCTGGCGCGTTATGCGCCCTACGGGTGGTGCAGTCACAGGGCCAGAACAGTCGACCGGCGCAGTCCGAAGAACTCCAGCTCCGCCAGCAGCAGCAGCACCAGCGCCTGGCCGATGACGAAGGCATAGCCCAGGGCAGTCGGCTGCACGTAGCCAGTCACCAGCAGGGCGACACTCTCCACCACCCACAGCGCGTTCAGGGCGATGACCGCCCAGACGCCGGTGCGTGACAGCAGCGTCTGGTTGCTCATCCAGTAGAGCACCAGCGCCAACGGCAGGAGCACGATGCCGGCTACCAGCAACAGGACGAACGGCAGGCCCAGCAGCGTGCCCAGCGGTTGTGCGGCGAGGGCCATCAGCAGGCCCATGGCGCCACCGGCGATGGCATCGACTTTCAGGGTCAGGCGAAGCAGCGGGGAGGGTTGCAGCAGAGTCATGGCGAAGCTCCTTCAGAGGTCACCGCCGGTTGGCGGCGTGTGGCTGAAGAATCCGCCCGGGACGTAGGCGCGTCGATTACCTGCCAGATAATGGCCGTTACCGGGCGACAGGTCTATCGTTCGATGCCATGAACAGATCAGCCCACGAAAACCCTGCCCAACCGGTCGGCGCCCTCCTCCGCCAATGGCGCCAGCGCCGCCGGCTCAGCCAGCTCGACCTCGCCTGCGACGCGGAGATATCCACGCGCCACCTGAGCTTCGTCGAAACCGGCCGCGCCCTCCCCAGCCGCGAGATGCTGCTGCATCTGGCAGAACAGCTGGACATTCCCCTGCGCGAACGCAACCGCCTGCTCAGTGCCGCCGGCTACGCCCCGGTGTATTCGGAGAAGGGCCTGGACGACCCAGCACTGACCGTGGCCCGGCAGGCCATCGACCAGCTGCTCAAGGCCCATGAGCCGAACCCGGCAATGGTCGTGGACCGCCACTGGAACCTGCTGGCGTCCAACCGCACGGTGGACATCTTCCTGATCGGCGTCGACCCGGAGCTGCTGCAGCCGCCGATCAACGTGCTGCGCATGAGCCTGCACCCCAAGGGCCTGGCGCCGCGCATTCTCAATCTCGGGCCGTGGAAGGCGCATGTGGTGGAGCGCCTGCAGCGCGACTTCGAGGCCAGCGGCGACCCCGCGCTAGCGGCGCTGCGCGATGAGGTGGCGGCCTACCCGGCGCCGCCATACGACGAAGCGGCCAGCGGCGACATGGTGCTGATCCCGGTGCAACTGCAGACGGAGCTGGGCGTGTGCAGCTTGATCGGCACCATCACGGTGTTCGGCACACCTGTGGACGTGACGCTGTCGGAGCTGGCCCTGGAAACCTTCTTCCCGGCCGACCCCGACAGCGCACGAATCCTGCGTCAGCTCAGCGGTACGGACTGAAGCGAATCAGGCAGCCGCGTTCTTCTCGCGGATACAGGTGGGGCCGGCGCGCTCTTCCACGGCGCGGCGCACTTCATCGCGCAGGCCGAGCAGGAAGGCCGCTTCGGCAGCGACGAACAGCGGGCCGACGATCAGCCCGGTAAGGTCATCGACGAACGCCGGCTTGCGTCCTTCGTACCAGTGGCCAACGAACTGGATGATCCAGCCCACCACGAACAGGCCGATGCCCCAGGTGAGCCAGTAGGTGGTGCTCCCGGCGGCAAAGCCGGCGCCCAGCCATAGCGACAGCGCCAGCAGCACGGTCATCAGCAAGCCGAAGCGCAGGTCCAAGCGCAGGTAGAAGACCACCGAGGCCAGCGCCAGCAGCGTGGCGGGCGAGACCAGCAGACCGGCCAGCTCAAAGCCGGGACGCGACAGCAGGGTAGCGATAGCCAGCACGATCATCGGAATCCCGATGAAATGGCTGACGATGTTCCGCCGGTCACGGTGGTAGGCGGCATATTGGGCAAGGTGATCGACCAGAGTTTTCATTGTTGTTCTCCCGCAAGGTACTGGCATGATGGCGATCTGTGCCTTGCCACTCTGTCAGCTAGCCGACATTGCCCATGACCGACGCCAAGCCCTACCTCGCCTGCCTGCAAGATGGCCGCTGGTTCCAGACCCTCCCCGAGGGCCTGCGCCAGGCGCTGTGCAATGCCGCCGTGGTGCGCCGCCTGCCCGCCGGCCAGCGCCTGTTCGCCCGTGGCGATGCGCCGTGCGGCCTGTATTGCGTAGTGGAGGGCGCAATGCGCGTCAGCGTGGTCGGCGAGACCGGCAAGGAAGCGCTGCTGGCGCTGGTGGAAGCGCCCAACTGGTTCGGCGAAATCTGCCTGTTCGACGGCCAGCCGCGCACCCACGACGCCTACGCCGAGGGCGCCACCGTACTCCTGCAGGTACCTCTGGCGCCGCTGCAGGCGCTGCTGGCGCAGCACCCGGAATACTGGCGCGACTTCGCCCTCTTGATGACCCATAAGCTGCGCATCACCTTCGCCGTGCTGGAGGAGCTTTCGCTGCTGCCGGCCGCGCCGCGTCTGGCCCGGCGCCTGCTGATGATCGCCGAGGGCTACGGCGAGTCGGCCACCGCCAAGCGCGAGCTGCACCTGCCGCAGGAGCAGCTCGCAGCCATGCTGTCGCTATCGCGGCAGACCACCAACCAGATCCTCAAGGAGTTGGAAGCCCAGGGCATCGTGCGCCTGAGCTACGGTGGCATCGAGATACTGGATCGCGAACGCCTACGCCTGGCTGCCCACGCCTGATCCTGCCCCGCTGCCTCTAGAACAAAAGCCAGGCGAGTCTCGACAGGCTTCGATGGTCGCGCACGCTACCGCTCCGTTCTAATGCCCCCCGCCGCCGTGCCGACGCCGAAAAGTCCGCGCCAGGGCGGCAACCCAAACCCTCCGCAACACCGCAAGGCGGCCGGTGCTCGATGCCGGCCGCAAGGGAATCCTATGCGCCTTTCGAAACTCCTCTGCGCCCTCGCCCTGACCGCTCCGACCTTGGCCATGGCCGACGACAGCGGTCTCTACGTCGGTGGCGGCGTCACCCGCCTCGAGATCGACGACCGCTCCTTCGACGACCAGGACGACAGCTACAAGCTGTACGCCGGCTACCGCCTGAACAACTATCTGTCCCTGGAAGGCGCGGTGGTCGACTTCGGCGACATGAGCGACGGCAAGAAGCACTTCGACGGCGAATCGCTGCAGGCCAATGTGCACCTGGGCTTCCCCATCGGCCAGCGCATCCGCCTGTACGGAATTGCAGGCGTGCACGCCTGGCATGCCGATGACGATGTCGCCGGCAAGTCCGACGACGTGGACGCGCTCTACGGCTTCGGCGGCGAAATGGACGTGCTCGGCGGCCTGGGCGTGCGCCTGGAACAGGAATACCTGGACGTCGGCGACATCGACCTCGATCAGACCACGCTTTCCGCCTACTGGCGCTTCTGAAGCCAGCCGGCCACTCAAGCCCGGCGGAAGGCCCGGCTCTCTCCCCAGGGCAGTCCTCCTTCCCGACCTTCCGCCGGCACTTTCACTCGTACAGAGCGTCACCCGCGCAGAGCGTCATCCGTACAGGACATCGCCTGCACAAATCACTCTTTCGGTCGGTTGCAGGGACCTCGTTCGCGACTAGCCTAGAGATAGCTGCGTTTCTGGCGCCAAAAAGACACATATCCGGCGAATCGCGCGGCTCACAATAACAATAAGGACGCCTCCGCCATGCTCCGGAATCTCGATGTCGTTCGTGGGTTCATGCTGTGCTGTTTCGGACTCTTCGCCCTCGCCGCCCAGGCCAATCTCCCCAGCGAGGAACTGCAGTTGCAGACCCTGCAGGTGTACACCTGCCGCTCGATCAACAGCCTGTTGCTGCTGCGCGGCGAAGGCTTCCAGGAAACCCATGCCGCCCAGTTGGAAAAGGACCTGGCTACGCTGGACAACGCCATCAAGGGCTTTCCCAAGGCCGATGACGCGCTGAAGAAGGCGCACGATGCCTTCGTTACCCAGATTCGCAACGGCGTTTCCTACGGCCCCAAGGAAGAAGACCTGCCCTGGCGCTACAACCAGGACCTGAGCCGCTCCCTGCGCGACCTGCTCAACCAGATCGAGCGTTACATCCCCGCCAGCGCCGACGCCAGCCAGATCCCGCTGTGGGAGTTGCCCGTGCGCGTGGAATACCTCGCCACCCAGTACCTGGGCCGTACTTACATGAGCGGCTTGGAGCTGGCCCGCGAGCAGCCGCAGGAATACCTCGGCCAGGACGAGAGCGTATTGGTGCCGCTGCTATCCCAACGCATCAGCCAATTGCCCGACAACGATGCGACCAAGAAGCTGCGCACCCGCTGGGAGTACCTGAGCAAGGCGCTGCTGGACATGAACAGCAAGAGCAACGCGCTGGTCAGCGCATCGGGTCGGCCCTGGGCGCCGATCATCGTCGATCGCAACGCCCGCGCCGTCTCCGGCCAGCTCATGCTGATCAGCCAGCAGTAGTGCCTCAGGCCGGGATGGGCTCTGCTTCCGGCACCTGCACCGCCCCCATTGCTTGCGCCGGGCGCTCCAGCTCGTCGCGGTCCATCAGCGCGGCGCGCCCCGTCAGCAGCGCATCCGGCGCGCGGGCGATCTTCGGGTTCTTGTCCGGGTAATCCAGGCTGTGCAGGAAGTGCCGCAGGCAGTTGAGCCGCGCGCGCTTCTTGTCGTCGGACTTGACCACCACCCAGGGCGCATCGGCGGTGTCGGTGTGGAAGAACATCGCTTCCTTGGCCTGGGTGTAGTCGTCCCAGCGGTCCAGCGACTGGATGTCGATGGGCGACAGCTTCCAATGCTTGAGCGGGTCGTCGCGGCGCGAGACGAAGCGGCGCAGCTGCTCCTCGCGGCTCACCGAGAACCAGAACTTGAACAGGTGGATGCCATTGCGCACCAGCATGCGCTCCAGCTCCGGCGTCTGCTGCATGAACTCCAGGTACTGGCGCGGCGAGCAGAAGCCCATCACCCGCTCGACCCCAGCGCGGTTGTACCAGGAGCGGTCGAAGAAGACGATTTCACCAGCCGTGGGCAAGTGCTGGATGTAGCGCTGGAAGTACCACTGGCCGCGCTCGGCGTCGCTGGGTTTCTCCAGCGCCACCACGCGGGCACCGCGCGGGTTGAGGTGCTCGGTGAAGCGCTTGATGGTGCCGCCCTTGCCGGCGGCGTCGCGGCCCTCGAAGAGCAGGACGATGCGCTGGCCGGTCTCTTTCACCCAGTTCTGCACCTTCAGCAGCTCGATCTGCAGTTCGGCCTTGGCCTTCTCGTATTCCCTGCGCTGCAGGCGCTTGCGGTAGGGATAGCTGGCGGGCAACTGGGCGGAGCCGGAGTCCTCGTTGCTGCCGCGCGGGGCCATGGCAACGGTCAGCGCGACCGGGCCGCGGCTCTGCGCCTGGATCTGCGCGCCGCCCTCGGTGGTGGCTTCGGGCAGTGCGGCGATGGCGGGTTTGTTCGCTTCGGGTTGCGGCATGGTCTCCTCCTGTGAGACGTGGGGACGGCCCTCCACTGTGCTACCCGTGCCGCTAGCCTTTCTTGACCCGCATCAACCCCGTCTAGAGCCAGCCTTTGTACTTGAACCAGTAGTAGGGAATGATCGCCGAGATCACCATCGCCACCAGTGCCATCGGGTAGCCGGCCAACCACTGCAGTTCCGGCATGTGCGCGAAGTTCATGCCGTACACCGTGCCCACCAGGGTCGGCGGCAGGAACAGCACGGCAGCGATGGAGAACACCTTGATGATGCTGTTCTGCTCGATGTTGATCAGGCCCAGGGTGGCGTCCAGCAGGAAGGTAATTTCCCCGGCCATCTTCGTCTGGTACTCGCTGAGCGAGCGTACGTCGCGCTCCACGGACTTCATGCCCAGCTTCACCTCGTCGCTGATCCAGCCGTTGCTGCCCTGGCGGAAGTAGGACAGCGGCCGGCTGATGCTCAAAAGGCTCTCGTTGAGCTTGGACAGCAGCGAGTTACCCCGCCCCAACTGCTTGACCACTTCCTGCAGGTCGGCCTTCTCGCTGGCTGGGCCCTCGCGGAAGATGCTGGTGCCGAGGCTGTCGAGCTGCTTCTGCACGTTCTCCAGCACGTCGGCGATACGGTCCACCACGCTGTCCATCAGGGTCACGAATAGCTGGTCGCTGCGCCCCTCGCAGCCGCCTCGCTGGGTCCGCGACTCGAAGGTACGGAAGGCCAGCAGGTCGGCGTAGCGCACCGTCACCAGCCAGTGAGGGGTCAGCACGCAGGTGACTTCCGAGCTGCTTGGTTTGTGCTCGCGGATGCCGCCGACCACCGTGGTGGTCATATACAACGCGCCATTGCTCTCGTAGAAGCGAGAGGAGTCCTCGATCTCGGCCATCTCCTCCTGGGTCGGTACATCCACCTCGATGATCGACTCCAGCAGCTGCTCCTCCTCCGCCGTGGGCCGGAACAGGTCGATCCACAGCGTGTCCTTGGGCATGCCGTGGCACTCGTTGCCGTTGTGGCGCACCAGCCGGTCGCCGACGAGGGTGTAATAGGTGATCATGTCGCCCGACGATCCTTTTACGCACCTGAAGTTGCCCCGCAGGTTGGCCAACTTCCCGGCGCTTCACAAGTCCAGCGGAGCATCCCGTGATGAGCGAGCATGACGACAGCGAAGAAACCTTCGCCGAAGACACCCTGATCCAGGCCATCGAGAACCAGATCGAAAGCGAGAGCCCGGCGGCGGCCCGCGCAGTGTTCAACAAGCTGACCCTGGTCGGCTACGAACGCGAGGACGCCCTGCACCTGATGGCCCTGGTGCTCGCCCACGAGATCGAGGCGATGCTCGCCGAAGACCGCCCGTTCAACGGCGAGTGGTACGAGCAGGCCCTGCGCGCGCTGCCGACCCTGCCCGACGGCACAGTTGCCGAATAAGTCAGCGACATAACAGCGCTTGCCGAACCGGTCGGACTTGAGACTACACTGAAGCCTCATTGACCATCGGGAGTTAGGCGAATGGCTTTCACGAAAGAAATGGTTGAGGAACTGGACCTGCTGGCGCTCTTTGACCTGGAGAACAGCCAGGCGGGATTGAAAGTCCACCACGATGCTTCCGCCGAAGCCGTGGCGGCTGCCGGCCGGCTTCACGCCAAGGGCCTGATCGACAAGCAGGACGGCGGCTATCTCACCGGTCTGGGGCTCGACGCCGCCGAGCACGCCCAGGTCCTGCTCGGCATCCTGCGCAGCTGACCTCAAGTTCCCCCGCGAGCGGGCGATAAACTGGCACACTTCCGAGCGCCGCATTCCCTGATGCGGCGCCGCTGGCCAGACAGCAGTACGCCATGACGCTCACCCCCGAGATCCGCCCGGACATCGACGACGGCATCGACCGAAAGGTGCTGACGCAGCTGCGTCAGCGCTTCCTCAAGGTCAACGCCGCGCGGCTGCATCGGGCCAGCGAAGCGCTTTCCACGCGACAGCAGCTTGTCCTGAAGCTGCTGCCGCTGCTGCTGGACGTGAACCATCCGCTGCTGCCCGGCTACGTCTCGGCCGGCACGCCCGCCGGGCTGTCCAACTTTGTCCCGGACGACGACATCCTTGCCGAAGCCCAGCGCCTCACCCGTTCCTTCAGCTACAAGACCCGCCGCGGCAACCCGTCGTTGCCGATCCACGGGCTGTTCCTGATGGGCAGCCTGGGCACTGTCGCCCAGGCCGAGCAGAGCGACCTGGACCTTTGGGTCTGCCACGCCTCCGACCTCACCGAGCGGGAACTGACGGAGCTGCGCCGCAAGTGCGAACTGCTCGAGCAATGGGCCGCGACCCAGGGCGCCGAGGTGCACTGCTTCCTCGTCGACCCGCAGCACTACACCCAGGGCGCCCGCGAGGCCCGACTGACCTCCGACGACTGCGGCACCAGCCAGCACTACCTGCTGCTGGACGAGTTCTACCGCACCGCCATCTGGCTCGGCGGCCGCACGCCCCTGTGGTGGCTGGTGCCGGTCTATGAAGAGAACCGCTACGCCGAGTACTGCCAGACGCTGCTGAACAAGCGCTTCATCCGTGCCGACGACGTCCTCGACCTCGGCCACCTGGCGCGCATCCCGCCGGGCGAGTTCATCGGTGCCGGCATGTGGCAGCTGTTCAAAGGCATCGAGTCGCCCTACAAATCGGTGCTCAAGTTGCTGCTCACCGAGGTCTACGCCAGCGAACACCCGCAGGTGTCCTGCCTGAGCCTGCGCTACAAACAGGCGATCTACGCCGGGCGCCTGGATGTGGAGGAGCTGGACCCCTACGTCATGCTCTACCGCCGCCTGGAGGAATACCTCAAGGAGCGCGGCGAAACCGAGCGCCTGGAGCTTATCCGCCGCTGCCTCTACCTGAAGGTCGGCAAGAAGCTCAGCCGCCCGCCGCGCCAGGGTCACAAGAGCTGGCAGCGCAAGGTGATGGAGCGCGTCTCGGCGCCCTGGAAGTGGGACAGCCGCGCCTTCGCCCAGCTCGACAGCCGCAGTCAGTGGAAGGTCCGCCAGGTGCTGCTGGAGCGCCGCGCGCTGGTCAACGAACTGACCCACAGTTACCGCTTCCTCTCGCAGTTCGCCCGCCTGCAGCACGCCGCCAGCGGCATCAACCCGCGGGACATGGGCATCCTCGGCCGGCGCCTGTACGCCGCCTTCGAGCGCAAGGCCGGCAAGGTCGAATTCATCAACCCGGGCATCGCCCCGGACATGGCCGAAGACATCCTCACCCTCGCCCAGCTGCCCGGCGGCGAGGCGGGCAAGCCACCGTACTGGGCGCTGTTCGGCGGCAACCTGTCGCTGCAGGAAATGGCCGACTTCGCCCCGCTGCGCCGCGCACGCGACCTCATGGAGCTGCTCACCTGGAGCCATCGCAATGGGGTGATCGACGCCAGCACGCGGCTGTCCCTGCAACCGGGCAGCAGCGACCTGACCGAGTTCGAGCTGCAGAACCTGCTGGGTTGCCTGCAGCAGGCCGTACCACTGCCGCTCAACGAAGTGCCGGAAAGCGCCCTGCTGCGCAGCACGGTGCCTTCGCAGGTGTTGCTGCTGGTGAACGTCGGCGTCGATCCTCTGCGCCAGCACAGCCAGATGAACGTGCACATGACCACCGAGCGCACCGACTCGCTGGGCTATTCCGGGGTGCGCGACAACCTGGTGCTGACCCTGGAGCAGATCACCCTGAACAGCTGGAACGAACTGCTGGTCAGCCGTTACTCCGGGCCCCACGCGCTGCTCGACTGCCTGCGTGAATTCCTCAACAACGTGCCCTCCGACGCGCCGCCGCCGCGCCTGATGGTCCGCTGCTTCTGCCGCAACCGCGCCACGGCCATCGCCCAGCGCGTGGAAGACCTGTTCCGTGACGCCCACGCGCAGCTTGCCAGCGGCAAGGGCGGGCGTTACCTGCTGCAGGTGCGGCAGCACTTCCACCTGCTGCACCTGGTGCCGGGCAGCGTCAGCCATCGGGTGATCGACGGGTTGCCGGCACTGGTCGAGCACCTGGGCGACACCCAGGACGACAGCGGCTTCCTGCAACTGGACCGGCACGCGCTGGAGGGCGACGACCTCGCCATGATCCTGCCGCTGGGCCGAGCCAACACCGTGCAGGTGTTCTACCGCCTGGACGAAGGCAGCGCGGAAATCACCATCCTCGACGAGCGCAACGCCCTCTGGCGGCGCCGCCAGGAATACGACACCGAGGAAGGCCTGCTGCTGCCGCTGCAGCGTTTCCTGCAATCAGTGCAGTACCGCCGCAACGCCGTTATCTCGCTACTGGAGATCCAGGGCCCGGTCGGGGCGGACATCCTTTTTTATGAAGTGGTGACCAACGGCCACCAGCGCGCGCAACGCATCGAACGGCGCAACGCGCCGCAGCCCCTGGAAGCCTTGCCATTCTATAACGTGCAGGCGATCGTCGAACCGGGCGAAGGCCAGCGCGCGCGGACCACGCTGTTCTGCAACCACCGCGAATTCTCAGAACTGGAGTTCGGCAGCGAGCTGTTCCAGGCCGTGGCCCGGCACATCCTCGATCGGCGTCGCGGTCAGGAGCGCTACCCCTGCTACATCACCGACCTGGACCTGTCGGCCATGCGTGAGGGTGGAGAACTGCAGACGGTGCATTTCCTGCGCTACAAGCAGAGCCTGGAGCAGGCGCTGAACCGGGCGCTGACCGAAGCCTGAAGGGCTCGACCGGGCACCCGGGGAGAGAGATTCCCGAAGGGGAACTCAGCGATCGAAGTCGCCGGCCGCTTCCGGCTGGTATTCCACTTCCAGCAGAGTCAGTTTCAGCGTCTTGCCGCTGGGCGCCGGCCAGTCGATGGTCTGCCCGGTGGTCAGGCCGAGCAGCGCCGTGCCCACCGGGGCGAGGATCGAGACCTTGCCCTCACCCTTCATGTCGGTCGGGTAGGCCAGGGTCAGGTGGTACTCCTTGCCGCTGCCTTCCTCGCGGCAACGCACCGTGGAGTTCATCGTGACCACACCCGGCGGTATCTCGTCGTGGCCGACCACGGTGGCACGGGCCAGCTCGGCCTCCAGCGCCTCGGCCGCGGGGCCGTACTCATCCAGGCTGTCGAGCATGCGCTCCAGACGTTGCAGGTCGAGTCGAGTAACGGTGATCGGTGTCGTGGTCATGATGGTTGGCAGTCTCCTTACAGGAGAGCCCCGGACGCTCACGCGCTCGGGGCCCTGGGTATTCTGGCAGTAAAGACGCTCGGAAACCGAACGTATAGTGAAATTCGAAAAATGAAAAACCCCGCCCTAAGGCGGGGTTTTTCCGGACACTAACACAGCACAGAAAATAATCAACACCGACCGGTCACCACTTCGGTGAGTGGTTGTTTCGGCGCTTTTCGCAGTCCGCCAGGATCGCCAGGCGCCGCTCGCAGTCGGCCTCGTTCCACTCCAGGATCTCGCCCAGCGTGCGCCCGCAGCCGACGCAGATGTCCGCATCGTCCAGGCAGCAGCGCCGGCAGCAGGGCGAGGCGACGCTCGCCTGCGGCTCAGATGCCGGGGAAGTCGACATCCTCGCCTGCCTGCTCCAGGGTTGCGCGGTTGAGCAGCGCGCCCAGCGGTTCGCGGGTGCTGTCGCAGATCCACAGCGAGCCGGATTCGTCGTAGTCGAAATGGAAGCCGCCGGAGCGCGCCGCCACCCACAGCTGGCGCAGCGCCGGCTGGCGGCTGAGGATCAGCTGGGTGCCGTTCTCGAAGCGCACGGTCAGCACGCCGCTGGAGTTCTCCAGGTCCAGGTCCAGGTCGCTGTCGTCGAAGGCGTCCTCCACCGTTACCTGTATGGCGTCCACCAAGTCGTGGAAGCGGGCTTCGCTCAAAGTGCTCATGCATCGTCCTCGGGATCAGTCAAAGGCACCAGTTTACGCCGGTATTCGCCCAGACTCTGCCCCGTCCAGCGCCGGAATGCGCGGGCGAGCGAGCCGGCCTCGCTGAAGCCGAGCAGGTAGGCAATATCGGCAGCGTCCAGCGCCGGGTCGCGCAGGTAGTGCAGCACCAGTTGCTGGCGGGTTTCGTCCACCAGCTGGCTGAACGACAGGCCGGTCTCGCGCAGCCGCCGTTGCAGGGTGCGCGGGCTCAGCGCCAAGGTCTGCGACAGGCGTTCCAGATCGGCGCCCTGCTCCGGCAACTGGCGCGCCAGCTCCAGGCGCGCGCGGTCGAGCACGGTGTCGCCCTTGTTGATTTCCACCAGCAGGCGTTCGGCGTAAGCATCCAGGGTGCGCTGCACCTGGGCGTCGGCCTGGCCGAGCGGTAGCGAAAGCAGGCGCCTGGGGAAGACCAGGGCGTTGTCCGGCTGATCGAACAGCACCGGGCAGCGGAAGATGCGCTGGTGCTCGCTGACATCCGTCGGGGCGCTGTGGCTGAAGCGCACTTCGAACGGCGACTCGTCCACGCCGCTGACCCAATGGCCGAAGCTGACCCAACCAGCCAGCGTCTCCTCGCTCATCTGTCGTTGCTGTTGTGGCAGCAGCGGCTCCCAACTGTGCTTCACCAGCGCTTCGCAGCCCGCCCGCGGCGGCTCGTCGGCCAGCTCGACGCGCCCCAGGTTGCCCACCAGCGAGGCATAGCGTGCCTGGCGATGCAGGGCATCGGAGAGGGTCGCAGAGCTCATGATCAGATAACCGAGCACGCCGTAATAGCCGGGGCGCACCGCCTCGCCCAAATGCAGGCCGAGATTGTCGTCACCGCTCAGGCGCACGCCGGCACCCACCAGCTCCAGGTAGGCGCTGGCGGCGATGCGCTGGTCGCGCTGGGCGAGGATCGAGGGCTCCAGGTGCACCGTCGCCAGCAGCTGCGCCGGGGCCACGCCCTGGCGCTGCAGGTGCTCCACGAGGCCCTGCAGGTAGGCCACCGACACCGAACTAGGCAGGGGATCGCGATAGTCCATCAGGCATTCCATTTTTTGCCCGCCATCATAGGGCCACCGGCCCTTTCGGCGCGAGCCGCAAGCCCCGCCGGGCGGGAGTCCGCTTGAATAGGCAAGCCGGCGGGGGGTCGGTATACTCCGGGGCAATTGACGCTTTTCTACAAGGATTCCGCCATGAAGCGACTGCTGCTTCCCTTCGTCGCGCTCGCCGTCTTCACCGCCGCGCTGGCCGGCTGTGGCCAGAAAGGCCCGCTGTACCTGCCGGACGACCAGAAGGCCAAGAGCGAGCACAGCAAGGACCGCTACGGTCTCTGAGGGCGTTCCCATGGACGCCTTCGACGTCCGCGACGGGCAACTTTTCGCGGCAGACGCGCCGACGCAGCCAATCACCGGGTGCTGCGGCATGCCGCAAGGCGGTAACGGCGATTTCCTCGCCCGACTCCGCACCCCCGTCCGCGAAGATGGTGACCTGCTGGCCGTGCATTCGGCCGGCGCCTATGGTTTCGTCATGAATTCCAACGACAACACCCGGGGCCGCGCCGCCGAGGTGCTGGTGGATAGCTCGGCCGCGCACTGGATGCGTCGCCACGGAACACGACACGAGCTGTTCGCCGGCGAAAGCCTGCTGCCGGACTGAGGCCGAGACGACGATGCTTCTGCGCTTTACCAAGATGCATGGGCTGGGCAATGACTTCATGGTCCTCGACCTGGTCAGCCAGCACGCCCATGTGCAACCACGCCACGTCAAACAGTGGGGCGACCGCAACTTCGGGGTCGGCTTCGATCAACTACTGATCGTCGAGCCGCCGAGCACGCCGGACGCCGACTTCCGCTACCGGATCTTCAACTGCGACGGCACCGAGGTCGAACAGTGCGGCAACGGCGCGCGCTGCTTCGCCCGTTTCGTGGTCGACAAGCGCCTGACCGCGAAAAAGACCATCCGCGTGGAAACCAAGGGCGGCATGATCGAGCTGACCATGGCCAACGATGGTCAGGTTATCGTCGATATGGGTCCGCCGCGCCTGCAACCCGAGCAGGTGCCGTTCCAGGCCGGGGCCGAAGCACTGAGCTACCCCGTCGAAGTAGACGGCCAGCAGTACCAGCTGGCTGCCATCTCCATGGGCAACCCGCACGGCGTGCTGCGCGTGGATGATGTGGACAACGCTCCGGTGCGCACCCTGGGACCGAAGCTGGAAATTCACGAAAGCTTCCCGCAGAAGGCCAACATCGGCTTCCTGCAGATCGTCAATCCGCACCAGGCGCGCCTGCGCGTGTGGGAGCGCGGCGCCGGCGAGACACTGGCCTGCGGCACCGGCGCCTGCGCCGCCGCCGTCGCCGGAATCCGCCAGGGCTGGCTGCAATCGCCGGTACAAATCGACCTTCCCGGCGGGCGGTTGTCCATCGAGTGGGCAGGACCGGGTCAGCCCGTTATGATGACCGGGCCCGCCGTGCGGGTGTTCGAAGGCCAGGTACGTCTATAACCGGGACGCTTATGACCGATACTCCGCAGGACCCCACCGTTACGCTCGAAGCCGAACAGGTCGCCGACTATCTTCGCCGGCACCCTGAATTCTTCGTCGATCATGACGAGCTGATCCCGGAGATGCGCATTCCGCACCAGCCGGGCGACGCCGTGTCGCTGGTGGAGCGCCAGGTCCGCCTGCTGCGCGAGCGCAACATCGAGATGCGCCATCGGCTGTCGCAGCTGATGGACGTGGCCCGCGACAACGACCGCCTGTTCGACAAGACCCGCCGCCTGGTACTCGACCTGCTCGATGCCACCAGCCTGGAGGAAATCGTCAGCACAGTGGAAGACAGCCTGCGCCATGAATTCCTCGTGCCCTACGTCAGCCTGATCCTGTTCAGCGACAACAACCTGCCGGTGGGCCGCTCGGTGAGCAGCGCCGAGGCGCACCAGGCCATTGGCGGCCTGCTGTCAGGCGGCAAGACCGTCTGCGGCGTGCTGCGTCCCCACGAACTGGCCTTCCTGTTCTGCGAAAGCGAACGCGAGCAGGTCGGCTCCGCCGCCGTGGTGCCGCTGACTTTCCAGGGCCTGCACGGCGTGCTGGCGATCGGCAGCCCCGACCCGCAGCACTACAAGAGCTCGTTGGGCACGCTGTTCCTGGGCTACGTCGCCGAAGTCCTCGCACGGACCCTGCCGCGCTTCTCCACGCCACTGCGCTCGGTACGCTGACCCCGCTGGGCCGTCACCGCTGGGAGCTGATCGCTTGTCGCTCGAAGCCGATCTGGATGCCTACCTGGAACACCTGCGCAGCGAACGCCAGGTGTCCGTTCATACCCTCGACGGCTATCGCCGCGACCTGTTGCGCCTTGCTGCCCTCTGCGAAAAGTCCTCGCTGAACGAATGGCCCGCGCTGCAGGTTCGTGACCTGCGAATGTTCATCGCCCGCCTGCACCAGCAGGGCCTTGCCAGTCGCAGCCTGGCGCGCCTGCTGTCGGCCACACGCGGGCTGTACCAGTACCTTATCCGCGAAGGCCGCTGCCGGCACAACCCCGCCGACGGACTCGCCGCGCCCAAGGGCGCACGCAAGCTGCCACGCACACTGGATACCGACCGCACCGCGCAACTGCTCGATGGCGGCGTCGAGGACGACTTCCTCGCTCGCCGCGACCAGGCGCTGCTGGAGCTGTTCTATTCCTCGGGCCTGCGCCTCTCCGAACTGGTCGGCCTCGACCTGGAATGGCTGGACCTCAAGGACGGTCTGGTGCGCGTGCACGGCAAGGGCAACAAGGTGCGCGAGCTGCCGGTCGGCCGCGCCGCGCGGCAGGCCATCGAGAACTGGCTGCCGCTGCGGGCCCTCGCCTCGCCGCAGGACAACGCCGTGTTCATCGGCCGCAGCGGCAAGCGCCTGACGCCCCGCGCGATCCAGCTGCGCGTGCGCGAAGCCGGGGTGCGCGAGCTGGGTCAGCACCTGCATCCGCACATGCTGCGGCACTCCTTCGCCAGCCATATGCTGGAGTCGTCTCAGGACCTGCGCGCGGTGCAGGAACTGCTCGGCCACGCCGACATCGCCACCACGCAGATCTATACCCACCTGGACTTCCAGCACCTCGCCACGGTCTACGACCAGGCGCACCCTCGGGCACGCCGTAAACCCGGAGCAGAAGAATGAGTATCCGCCTGGTCACCTTCGACCTCGACGACACGCTGTGGGACGTTGCCCCGGTGATGAACAGCGCAGAAGCCACCCTGCGCGACTGGCTGGCGGTGAATGCCGCGCAGCTGGGCCCGGTGCCCATCGAACACCTGTGGGCGATCCGCTCGCGGCTGATGGAGCAGGACCCGATGCTCCGGCATCGCCTGAGCGAGCTGCGCCGGCGCATCCTGTTCCACGCCCTGCTCGACGCGGGTTATCCACAAGCCGAAGCCAGCGATCTGGCTGAGGCCGGGTTTCAGACCTTCCTCCAGGCGCGGCACCAGGTGGCGCTGTTCCCCGAGGTGCACCCGACCCTGGAGCAATTGGCCAACCGTTTCATCCTCGGCGTTCTCACCAACGGCAATGCCGACGTGCGCCGCCTGGGCCTGGCCGATTACTTCCAATTCGCCCTGTGCGCGGAAGAGCTGGGCGTCGGCAAACCCGACCCGCATCCCTTCCAGGAAGCGCTCAAGCGTGGCGGCGTGGCGGCGGAACACGCCGTGCATATCGGCGACCACCCCAGCGATGACATCGCCGGCGCGCGGCGTGCGGGCATGAAGGCGATCTGGTTCAACCCGGCGCACAAGGCGTGGGATGGCGAAGAGGCGCCCAGCGCGATCATCCATAACCTTGCCGAGTTGCCGGGGGTTCTAGCGAAGCTCTAATGCTCCTGCTCCGCGGGCAACACTGACGCTCAGGCATCCACCCTCTACCCACGACCGTAAGGTGCATAACCCGGAACGGGTTATCCGCCGATTGCGTCGCGGCGGATAACGCTGGCGCGTTATGCGCCCTACGATCTGCTCGCTCCCACAAGACCCTTACCAACGGACATGAAAAAGCCCCGCCGCTCCGAGGGAGCGGCGGGGCCTTTTTTATAAAGCGTCAGATATCAGATAGGGCGGCTGCCGTATTTGCTATCCGGCTTCTTGGGCGGGTCGGCCACGACGTTCGGCTCGATCTCCTGCACCTTGCCGCCGCGAGTGAGGAATTCCTCCATCGCGCGGGCAAGCGCATCACGATCCTTCTGCTTGGCTTCGACCGAGGGCAGTTCCTCTTCTTCCGCAGCGGCCTTGGCTTTCTTGCCACCGCCCTTGGGAGAAGGGGCTTCATCCCCATCGCCGCTGTCTGCTTCGGCGTCGCTGTCGTCCGCTGCGGCGAGTTCCTCGCCATCGTCCTCGTCAGCGCCGTCCAGCTCGTCCTGTTCCAGTTCTTCGTCGCTCATTGTTCAACCTCTGTGGTGCTGCAAAGCACGTTAGTTATAGCCCAGCTGCGCGCTTTGACGAACGCAGCCGGAAAAAATTCATACAAGCTCGCCCTGCCAGGTCGCCACGATCTTTCGCGGCCCGCCGTGGTCGCGGTGCTCGCCCAGATAGATACCTTGCCAAGTGCCCATTGCCAAGTCTCCCTCCTGTATCGGCAGCGTCAGCTGGCAGCCCAGCAGGCTCGACTTGAAATGCGCCGGAAGGTCATCCGGACCTTCGTAGTCATGTTCATAGCCGCTCTCGCCCTGGGGCACCAGGCGATTGAAGAATCGCTCGAAATCGCGGCGCACCGAGGGATCGGCATTCTCATTGACCGTCAGCGAAGCGGAGGTGTGCTGCAACAGCAGGTGCAGCAGGCCGACCCGGCACTTCGACAACTCCGGCAGCGCGGCCAGGATCTCGTCGGTGACCAGGTGGAATCCTCGCGGGCGAGGGCGCAGGGTGATGGTCTTCTGCTGCCACATGGCGGGCAATCCTTCCGTCGCTAACGGTGATGCGCGCGCATTCTAGCGTGCTGCCAAAAAAAACAAAGGGCGCCTGAGGGCGCCCTTCGTCGAACTTGCGCGAACCCTTACAGGTTGTAGCCGCGCTCGTTGTGCAGGGAGAGGTCCAGACCCACGGTTTCCTCTTCCTCGGTGACGCGCAGGCCCATGACCAGGTCCAGAACCTTGAGGATCACGAAGCTGACGATACCGGTGTAGACGATGGTGAAGGCCACGCCCTTGAACTGGGTGAACAGCTGCGCGCCGATGTCGGTCACGGTGCCGAAGCCGCCCAGAGCCGGAGCTGCGAACACGCCGGTGAGCAGGGCGCCGACGATGCCGCCGACCGCATGCACGCCGAAGGCGTCCAGGGAGTCGTCATAGCCGACGGCACGCTTGAGGCTGGTGGCGGCGAAGAAGCAGATCACGCCGGCCGCCAGGCCGATGACGATGGCGCCCATCGGGCCGCAGGTACCGGCGGCCGGGGTGATGGCGACCAGGCCGGCAACCACGCCGGAAGCGATGCCCAGGGCGCTTGGCTTACCGTGGGTGATCCACTCGGCGAACATCCAGCCCAGGGCAGCGGCGGCGGTAGCGATCTGGGTGACCAGCATGGCCATGCCGGCGGTGCCGTTGGCAGCGGCGGCGGAACCGGCGTTGAAGCCGAACCAGCCCACCCACAGCAGCGCAGCGCCGATCAGGGTGTAGCCCAGGTTGTGCGGGGCCATGGCCGCGGTCGGGTAGCCTTTGCGCTTGCCGAGCACGATGCACGCCACCAGGCCGGCGATACCGGCGTTGATGTGCACCACGGTGCCGCCAGCGAAGTCCAGCACGCCCCAGTCCCACAACAGGCCGCCGTCACCGCTCCAGACCATGTGGGCGATCGGTGCGTAGACCAGGGTGAACCACAGCGCGGTGAAGATCAGCATGGCCGAGAACTTCATGCGCTCGGCGAAGGCGCCGACAATCAGGGCCGGAGTGATGATCGCGAAGGTCATCTGGAACATCACGAAGACGCTCTCAGGGAACAGCGCGGCGGCGGAAGTCAGGCCGCTGGTGGTCAGGCCGCTGAGGAAGGCCTTGTCCAGTCCGCCGACGAAGGAAGCGAAGTTGACCACGCCCTTTTCCATGCCAACGGTATCGAAGGCCAGGCTGTAGCCGTAGACGACCCAGAGGATGCTGATCAGCGCGGTGATCGCGAAGCATTGCATCATGATCGACAGGACGTTCTTGGCGCGCACCATGCCGCCGTAGAACAGGGCCAGGCCGGGGATGGTCATCAGCAGCACCAGGGCGCTGGAAATCAGCATCCAGGCGGTGTCACCGCTGTTCAGGACGGGGGCCGCGGCCTCGTCGGCCAAGGCCAGACCGGGCATTGCGAGGGGCAATAGGGCGCCTAGCCCTGCGTATTTGCGCAGAGTCATTGTTGTTTCTCCTGGGGCGTGGGGTTCGGTGTGGGCTTGGCTTAGATCGCGTCGGTGCCGGTTTCGCCGGTACGGATACGAATGGCCTGTTCCAGATTTACGACAAAGATCTTGCCGTCACCGATCTTCCCGGTGTTGGCGGCCTTGGTGATGGCTTCGATAACACGATCCAGCTGGTCATCGGCGATGGCGACGTCGATCTTCACCTTCGGCAGGAAATCGACAACGTATTCCGCGCCACGGTACAGCTCGGTGTGACCCTTCTGCCGGCCGAAGCCTTTGACTTCGGTCACAGTGATGCCCTGCACGCCGATCTCGGACAGCGACTCACGAACGTCGTCCAGCTTGAACGGCTTGATGATGGCTGTGACTAGCTTCATGTAACTCTCTCCCGTGTTTTGGTGGACCCGCCCCAGGAAGAACGAACCCGGAGACAAGTCTAAGCGCAGTGTCTGGCTTTTGTAATGCGCCGGCCGCCCTACCTCAGCACTCCGACTGCCTTGATCGAAGCAATCCACCGCCTCGCCTGCCGCACCGGAACTGCATCGGTGCACGCCATATCTGCCCCAAAGCATGAAGCTTGCCAGTTCATGAAAACGCCCGCTGCATCAGGCACTTGGCCTGAAATGGTGCTTTCTGGCGATTCGCCAGCGCCGCTCTGGCGCACCGAAAGCGCGCACGCCAAGCGGGCACACTGCTCAAAAAGCGTGCAACCCCGCGCGCCGCAGCCGGTACCGGCTGCGTGTTAGACTGCGCTCTGATTCAATCCGGAACCCATGAACCATGCTGCCGCCCAAAGCCTTCCTCGATGCCATCAGCCAACAAGCCGGACGCCTGTTCGGTGGCGAATCGCCCCTGCCGAAGGCCGAGCTGGAAGCCCAGTTCAAGGTTCTGATGCAGAGTGCCTTCAGCAAACTCGACCTGGTCAGCCGCGACGAGTTCGACAGCCAGATGGTCGTCCTCGCGCGCACCCGCGCTCGCCTCGAAGCACTGGAAGCCAAGGTCGCGGAGATGGAAGCCAAGTTCTCACCGCCCGCCGCACCAGCCCCCGCCGCCGAAGACTGATCCCCGCCTGGCGGGCGGCATGGAATCCAGGAGTGATCCATGTCCCTCGCCATCGTCCATAGCCGCGCCCAGGTCGGCGTGGAAGCGCCCGGCGTCACAGTCGAGTCGCATCTCGCCAACGGCTTGCCGTCGCTGACCCTCGTCGGCTTGCCCGAGGGCGCCGTAAAGGAGAGCAAGGACCGCGTACGCAGCGCCCTGCTCAACTCGGGCTTCGATTTCCCCAACCGACGCATCACCCTTAACCTCGCCCCGGCTGACTTGCCGAAAGACGGCGGACGCTTCGACCTGGCCATCGCCCTGGGCATTCTCGCCGCCAGCGGCCAGTTGGCCGATGCCGCCGGGCTGGATGAGCTGGAATGCCTGGGTGAACTGGCGCTCTCCGGTACGCTGCGACCGGTCCCCGGTGTACTGCCCGCAGCACTGGCGGCCCGCGCCGCCGGGCGCGCCCTGGTGGTGCCCAGGGAGAACGCTGAGGAAGCCAGCCTCGCCAGCGGCCTGACCGTCTATGCCGTCGGCCACCTGCTCGAGCTGGCCGCGCACTTCAGCGGCCAGGAGCGCCTGCGCCCCTATGAAGCCAATGGTCTGATGCGGGTAACGCCGCCCTATCCCGACCTGTCGGAAGTCCAGGGGCAGGCCGCCGCCAAGCGTGCGCTGCTGGTCGCCGCCGCCGGCGCGCACAACCTGTTGCTCAGCGGACCACCCGGCACCGGCAAGACTCTGCTCGCCAGCCGCCTGCCCGGCCTGATGCCACCACTGGATGAGGACGAGGCGCTGCAGGTGGCAGCGATCCATTCCGTCGCTGGGCGCGGGCCGCTGACCCACTGGCCGCAACGCCCATTCCGCCAGCCCCACCACACCGCTTCCGCACCCGCTCTGGTCGGTGGCGGCAGTCGCCCGCAGCCGGGGGAAATCACCCTGGCCCATGAAGGGGTCCTGTTCCTCGATGAGCTGCCGGAGTTCGATCGCAAGGTATTGGAGGTGCTGCGCGAGCCGCTGGAAGGTGGCGAAATCGTCATCGCCCGGGCCAACGGCCGCGTACGTTTCCCGGCGCGTTTCCAACTGGTGGCGGCGATGAACCCCTGCCCCTGCGGCTATCTTGGCGACCCGAGCGGCCGTTGCCGCTGCTCGCAGGAACAGGTCCAGCGCTATCGCGCCAAGCTCTCCGGGCCGCTGCTGGACCGCATAGACCTGCACCTCACCGTCAGCCGGGAAAGCACCAGCCTCGCCCCCAGTGGGCCGAGTACCAGCAGCGCCGAACTCGCCGTCCAGGTCGCCGCCGCCCGCCACCGCCAGCTCACCCGCCAGGGTTGCGCCAACGCCTTTCTGACGTTGAAGAAGATGCACCAATATTGTGCATTGAGCCCGGAAGACCAGGCCTGGCTGGAGAAGGCCGGCGAGCGCCTGAACCTGTCACTGCGGGCCCTGCACCGGATTCTCAAGGTCGCCCGCACCCTCGCCGACCTGCAGCAGGTCGACAATATCGCCCGCCCGCATCTGGCCGAAGCGCTGCAATACCGCGCGGGGCATTAGCGGGGGCGATCGAGCGCAACCGCCAGGAGGTTCAGCTCGACCGTCGCGCCCTTCGGCAACTGGTAGACGCCGACCGAAGTGCGCGTGTGCACGCCGGCCGCACCCAGCACCTCATACAGCACCGCCGAAGCGCCATCGGCCACCTCGCTAAGCTGAGTGAAGTGCTCGGCGCACTGCACGAACACATTGAGCTGCAGCACCTTGCGCACACGGTCGAGGTCGCCCAGCGCCTGCTGCAGCAACGCCAGCGCCCGCATCACGCAGACCTTCGCGGCGAGCTGGGCCTCGACCAACGAGACCTCGCTGCCCGCCCGGCCGCGTACGACGATCTCATCGCCCACTCGAGGAATCTGCCCACTGAGGTGCACCTCGTTCCCCTCAATGAGGAAGGGCACGTAGTTACCGCCGAGCTTCATTTCACCGCTGAAGTCGTAGCCGAGTTCGGCGGCGACCCGCTCAAACGCGGTAGCGCGCGTCTCGCTCATTAAGCATTCCCTGTTGAGCCGTTTTATCAGCAGCGCCAGAACGGCCGCATCGCTTCCAGTTTCGCCTGCTCGCGACTGATGCCGATGTCGCGCAGTTGCTCGTCGCTCAACTCCAGTAATTGCTTGCGAGTGCGCACTCGACGCCAGAACTGCTGCCAGCGGTTTTCACCGGGAACACGCAGATCGATGCGCGCGCCGGGGATATCCAGTAGTTCCTGTTGATAAAGGGTCAGCCGCACATCACTCAGGCCGCTCATGTCGTCGCTCCTCCAGTCGGGTATTCCAGACGTGTGACTAGCGTGTTGAATCGGCGGAAATCATTACAGATTCAACTCGGTAAAGTTTTTTCCATACAGACTCGAGCGAAATCCTTCTGAATGGCGTATTTTTTCCTAATCTGTACTGCATTCCGCCGAGAGATTCCGGCACCGGAGATCTGTCATGAAACGCTACGCGCAGCTGGCCGCCACACTCGGCGAACGCATCGAGCAGGGCCTGTATCGTCCCGGTGACCGCCTGCCTTCGGTACGTGCGCTGAGCGAGGAGCACGGCGTCAGCATCAGCACCGTGCAGCAGGCTTACCGCGTACTGGAGGATTCCGGGCTGGTGGAGCCCAGGCCAAAATCCGGCTACTTCGTGCCCGAACGCCGCGAGCTGCCGCCGATGCCGGCGATGACCCGCCCGGCGCAGCGGCCGGTGGATGTGTCGCAGTGGGACCAGGTGCTGGAACAGGTCCGCCGCGCGCCGGGCGGCGATTTCGTCCAGCTCGGGCGCGGCACGCCGGATATCGCCAGCCTGTCGCTCAAGCCGCTGCAGCGGGCGATGGTCCACGCCGCGCGCCGCACCGACCTGCAGAGCCTCGGTTACGAAGGCATCCAGGGTTCGCTGCCGCTGCGCGAACAGATAGCCCGGCTGATGCTGGATTCCGGCTGCCAGGTGCCGCCCAGCGAGATCGTCATCACCACCGGCTGCCAGGAGGCGCTGGCGATCACCCTGCGCGCCATCTGCGAGCCGGGTGACATCATCGCCATCGACTCACCGAGCTTCCACGGCGCCATGCAGGCGCTAAAAGCTTACGGCCTCAAAGCGCTGGAAATCCCCACCGATCCCACCAACGGTATCAGCCTGGAAGCGCTGGAGCTGGCCATGGAGCAGTGGCCGGTGAAGCTCATCCTGCTCACCCCCAACTGCAACAACCCACTGGGCTACATCATGCCCGACGCCCGCAAGCGCGCCCTGCTCACGCTGGCGGCGCGCTACGACGTGCCAATCCTCGAAGACGACGTCTACGGCGAACTGGCCTACGCCTTCCCGCGCCCGCGCAGCATCAAGTCCTTCGACACCGACGACCGTGTGTTGCTGGCCAGCTCCTTCTCCAAGACCGTGGCGCCCGGCCTGCGCACCGGCTGGGTGGTGCCGGGGCGCTACCTGGACCGCATCCTCCACTTCAAGTACATCGCCAGCGGCACCTGCGCGCCGCAACCGCAGATGGCCCTGGCCGAGTTCATCGGCGGCGGCCACTACGAGCCGCACATCCGTCGCATGCGCGCGCAGTACCAGCGCCATCGCGACCTGATGACCGAATGGGTCGGCCGCTACTTCCCCGAAGGTGCGCGGGTCACCCGACCTCGCGGCGGCTTCATGCTCTGGGTCGAGTTCGACCCGTTGTTCGACAGTGTGCGACTGAACCAGGAGCTGCGCCGCGACAACGTGCAGGTGGCGGCGGGCAACATCTTTTCCGCCTCGGGCAAGTACCGTAACTGCATCCGCATGAACTACTCCAACCGCGACCTGGCGGTGATCGAGGATGCCGTGCGCAAGGTCGGCGCCTGCGCCCGGCGGCTGACCACAGAACTGCGCGAGCAGCAGGCTGAGCCGCTGCCGGCCTGAGGCGAAACATTTATCCACAGCCCGGCGCTGCCGCGCGGCAGCGCCCTGCTGTACCTTGGTTTTCTTTTGCCAGGCATCCGCTTTGACCAGTCTCACCCTCGGCCCGCTGGCCCTTCCCCTGCCCCACGTGCTGCTCTACCTCGGCTTCTTCGGCGCCCTGCTGGCCGGCTGGCTGGCCGGGCGCAAGCGCGGCGCCAACCCCGAAGGCGCGCTGTTCGCCATGCTCATCAGTGGCCTGCTGGTGGCGCGGCTGACCTTCGTCGCGCGCTATTTCGAGCAGTACGCGGCGACGCCGCTGAGCATCGTGGATATCCGCGATGGCGGCTTTCTCGCCCTGCCGGGAGTGATCGCCGCCGCTCTGATCGGCGCGCTGCTGGCCTGGAAGCGGGCAGAGCTGCGCCGCCCGCTGGCCGTCGCGGCCGTGGTCGGTGTGTGCCTGTGGGGTGGCGGCAAGGCCGTGACCTCGGCGCTGGACCGCAGCCAGCAGATTCCCGAACTCACGGTGATGGACCTGCGCGGTGCCGCCGTGGACCTGCGCGCGCTGGATGGCCGGCCCATGGTGGTGAACCTCTGGGCGACCTGGTGCCCGCCGTGTCGACGCGAGATGCCGGTGCTGGAGGCCGCCCAGCAGCAGCGCAGCGATGTGCGCTTCCTGCTGGTCAACCAGGGCGAGAACGCCGAAGCCGTGCAGCGCTTCCTGCGCGACCAGGGCCTGAGCGAAGCGGCGGTGCTGCTCGACAGCGGCAACCGTCTCGGCCAGGCCACCGGCTCCTACGGCATGCCCACCACGCTGTTCTACGACGCCCAGGGGCGGCTGAAGCACAGCCAGATGGGCGAGCTGTCCGCCGCGAGCCTGGAGTACGGGCTGGGCCAGCTCAAGGACTGACCCGCCCGGCGCTTCAGCGGAAGCGCCCGACCTCGTCGCGCAGGCCGGCGGCCAGGCTGTCCAGCTCGCGCACGGTCTGCGCCAGATCGGCCACCACCTGACGCTGCTCGCTGTTGGCCTGGGCGATGCCCTGCAGGTTGCTGCTGAGCAGGGTCGCGGTGCGGCTCTGCTCCTGGGTCGCGGTGGTGATGGCGGCGAACTGCTCGCCGGCCGCGCTGCTCTGCTGGGAGATTTCCGCCAGTGCCGCGGCGACCTTCTCGTTCAATGCCAGCCCGTGCTGCATCAGCTGGCTGCCCTGCTCGATGGTCTCGGTGGCGCTACCGGTGTCCTGCTGGATGGCGCCGATCATCTGCGAGATTTCCGTGGTGGCGGCCTGGGTGCGCGCCGCCAGGCTGCGCACTTCATCGGCGACCACGGCAAAGCCGCGGCCCTGCTCGCCGGCGCGAGCGGCCTCGATGGCGGCGTTGAGCGCCAGCAGGTTGGTCTGCTCGGCAATCGAAGTGATCACCCCTACGATGCTGCCGATCTCCTGGGAACGCGCGCCCAGGCGGTTCACCCGCTCAACGGTCTGCTCTAGCGCGCCGGCGATCTGCGCCAACGCGGCGGAGGCGTCGTCCATGGACTGCAAGCCGATGCGCGTTTGCTTGGTGTTCTCGCTGGCCATGCGCTCGGTGCTGCGCATGTTGTCGGCGATGTCCATCGAGGTGGCGCTGAACTCTTCCACCGCGCCGGCCATGCTGTTGATCTCGCCGGACTGCTGCTCCATGCCGGCATACGCGCCGCTGGACAGGCCCGACAGCGAACGCGAGCAATGCCCCACTTCCTCCGCCGCGCCGCGTACCCGCGAGACCATTCGGGAGAGCGCTTCGCCCATCTGGTTGAAGCTGCGCGCCAGGTCGCCGATCTCGTCATGGCTGGCAACCGACAGGCGCGCGCCCAGGTCGCCGGCGCCCAGCGCATGGGCCTGGCGCACCAGGTCGCCCAGCGGGCGCAGGCGGCGCTGCAGCAGCCAGGTGGTGGCGATCACCGCCAGCAGCATGGCAATCAGGCTACCCATGGCCAGTTGACCACCTACGCGCCAGGTCACCGCGCGGATTTCGTCCTTCGGCATGCTCGCCAAAACGGTCCATGGGCCACCGGCGAAGGGCTGCGCCACGCTGTAGAAGTCGTTCTGGCCGTCGCTCCAGAATCGGCCACGGCCGGGGCTTTCCAGCAGGCCGGCGAGGCCGTCGGCGGCGCGCTCGGGGTTGCGCGCGCCAGCTGGCGGAACCAGCCAGTGGTGTTGTTCATCCAGCAGCGCCAGCGAGCCGCCCTGACCGAGGCGGAAGCGGCCGAGGTTGTCGAACTGGCGCTTCTGCGCGTCGGTGTAATCAAAGCCGACAAACAGCACGGCGATCACCCGCCCGCTGCCATCGCGCACCGGGGTGTACTGGGTCATGTAGAAGCGCTCGAACAGCAACGCGCGACCGACATAGCTCTCGCCGCGCATCAGCAGCGGGTAGGCCGGGCTGTTGTGGTCGAGCACGGTGCCCATGGCGCGGCTGCCGTCCTGCTTCATCAGCGAGGTGGTGATGCGCACGAAGTCCTCGCCATCGCGCACGAACACGGTGGCGACGCCGGCGGTGAGCTGGCGGAATTCGTCGACCAGGGTGAAGTCGCCGTTCAGGCGGGTGTCGCCCAGGTACAGCGCCGGAGCTTGCAGCGCGGCGACCGGCACGCGTACATCGGTGTGCGCTTTCAGGCCAGCGGCGAAGCGCTTCTCGAACAGGCCGGCGAGGCGCTGGGTGCTCTCGCGCAGGGTGCCGTGGAAGGTTTCCAGCTGGTCCGCCAGCAGGCGCGCTTCGCTGGCGAGGTGTTCTTCGCGGGTGGTCAGGGTAGCGCTGTCTAGCGAGCGCAAGGCAAACAGCGTGCTGCCGCTGATCAACAGGATCAGGAGCACGGCCAGGGCCATCGCCAACTGGAGGGCGATGCGGGATCGGGGCTGGTTCATTTTTCTGGTTCTGCACGCAACGGCGGGCCGTCGCCCGTGGTTCGAGGAGCGGCCTGCTTCGGTTCGAGGGGAGTGCCGGCGTGGCTCGCCGGTCTGCACAGGCTATCGGCGGGGCGGGAGAATACTTGAGTCATTCACCCGGATTTGGCTTGGGGCGGGGGCTCCAGTCCGGGCAACGGCGCTCCTACAGTGTGAATCCGGAGTCAGTCCGCAGGATGGCGCAGGGCCGTAGGGCGCATAACCCGAAACGGGTTATGCGCCGATAGCACCACGGCGGATAACGCTGGCGCGTTAAGCGCCCTACCAGAGCGCCCGCGCTCCTACGCAAGCGCTACGCGCCTACTGGATCTCTTCGGGCGTGACGATCACCCAGTTCTTGTCGGCGGTGACCGGCTGGCCGAGCTTGGCCTGGGCTTCGGCATTCTTCTTGATCATGCCATTGAGCTGGTCCATGTACTTGGCCTTGCGGTTGATCCACAGGTGCACGCCATTCTCGGCGGTGCCGTTGAACAGCATGTAGCCATCGCTGCTGGGGGTGTCGCCGCCGACCAGGATGGGCTTCTTCCACTGGTCGATGTAGGTGAGGATCGCCGCCTGCTTGCCGGCCATCCAGGTCGCCGGGGTCCACAGGTAGGGGGTGATCTCCAGGTCCTGGTTGGCCTTGGGATCGTACTTGCCTTCGCTGATCTGCTTGCGCGCGGTGGTCAGCGCACCACTCTGGCGGTCCTTGAGCAGGGTGGTGACGCCGATGACGTTCTCGGGCTTCACGTTGTAGCCGTACTTGGGATCGCTGGCGACCATGCGCACCAGTTCCTCGTGGGCGGCGGTCATCACGTAGACCTCGATGCCGTTCTCCATCAGCTTGTTGTACAGCTCGGTCTGGCCGGTGAAGACCTTGGGCGGGTTGATCTCGATGGTCTTGACCACGTCGCCTTCGTAGTAGGTGCTGGGCACCGGCTTGCCGTAGGCCATCAGCTCGTCGACGTAGCCCTTGAGCTCCTTGAGGGTGAAGCCGGAGAACACCTGGGCGACCCAGGGGTAGCAGACCAGGTCGTCGACTTCGCAGAGGCGGTAGTAGTAGCTGTTGAGGCTTTCCTTGTGGCCGTTGACGTCCTTGAAGGGGATCAGCTTGAGCGAGGGGTCGAGCTTCTCGCGAGTCAGCACGCCTTTCATTTCGAGGAAGGGCAGCAGCGATTCCTCGAGGTCGTAGCGGTAGCTGGTGTTGTCCATGTCGAAGACCGCGAAGGCGCCCTTGTTCGCGTTGGCGGCGATCAGGGCATCGAGCTGCTTGGCGGCCGGCGCCGGCCAGTGTTTCAGCTCGGTCGCGGCGAAAGAGGTGCTGGCGAGGCCGGCCAGGATCAGGCCGGCAAGCAAGGTGCGCATGGGCTTCATGGAATTCCCCCGAGTGGTCTTGTGGGTATGGGGAAGGCCCATGACGGGCCTTCACTGGACTAGTCCAGCAATGACCCTAGCAAAGCGCTGTTTCAGCTCTGCGACGGCAGCGACGTAAAGCGTCGCGAAGGCGGCAGGACATATCCATACGCGCCACGTGGCTTTGCTGGCGACGACGGCTGGTCTAGTTCACCGCGCGACGCAGGCGACCGGGGGCGTCGCCGTACGTTTCCTTGAACTTCTTGGTGAAGGACGCCTGGGACTGGTAGCCGACCTGGGCGGCAATGTCGGTGAGGCTCAGCTGCGAGCTGCTCAACAGGCGGTAGGCCAGCTCCATGCGCACTTTCGTCAGCAGCGCCCAGGGCGACAGCCCGGCCACCTGAGTGAACAGGCGCATGAAGGTGGCGCGGGACATGCTGGCGCGCTCGGCCAACATCTCGATGGTCCACTCGTGGGCGGGGTCGTCGAGCATCGCTTGCCAGGCGCGGCTCAGGCGCTTGTCGGTGAGCAGCGCCAGGGTGCCGCTGCTGGGCGCGTGCTCCTGCAGGTAGACGCGCAGGATCAGGGTGAACAACGCCGAGGACAGCGCATCGACCAGGAAGCGCGCGCCAGCCTGATTGCCATCTGCCTCGGCACGCAGGAGGCCGACCAGTGCGGCCAGTTGCTCGCTCAGGGCCGGCGCCTGGCTGGAGATGTTAAGGAACGCCGGCAGTGCGCCGATCAGCAGCGAGTCACGCTGATAGTGGAAGCTACCGCATAGGATATCCAGCGCCTCACCTTCGCCGCCGATGCGATGCACCGGCAGCAGGCCGTCCTGGCTGACCTGCGGGGGCACCGGGATGACCTTCGGCCCCTGGCTGCGCAACAGGTGCGCGCCTCCGCGGGGGAAGACCAGGACGTCGCCGGCTTTCAGCTGAAGGACTTGGCCGTCAGGCATTTCCGCCTGGCAACGCCCCGACAACAGGATGTGGTACTGCGCCACGCCACCCGGCGCCTGTTCATGGTCTAGCGCCCAGTCGCCCTGGAGTTGGCAGCGCAGGTCGAGGCTGCCACGCAGGCCGGCGAGCTGGATCAGGCGGTCGATGGAGTTCATGGCATTCCGACTGAAGGCAGAGGCTGACAGATTATTCATTAGGACACTTCAATCGAGGTATTCCACCTGCGGTAGTTGCATGGCCTGCATCTCCGCCTGCAGGAAGTCGCGCAGCCGACGCAGCCGCTCCTGATGCCGGCGCGAACGGGGCCAGACCAGGTAGTAACTCTCGCCGCTGGCCACCGCGCAGGGCCAGGGCAGCGCCAGCCGGCCCTGGTTGGCGTCCTCGGCGACCATCACCAGGTCGCCGATGGAAACCCCGTAGCCGCGGGTCGCGGCGACGATGCCCAGCTCCAGTGTGTCGAACACCTGCCCACCCTTGAGCGAGACCTTTTCCCCGAGCCCCATGCGTTGCAGCCACCGCCGCCAGTCACGGCGGTCGGGCGTAGGGTGCAGCAGCTCGGCGTCGACCAGCCGCTCGGCGTCCCAGGGACCGTCCGCCAACAGCGCGGGCGCGCCGACCGGAATCAGCCATTCGGGGAACAGCAGGGTGGCTTCCCAATCCGGCGGGAAGTGCCCGGAGCTCAGCAGTACCGCGCAGTCGAAGGGCTCGTGGACAAAGTCCACGCGGTCCACGTCCATCCAGGCGCTGGTCAGCTGCACCTCGATATCGCTGTGCTGCATGCGGAACTTGCTCAGCCGCGCCAGCAGCCAGCGCATGGTCAGGGTCGAGGGCGCCTTCAGACGCAGCACGCCCTCCTCGGCGCGCAGGCTGGCGCACGCGCGCTCCAGGGCATCGAAGCCATCGCGTAGGCCGGGCAGCAGCATCCGCGCGGTTTCGGTCAACTCCAGCTGACGGCCCCGCCGCTGGAACAGGCGGCAGGCGAAGTGCTCCTCCAGGGTCTTGATGTGCCGGCTCACCGCGCTCTGGGTGATCGCCAGTTCCTCGGCGGCGCGGGTGAAGGACGCATGCCGGGCGGCCGCCTCGAAGGCGCGCAGGGCATAAAGGGGCGGCAACTGGCGGTTCATGGCGGGCTCCAAAGGGCTTTACTCATGAGTATGACTCATGGATGGCATCGCATTTTTCCTTTTGTGCCCGCCTCCACGGTGGCCGGAGAATGGGCGACTCCCTATCGATGCGGCGCCTGCCGCTTGCTGAGCCTGACTCATGAAACGCCTGTACCGTTACGAACTTGCCGCCATCCTTCGCCTCGCCGGCCCGCTGATCGCGGCGCAGCTGGCCTACGTCGCCATGGTGTTCACCGACACCGTGATGATGGGCAAGCTCGGCCGCGAGGCGCTGGCCGCTGGCGGGCTGGGCGCGTCGACCTATGCGCTGGTGTCGACCTTCTGCGTCGGTGTGGTAGCGGCCACCGGCAACCTGGTGGCGATCCGGCATGGCGCAAAGGATACACGCGGCGTGGTGGAAGCGACCCAGGCCGGCCTGTGGATCGGCGGCGCCCTGGCGCTGCTGGCGGGCCTGCTGCTGTGGAACCTCGGGCCAATCCTGATCGCCTTCGGCCAGGCGCCGGAAACGGTCGCGGGCACCATGAGTTTTCTGCACAGCATCGTCTTCGCCCTGCCCGGCTACATGGCTTTCATGGTGCTGCGCGGCTTCACCAGCGCCATCGAGCGGCCGGGTCCGGTCATGGCCATCAGCCTGATCGGCGCGCTGGCCAACTTCGCCCTCAACTATGCCTTCATCGAAGGCCGGTTCGGCCTACCGCGCCTGGGGCTGGCGGGGATCGGCATGGTCACCGCGGTGGTGATGAATGCGCTGCCGGTGATCTTCGCGCTGTACCTGCGCTGGCACCGCGCCTATGCGCCTTACCCGCTGCTGGCCGGGCTGTCGAAACCTGACTTCAAGGTGATCGGCGAATCCCTGCGCCTGGGCATTTCCATCGGCGGCACCTATGCGGTGGAGTCGGGGATGTTCACCGTGGCGACCCTGTGCATGGGCGTGATCGGCAGCACCGCGCTGGCGGCGCACCAGATCGCCATCCAGTCGGTATACGTGGCCTTCATGGTGCCGATGGGGATTTCCTACGCGGTGACCTTCCGTATCGGCCAGCACTACGGCGCCGGCCGGCTGGTCGAGGCGCGCCGCGCCGGGCGGCTGGGCATCGGCTTCGGCGCCAGCTGCATGTTCGCTTTCGCCGCGCTGTTCTGGCTCGCGCCGGAGCTGGTCATCGGCCTGTTCATCGACCACAACGACCCGGCCAACCGCGAAGTGGTGAAGCTGGCCGTCAGCCTGCTGGCCATCGCCGCGTGGTTCGAGCTGTTCGACGGCACCCAGTGCATCGCCATGGGCGCGATCCGTGGTCTGAAAGACGCGCGCACCACCTTCCTCGTCGGGCTGGCGGGCTACTGGCTGGTGGGCGTGCCGATGGCGCTGCTGCTGGCCTTCGCGCTGGACTGGGGGCCGAGTGGTGTCTGGTGGGGATTGGCCTCCGGGCTGGCCTGCGCGGCCATCGGGCTGACACTGGCTTTCGAGGCGAAGACCTCCCGCCTGCTGCGCCCGCGTACGGCCGGCGTGGCGCTGGCCGTTAGCTGACCGAGTCCTGCATGCGCAGCGCGCGGTTGGCGCCGAACACCAGGAAGCGCGCCAGCTCGGCCAGCGGCAGCGGGCGGCTGATCCAGTAGCCCTGCACCTGGTCGCAACCGAACTGGCGCAACTCGTCCTGCTGGGCGATGGTTTCGACGCCCTCGGCGACCACTTCCAGGTTCAGGTTGTGCGCCAGGTTGATCATGGCCTTCACCAGTTGCAGGTTTTCCGGGCGCTCGTGCATGTCGCCGACGAAGCTCTTGTCGATCTTCAGCAGGGTGATGGGCAGGCTGCTCAGGTGCACGAAAGACGAGAAGCCGGTGCCGAAATCGTCCAGCGAGAAACGCACGCCCAGCCGGCCCAGGGCCTGCATGGTCTGCTGGACCTGGTCGCTGCGGCGCATCACGGCGGTTTCGGTGAGTTCGAATTCCAGCCACTGGGCGTCGACGCCGCGCTCGCGGATCAGGCGCTCCAGGGTCGGCAGCAACTGGCTGTCCTGGAACTGGCGGAACGACAGGTTCACCGCCATGTGCAGCGGCGGCAGGCCGCGCCCGCGCAGCCACTGCATGTCGCGCAGGGCGCGGGAGATGACCCAGTAGCCCAGCGGCACGATCAGCCCGCTTTCCTCGGCCAGCGGGACGAAGTCGCCCGGCGTCAGCAGGCCGCGCTCGGGATGGCGCCAGCGCACCAGCGCTTCGAGGCCGACGATCTGCCCGCTGTGCAGGTCCAGGCGCGGCTGGTAGTGCAGTTCCAGTTCATCGCGGCGCAGCGCCCGGCGCAGTTCGCTTTCCAGGTCGGCAAGGCTGCGCGCGCCCCGGTTGATGCGTTCGTCGAAGACGTGGAAGGTGCAGCCTTGGCGCGACTTGGCCTGCTGCATGGCAATGTGCGCGTGCCACAACAAAGGGTCGGCGGCTTCGCCGGCGCGGGCATGGGCCACACCCAGGCTGCAGCCCAACAACAGGCTTTCGCCCTCGACCCAGTAAGGTTCGCCCAGGGATTCGACGATCAGCTCGGCAATCTTCTCGACCCGCGCCGGGTCGCGGCGGGTGTCCAGCAGCAGGGCGAACTCGTCGCTACCCAGGCGGGCAATGTCGTCGCCGTTGTCCAGGTGCGCTTTCAAGCGCGCCACCACTTGCAGGATCAGGCGGTCGCCGGCCTGGTGGCCGAGGGCGTCGTTGACGTGGCGGAAGTTGTCCAGGTCCAGGTGGCCCAGCGCCAGGCCGCGCCCTTCGCTCTCGCTCAAGCGGGCGGCGAGCAGGGTCTGGAAGCCCTGGCGGTTGGCGATGCCGGTCAGCGGGTCCTGTTCGGCCAGGCTCTGCAGGGTGTTCTGCAGCGAGGTGCGTTCACGCACGTAACGCAGGGTGCGGCGCAGGACTTCGGCGCTGAGGGATTCGGCCACAAGATAATCGGCGACGCCGACCGGCTCTTGCGCGGGCTCGCGCTCCAGCAGCAGGACCAGCGGCAGATGGCATTGGTGGGCGGACGGCAATTTGCCGGGCGTGGCGAGCACCAGGCCGACCTGGTCTTCATCGAACAGGCTGCTGGCGGCCTGCCACGACGGGGCCGTGATCAGCGAATAGCCCTGCCCCAACGCGGCCAGATGCCCGCGCAGTAGCTGGGCCCACTGCGGCGCTTCCGCCAGCAGGAGCAGGCGCGTTGGTTCGACCGACGCTGCCAAGTGACCCCCATGTATCTCTAAAAAAGGGGAGAAACTCCAGGCACCATCCCTGCGCCCACTTCTCCCGGTTTTGAAGCAACGCCATCCGGACATCCCACGGATGTAGACGAAACTTCAGAGAAACTCTTAAGAGTTTTCTTCAAGTAATGCTGTCACAAGCCTAATACATGTACAGATTTATCCAAAACACATAAGTACGATCGTGTCACAGATCGCCGCTATTCCGAGCGGCACCCCGACGCCCGGCACGGCCTGTTAGAATACGCGCCCGCTCCACTACAGACCCCCGCCTTTCATGTCCCGACTCAATCCCCGGCAGCAAGAGGCCGTGAACTACGTCGGCGGCCCGCTCCTGGTGCTGGCCGGCGCCGGCTCCGGCAAGACCAGCGTGATCACCCGCAAGATCGCCTACCTGGTCCAGCAGTGCGGCATCCGCGCCCAGTACATCGTCGCCGTGACCTTCACCAACAAGGCCGCCCGCGAGATGAAGGAGCGCGTCAGCACCCTGCTGCGCCCCGGCGAGGGCAAAGGCCTGACCGTCTCCACCTTCCACAACCTGGGCCTGAACATCATCCGCAAGGAACACGCGGCCCTGGGCTACAAGCCCGGCTTCTCGATCTTCGACGAGAGCGATGTGAAGGCGCTGATGACCGACATCATGCAGAAGGAATATTCCGGCGATGACGGCCTGGACGAGATCAAGGGCCTGATCGGCAGCTGGAAGAACGACCTGATCCTTCCGGAAGAGGCGCTGGAAAAGGCGCGCAACCCCAAGGAACAGACCGCTGCGATGGTCTACCTGCACTACCAGCGCACGCTCAAGGCGTACAACGCGGTGGACTTCGACGACCTTATCCTGCAGCCGGTGAAGCTGTTCCAGGAGCACCCGGAGATCCTCGACAAGTGGCGCAACCGCGTGCGCTACATGCTGGTGGACGAATACCAGGACACCAACGCCAGCCAGTACCTGCTGGTGAAAATGCTGGTGCAGCAGCGCGCGCACTTCACCGTGGTGGGCGACGACGACCAGTCGATCTACGCCTGGCGCGGCGCGCGCCCGGAAAACCTGATGCAGCTCAAGGAAGACTTCCCTTCGCTGAAGGTGGTGATGCTGGAGCAGAACTACCGCTCCACCAGCCGCATCCTCAAATGCGCCAACATCCTCATCGCCAACAACCCCCACGTGTTCGAGAAGCAGCTGTGGAGCGAGATGGGCGAAGGCGACCCGATCCGGGTGATCCGTTGCCGCAACGAGGAGTCCGAGGCAGAGCGGGTGGCGATGGAAATCCTCACCATCCACCTGAAGACGCAGCGGCCCTACAGCGAATTCGCCATCCTCTACCGGGGCAACTATCAGGCGAAGCTGATCGAGCTGAAACTTCAGCATCACCAGATTCCCTACCACCTGTCAGGCGGCACCAGCTTCTTCGGACGCCAGGAAGTGAAGGACCTGATGTCCTACTTCCGCCTGCTGGTGAACCCGGACGATGACAACGCCTTCCTCCGAGTGATCAACGTGCCGCGCCGCGAGATCGGCTCCACCACCCTGGAGAAGCTCGGCAACTACGCCACCGAGCGCGGCTGCTCGATGTTCAACGCCTCCGGCGAGCTGGGCCTGTCCGAACACCTGGACGCCCGCTACATCGAGCGCCTGCAGCGCTTCAAGCGCTTCATCGACAAGGTCCGCGAGCAGTGCGCTGGCAGCGACCCGATCGGTGCGCTGCGCAGCATGGTGATGGACATCGACTACGAGAACTGGCTGCGGCAGAACGCCTCCAGCGACAAGATCGCCGACTTCCGCATGGGCAACGTCTGGTTCCTCATCGAAGCGCTGAAGAACACCCTGGAGCGCGACGAAGAAGGCGACATGACCATCGAGCAGGCCATCGCCAAGCTGGTGCTGCGCGACATGCTCGAGCGCCAGCAGGAAGAGGAAGAAGGCGCCGACGGCGTGCAGATGATGACCCTGCACGCCTCCAAGGGCCTGGAATTCCCCTACGTGTTCATTCTCGGCGTGGAAGAGGAAATCCTCCCGCACCGCTCCAGCATCGAGGCCGACACCATCGAGGAAGAGCGGCGCCTGGCCTACGTGGGCATCACCCGGGCGAAGAAGAACCTGGCGATGACCTTTGCCGCCAAGCGCAAGCAGTACGGCGAGATCATCGACTGCTCGCCCAGCCGCTTCCTCGACGAACTGCCGCCGGAGGACCTGGTCTGGGAAGGCCAGGAAGACGCGCCGCAGGAGGTCAAGGTGGCCAAGGGCAACTCGGCGCTGGCGGATATCCGGGCGATGCTCAAGCGTTGAGCCTGACGGGCGTTACCTGTCGATTTCGTGCCGGGGCTCCCTCTCCCCCGCCCTCTCCCTAAAGGGAGAGGGAGTTGTCCGATGTTGCCGGTCAGCTCGGTGTTTTGCTTGAGGCCGAGCAGTCCCCTCTCCCTTCAGGGAGAGGGTTAGGGATAGGGCCAATCGCCAGTACAGATACCCGGCAGACAATCCCCACGCCTCCACCCATCGAAAAACTGTCCACTCGATCAGCAATTGCATTGGTCGGAACGTCGCGCAGAGGGGCTATGGCGTTGTAGAATTACGCGCTTCATCAGCGACAGTCGCTTTCGGAAGCACCCCCGTGAACACTCTCAAAGACAAAATCCGCAGCGAAGGCATCGTTCTTTCCGAACAGGTCCTCAAGGTAGACGCCTTCCTCAACCACCAGATCGACCCGGCGCTGATGAAGTTGATTGGCCATGAGTTCGCCGAACGCTTCAAAAACCAGGGCATCACCAAGATCGTCACCATCGAGGCATCGGGTATCGCTCCGGCGATCATGGCCGGCCTGGAACTGGGGATCCCGGTAATCTTCGCCCGCAAGTTCCAGTCGCTGACGCTGAAGAATGACCTGCTGATCTCCAAGGTCTTCTCCTTCACCAAGCAGACCGAAAGCACCATCGCCATCTCCGCCAAGCACCTGACCGCCGCCGACCACGTGCTGGTGGTGGACGACTTCCTCGCCAACGGCCATGCCGCCAAGGCGCTGATCGACCTGATCCAGCAGGCGGGCGCCAGCATCGCCGGCCTGGGCATCGTCATCGAGAAGTCCTTCCAGGAAGGCCGCGCCCTGCTGGAAAGCGAAGGCTACCGCGTGGAATCCCTGGCTCGCGTGAAGTCCCTGGCGGGCGGTCAGGTCCAGTTCCTCGAGGACTGATCCAGCGCGTTCCACGAAAAAGGCGGGCACCGACAGGGCCCGCCTTTTTCATGCCTGCACGAGGGATCCGGCATGTCCTGTAGGAGCGAGCTTGCTCGCGAAGCTCTTCTGGCCATAGAACGTGCCATGCGGTTCGCGAGCAAGCTCGCTCCTACCCCCCCTGCTCAGCGCTGGCCTTGAGGCCGGCCAGGACGAGGCGCTGATAGAGCTCCTCGCGCAACCCCTCCGGCTTCGCCAGCCCCATGCGCTCCAGGTGCGCGGGGAAAGCCTCCGGCTCCGGCGCA
This sequence comes from Pseudomonas sp. NPDC086581, assembly GCF_044746165.1. Taxonomy (NCBI): domain Bacteria; kingdom Pseudomonadati; phylum Pseudomonadota; class Gammaproteobacteria; order Pseudomonadales; family Pseudomonadaceae; genus Pseudomonas; species Pseudomonas sp. NPDC086581. The sequence goes on along the minus strand of NZ_JBIVBR010000010.1, from coordinate 60,355 downwards.
TCCAGGGTCGCCTTGCCCAGTTCGAGAATCTCGCTCAGGCGCAGCTTGCTCTTCAGCCAGCCCAGCGCCCGCAGCAGGTCGCGCTCGTGATCGGTGAAATCGCAGCCCAGCGGGAATTCCGGCAGCAACTTGCGCAGCCCCCGGGTCGCCTCGCGCAGGCGCTCCGGGGTGTTGTGGCGGTAACGCGCGTCCAGCTCGAAATCCTTCGGCAGCTTGCCGGCCTCCTGGGCCTGGGCGATCAGCTCGTCCTGGAAGCGCGAATCGGCGATGGCCAGCAGCGCGGCGATGACCTCGGCGTCATTCCTGCCGCGCAGGTCGGCCACGCCGTACTCGGTCACCACCATGTCACGCAGATGCCGGGGGATGGTGGTGTGGCCGTAGTTCCAGACGATGTTGGAACTCAGCTCGCCCTCGGATTCGCGCCAGCTGCGCAGCATCAGGATCGAGCGCGCGCCCTCCAGTTCATGGGCCTGGGCGACGAAGTTGTACTGCCCGCCAACGCCGCTGAGCACCCGGCCGTCTTCCAGCTGGTCGGCCACGCCGGCGCCCAGCAGGGTGACGGTGAAGGCGCTGTTGATGAAGCGTGCATCGCGGCGCTGCGAGCGCTTGAACTCCTCGTCGCGGTAGAGGTTGTTGACGAAGCCGATGCCGGTCATGCCGATTCCGGCCAGCTCCTCGCGGGGCATTTCGCGCAGGCGCTGGTAAAAAGCCTGCGGGCCGAGGAAGAAACCGCCGTGCAGCCAGACCCCCGGTTCGGTGGGCGATGAGTCAGGCCGCGCCGCGACCCGCCGGCTCAACACGCCTGCCTCAGCCAACGCCAGCAGGCCGGGGACGAACATCTCGCTACAGCCATACAACCCTTGCTCGAAAGGAGTTAGACCGCCGTCGCGTTCGATCAGTCCAGCGTGGCGGGCGGTGGAATCGAGGCTGTCGAGCAGTGCACGGTACCCGTCGTTGTCGCGCTGGCGGGTGAGCAGTGCCGAGGTGAGGGCGTCGCCCATGGAGCCGATGCCGACCTGCAGGGTGCCGCCGTCACGCACCAGGGCGCTGGCGTGCAGACCGATGCAATGGTCCTGCAGGCCCACCGGCAGGTTGGGCGTGGAGAACAGCGTGCTGCTGTCGCCCGGCGCATCCACCAGCAGGTCGAAGAAGTCTTCGTCCACCTCGGCGTCGCCAGGCATGTAAGGCAGTTGGTCGTGGACGACGCCGATGGTGACGATGGTTTCCCCCGCCGCGCGGCGGCGCTGCAGCATCGGCAGCAGGTCGAGGGTGATGTCCGGGTTGCAGGCCAGGCTGAGCTTGCCCGGCCGCGCCGGGTCTCGGGCCACCAACTGAGCAACGGCGTTGACGCCCTTGGCGTTGATGTCGCGCGCCACGTGGCTGTAGTTGCAGCTGATGTAATTCTGCTGCGCAGGGGCGCTGTCCAGCAGGCTGCCAGGCTGCAGGTAGAACTCCTCGACGCGGATGTTCTCGGGCAGGCTGCCGCTGCGCAGGTCGTGCAGGTAGTCCAGTTCGGGATAGTCCCCGTAGATGCGCTCGACGAAGGGTTCGAGGAAACGCCGCTGCAGCTCGCCGCCGGCCTGCGGGCGACCCAGCGACAGTGCGGTGTAGAGCGTCAGCTGCCGGCGCGGGTTCTCGCGGATGTGCCGGTACAGCGCGTTGGCCAGTTGATTGGGCTTGCCCAGCCCGAGCGGCAGGCCGAGGCGGATATGCCCGTCCAGGCGTTGCAGCAGTTCTTCGACGGCAGTTTCGATCGAGCAGGATTGCACCGGGCATCCCTCCTGGTTCGTTTCAACGACAGGAGTTTGGACCGGCTTTACGCAAAAGTTGCTCCCGCGACGCACCAGGTGACAAATCGCGGGCATGAAAAAGCCGCCCTTAGGCGGCTTTTCGCACAGGTCGGCTGTTACAGGCCGGACATGTGGTGAATCGCAGCTTTCAGCTCGTCGTCGGAGCAATCAGCGCAAGTGCCCTTGGGCGGCATGGCGTTGATACCCGAGATGGCCTTGGCCAGCAGACCGTCAAGGCCGCCCTGCTCTTTCGCACGCTTACCCCAGTCAGCCTTATCGCCGACTTTCGGCGCGCCCAGCAGGCCGCTGCCGTGGCAGTTGGTGCAGACCTTGCCGACAATCTCTTCGCCCGAACGCGGAGCACCGCCACCGCCGGCAGCTGCTACGGCGCCAACGCCTTCGCATTCCTTGCCCTGGACGCAGACTTTGCCGACAGGTTCGAGACGCTTGGCAATGGCGTCATCGTTGGTCGCGGCCTGAACGCTCACTGCCCACAGGGCCAGTACGGCAGCTTGGGCTGCCAGGATTTTTCTAATCAGGTTCACCCTTTCACCCTCATCGTGGCTTATCACGCCCGGTCGCGGTGCAGTCACAGTCTCGGGCCGCGCGAGCGGGCGCAAGTATAACGGCAAAGCCGGGAAGCTCGAAACAATTGCGCCACCTAGCCGGCGTTTGCGGCATTAGGTCGCAGCTGATCTGGCCGGTCCTACCGGCTGTTCAAAAATTTGCCGGTGTGGTCGCGCTGATCAGCCGCGCCGGGGCTTCGAACGGATTGCGGAAGCGGTGCGGCTTGGTGCTGTCGAAATAGTAGCTGTCGCCGCATTCGAGGACGAAGGTCTCGTCGCCGACGGTCAGTTCCAGGCGGCCTTCGACCAGTACGCCGGTCTCTTCGCCTTCATGGGCGTACATGTCGTCACCGGTGTCGGAGCCCGGCGGGTAGGTCTCGTCGAGCAGGGTGATGGCGCGGCTGGGGTAGTCCTTGCCGATCAGCTTCATGATGATCGAGCCGCTGGACAGGTCGCTGAGTTCGTCTGCCTTGTAGACCACCGGAGTGTTGCTGCTCTGTTCCAGGTCCAGGGAGAAGAACTCCACGAGGGACATCGGAATACCACCCAGCACTTTCTTCAGCGAGCTGATGGAGGGGCTGACGCTGTTTTTCTCGATCATCGAGATTGTGCTGTTGGTCACACCCGCCCGCTTGGCGAGTTCGCGCTGGGACAAACCTTTGACTTTACGGATGGCTTGCAGACGAGCACCGACGTCCAAGGGTGGGGTCCTCCTTATTCTTGTGATCAGGCAGGCTCTGAAAGGCAGAACCCGCAACGGCTTGAGCCGAGCGGGTTCCAAGTGCCACGTATCATGGCAACACCGTTCAGTATTTACAACAGATCGCCCGTCGATCCTGCGCAAACTTTACGGGCGGTATCCGTCACTCGCCCGAGTAGACCCGCGGGACCCGCTTGAGGTTGCAGAACAGCTGGTAGGGGATGCTGCCGCACAGGGCGGCGAGCTGGCTGGCGGGGACGTGGGGGCCCCAGAGCTCGACGCGGCTGCCCAGCCCGGCCTGCGGCAGGTCGGTCAGGTCCACGGTGAGCATGTCCATGGAAACGCGGCCGATAATGCGGCTTGGCTTGCCGTCGATGAATACCGGCGTGCCGTCCGGCGCGTGGCGCGGATAGCCGTCGGCATAACCCATGGCAACCACGCCGACGCGCACCGGGCGGTCGGCGATGAAGCGTGCGCCGTAGCCCACCGGCTCGCCGGCCGGCAGTTCGCGAATGCTGATGACCTGCGATTCCAAGGTCATCACCGGGCGCAGCTGGTCGGCCAGCGGGTGCGCCTGCTCGAAGGGGGTGGCGCCGTAGAGCATGATGCCGGGGCGCACCCAGTCGCTGGGCACCTCGGACCAGCCGAGGATGCCGGGGGAATTGCGCAGGCTGATCTCATGGCCCTGGCCCGCGGCTTCGCGCACGGCCTGGAAGGCGACGACCTGCTCCCCGGTGCGCGCGCAGTCCAGCTCGTCGGCACGGGAGAAGTGGCTCATCAGCACGACCTTGGCCACGTGGGGCAGCGCCTTCAGGCGCGCCAGCGCGGCGGCGTAGTCCTGCGGGAAGAAACCGACGCGGTGCATGCCCGAGTCCATCTTCAGCCAGACCGTCAGCGGCTTGCGCGGGCGTGCGCGCTCGATGGCTTCCAGCTGCCAGGCCGAGTGCACCACGCACCAGAAGTCATGGGCGTCGATCAGTTCCAGTTCGCTGGTTTCGAAGAAGCCCTCGAGCAGCAGGATCGGTGCGCGGATGCCGGCCTCGCGCAGCTCCAGCGCTTCCTCGATGCAGGCCACGGCGAAGCCGTCGGCCTCGGCTTCCAGTGCTCGGGCACAGACCACCGCACCATGGCCGTAGGCGTCGGCCTTGACCACCGCCAACGCTCGGGCGCCGGTGACTTCACGGGCCAGGCGATAGTTGTGGCGCAGGGCGGCGAGGTCGATCAGGGCACGGGCGGGACGCATGGCGAGGCTCTCTTATGGTGGTGGAACAGAAACGACGGACGAAAAAAACCCGGCGCTCCGGCCGGGCCACGCAAAACGATCAGGGCAGTGCGGCGACGATGGAGACCTCGACGAGGATCTCCGGGTAGCACAGCGCCGCCTGGACGGTGGCGCGCGCCGGGGCGCAGCCCTGCGGGACCCACTGGTCCCAGACGCCGTTCATGCCGGCGAAGTCGGCGGCGACGTCTTTAAGGTAAATGGTTGCCGAGAGAATCCGCGACTTGTCAGTACCGGCTTCTTCGAGCAGGCGCTCGACGCTGGCAAGGACTTCGCGGGTCTGTTGCTCGACGCCGGCGGAGAGGTCGTCTGCCACCTGGCCGGCGAGGTAGACCGTGCCGTTGTGGACGACGACCTGGCTCATCCGCTGGTTAGTGTGCAGGCGCAGGATGGCCATCATGGACCTCCGAGGCAGAGCCGTAGCGGGAGATATCCAGACCTTCGGTGCTGATCTGCGGGCGCTTCTTCGCCATCAGGTCGGCGAGGTAGCGTCCCGAGCCGCAAGCCATGGTCCAGCCCAGGGTGCCGTGGCCGGTGTTGAGGAACAGGTTGCGGTAGCGGGTGGCGCCGACAATCGGGGTACCGTCCGGGGTGGCCGGGCGCAGGCCAGTCCAGAACTCTGCCTGGCTGACGTCGCCGCCTTCCGGATAGAGATCGGTGGTGATCATTTCCAGGGTGGCGCGGCGACGCGGGTTCAGCGACAGGTCGAAGCCGGCGATTTCCGCCATGCCGCCGACGCGGATGCGCTGGTCGAAGCGGGTGATCGCGACCTTGTAGGTCTCGTCGAGAATGGTCGAGGTCGGCGCCATGTCCGGGTTGGTGATCGGCACGGTCAGCGAGTAACCCTTGAGCGGGTAGACCGGGGCGTCGATGCCCAGCGGCTTGAGCATCTGCGGCGAGTAGCTGCCCAGCGCCAGCACGTAGCGGTCGGCGGTGACCAGTTGGCCATCGACCCAGACGCCGTTGATGCGGTCGCCGGCGAAGTCCAGGCGCTGGATGTCCTGGCCGAAGCGGAACTCCACGCCCAGGGCCTTGGCCATCTCGGCCAGCTTGGTGGTGAACATCTGGCAGTCGCCGGTCTGGTCGTTGGGCAGGCGCAGGGCGCCGACCAGCTTGTCGGCCACCTTGGCCAGGGCCGGCTCGACGCGGGCGATGCCGGCGCGATCCAGCACTTCATAGGGGACGCCGGTGCTTTCCAGGACGGCGATGTCCTTGGCAGCGGAGTCCAGTTGGGCCTGGGTGCGGAACAGTTGGGTGGTACCCAGGGAGCGGCCTTCGTAGGTGATGCCGGTCTCCGCACGCAGTTCGTCGAGGCAGTCGCGGCTGTACTCGGACAGGCGCACCATGCGCTCCTTGTTCACCGCGTAGCTCTTGGCATTGCAGTTGCGCAGCATCTGCCACATCCAGGTGTACTGGCTGGGGTCGCCGGTCAGCTTGATGGCCAGGGGCGCGTGGGTCTGCATCAGCCATTTCATGGCCTTGAGCGGGATGCCTGGGGCAGCCCAGGGCGAGGCGTAGCCAGGGGACACCTGGCCGGCGTTGGCGAAGCTGGTTTCAAGAGCCGGGCCGGGCTGGCGGTCGACGACGACCACTTCGAAGCCGGCACGGGCGAGATAGTAAGCACTGGCGGTACCGATCACACCGCTGCCAAGCACCAGAACGCGCATCTTTGCCTCCTACGTCGCGCCGGGGGCGCGGACGTTTCTTATTCTGAACGTAGATGCGCGCAGTATAGGAAGTCGGGCTCAGCGATATTCACTGAATGCGATACGTGTTTTGACGAAAATTCCTGGCGAAAGTCGCTTTCGCGGAGGGACATCCACCAGGATCAACGCATTTTTACCCGAGACCGGATGGTCGAGTATCTGGCGAAAATTTCACCAGACCCAGAGGAAATAGCGAACAGAAGGAGATTGGCCAGAACTTCTCGCGCCGGAGCATTTCCCGACGGGAATTACCTGCTTCCGCCGCAGCACCCCGGACTCACCGCCGGCAGCGGCGGCGAGCAGGGAAATCCCCTTGGCGTGCTTACTTACGCACCCACTGGCCGTTGACCTGTACGTACTGTCCCGAAGGCGTGCGCTCGATGGCCTTCTTGCCGGCCAGGGCTTCCACGTCCTTGAGGGTGGCGCCACTCTGGCTGGCGACCTTCTGGTACTCGGCGCGGCGCGCGGCGTTGATCTGCGCGGCGACATCCGCGGCGTCGCCGCTGTTCTTCACGACACCCAGGTAACCGTCGGGCTGCTCGCCGACCAGCCCCTGGGACTTGGCGCCGCCCAGCGCGGACATCGCCTGCTCCAGGCTCATGGCCATGACCGGCAGGCTCAGGCAGAGGGCGACCAGCGCGACGCCCAGTTTGCGGTGCAATCTCATGCAAAGGCTCCTTCTCAAAACAGGCCGCTGTTCTCGTTGATGATGCCGTCGAGCGCCTTGTCGACCTTGATATAGATCTCGTGCTCGATCTTCACGTTGAGGTTGATGTTGATCGGCTCCTTGGGCGCTGCCAGCTGCACGGTGGGCGTGCAGCCCTGGGCAAGGCCGGCCAGGAGCAGTAGGGCGAATAGGGCGCGGAGGCGCATTTCAGGTTCTCCTTGCGGTCATGGCGCGGCGGCCGGGTCGTTGCGCAGGCGGTCCTGCACGCGCTTGCGGATGGTGTCGCTGACCCGGTCGCTCAGTTGCAGGCTGGTGAGCAGCTTGGGCACGTTCTCCTCCAGATTGACGTTGAGGTTGATCGGCCGGCCCTGCTCCAGCTCGGGATTGCTCCCGCTCAGGCTCAGGGCAAGGAGCAGCTTGCCGGATTCATCATAATCCACGCGGCTGCTGAGCTTGTCGTAGCGGAAATCGTCGATGGCGGTGGCCACCAGTTGCATGGCCGGGTTGCTCTGGCCCAGCGACTGGATCTTCGGCGAACGGAACTGCAGCACGCCGGGTTGCCGCGCGGCCACTTCGCCATTGCGGATCACCAGCTTGCCCTCGTGCAGGCCCAGCGGCAGGTTGCCATCGATGATGCCGTTGCCGGAAAGGCCCTCCGCCGGATACGCCGCGAGGATCGCCTCCAGGGCCAGCCCCTCCAGCTTCAGGGTAAGACCCTGCCCCAGCGCAGAAAGATCCACGGCCCCCGCCGGCAGCCAGGCGCGGCCCTTGAACAGCCCCAGCTCCGCCTGCCGCCAGTCGACCCGGCCCGCCAGCGGCGCCGCCAGCGAGGCCTTGTAATTACCCTGCAGGGACAGTGGGCCGAGGGTGACACCGGGGTTCAGCGTGGCGACTTTTACCTGCGGCAGTTGCAACTGCATCTGCGAGCCCTTCAGGGCGAACTTCGCCTGCAGGTCGAGGCCATGCACCTCGCTGCGATCGTAGACACCCTCCAGCCCGCTGCCACGCAGGTTCAGGTCGAGGCTCTGCGGCGCAGTGCCCGGCGGCCGGCGCCAGTTCAAGTCGAAGCTGGCCTTGCCGTTGTTCAGGCTGAGCAGGCCGGGCCAGTCGCCGAGGGATTTCTCCAGCGGGTTGCCGGTGCGCAGGAAGAACTCCGGCTGCCGCGCGACCAGGGCAACGCCCTGCTTCGCCGAGTTGTTCAGCTCGACTTCGGCATTCAGCCCGCCGCTGTTCAACAGGCGGCCCTTGAACTGCTGGGTGTCGAGGCTCACCACCAGCGTGCCCATGGCATTCCAGGACAGCGGCTTGACGTGGGGCTGGCGCAGCTCGCCTACGGCCAGCTTCAGCGGGGCGCTCAATTGCAGGGTGGCCGGCGTGTCACTGGCATAGCCCAGGCTCAGCGCACCTTTACCCAGCGTTGCGGCAAGCTTGCTGGCCTTGAGCGACTGAGGACCCGTCAGAGTGCCCACCTGCAACTGCGCGCCATCGGCCAGATTGATACTCGCCGATTGCTGATCGATCCGGCCGTCGAAGCTCAGGTCGATGCGACTGTTGTCGCCGCGCAGGCCGGCCAGCTCCAGGTGCGGGATCTTCCCTTCCAGCCGCGCATCACTCAGTTGCAGCGCCAGCGGGGTCGCCTCCAGCAAGGCCACGCGGGAGCGCAGGCGCAGGTCGGCGGCCCCCACCGCACGCAGATCGGCGCGCACGCTGCCGACTTCCTCTTCTACACCGGGCTCCAGGTGCAGGGTCAGGCGCGCCGGGCGCAGGCCGACCGGCAGCGCCTGCAGCCAGTCGCCGTAGAGATCGGAAAGGCGCAGGTCGCCGCTGACCACCGAGGGCCGCCAGCCGATATCGGTCGCACTGGCGATCAGCCGCAGATCACCCTGCAGGTTGCCCGCACCCGGCAGCGGCCAGGGCTGCGGTAGCTGCAGGGAGAGATCGATACTGCCGCGTCCATCGCGCAGGCTCGGCCAGTCCGGCCAGGCGGCGTCGCCGGCCAGCTGGGTGTCCCAGCTCAGGCGCAGGCGCCCGGCCTCGGGGATCGGCAACGGCAGGTTCGGTGTCGGCAACCAAATGCCCAGCCAGTTGCGCACCGCCTGCACCGGTGGCACGGCGGGGCTGGCAATGCTGCCGCTGAGCTGGCGGCTGGTCGGCGCCCAGCTGGAATCCAGGGAAAGCAGCGGCTCGTTGTCCAGGTAGCTGTCCAGGTGCAGGCGCCACTGACCATCACCCGGTTGCAGCAGGCCGTTGAATGCCAGTTGCTGTCCGCCCTGGCGCAGCTCGCCGCCCAGCGCCGCGGCGCCGCCCTGGATCTGCTGCCAGTGCGCGCTGCCATTGAGCGTGCAGCGTTGCTCGCGGGCGCAGGGCAATTCGACGGCGACGCGCTCCAGCGCCAGCCGTCCGGGCAGCAGAGCCAGCCAGCGGTTGAGCTGGGTGATATCCGGCAGCCCGGCATCTGCTTCCGGCGCGCCCTGCCCCGGCCACTGGCGGATGTCGATGCTGCGGGCAGCCAGCTCCTTCAGGCGCCAGCGCCCGTCTTCATGCTCGGGCCAGCCGACGCGCAGGTCCTGCAACTGGATCGCCAGGCGCGCGCCATCCGGTGTCTGCCGCTGCAGGGCCAGGCGCTGCAGCGTCAGACCCTCGCGGGAAATACCCAGCCCCTGCCACTGCTCGACGCTGACCCCGGCATTCGCCAGCAGGCGCGGAACCGCCAGCCACGCCGCGCCGGCCGCCATTGCCAGGAGCAGCAACAGCAGCAGGAGAACGGTGCGCAGGCGGGGGAGCGACATGCGAAAGCCTCTGCAAAAAATGACCGACTTCGTCCCAAAAGACCGAAGCGTTGGCCTACAGGCTGGCCGTCCAACGCGGGAAGTTCAAGGGTTGCCAGTGATATTCCCTGCACAACCGACTATATTGCCGACATTCCCCCAAAGCTCATCGCTCGACTTCAGAGTCATACCCATGAGAACCCAGCATCAAAGCCGCCGCGAACTGGACAAGATCGACCGCAACATCCTGCGCATCCTGCAGGAGGAAGGCCGCATCTCCTTCACCGAACTGGGCGAGCGCGTCGGCCTCTCCACCACGCCGTGCACCGAGCGCGTGCGCCGGCTGGAGCGCGAGGGAATCATCATGGGCTACAACGCCCGGCTGAATCCGCAGTACCTCAAGGCCAGCCTGCTGGTGTTCGTCGAGATCAGCCTGGACTACAAGTCCGGCGACACCTTCGAGGACTTCCGCCGCTCGGTGCTCAAGCTGCCCCATGTGCTGGAGTGCCACCTGGTGTCGGGCCACTTCGACTATCTGGTGAAGGCGCGCATCTCCGAGATGGCCTCCTACCGCAAGCTGCTGGGCGACATCCTGCTCAAGCTGCCCCACGTGCGCGAATCCAAGAGCTACATCGTGATGGAAGAGGTGAAGGAAAGCCTCACCCTGCCCATTCCTGACTGAATAGCCGGCTGATTCCCCGCCGTTCGCGGCAAGCTCAACAGATTTATTTACGACTTCCCGGCGTTTTTTCCCGTGCGGCTATTGGCTGCGCGGGAAGTCGGCGTTTATCCTGCGTAAAATTTTAACAACACAAAAATCAGGATATCGCACATGAACGCCCGCGTTCACCAGCCGGTGCACACCGACCGCCACGCCCCGTCCTACTACGCCGCGAGCGTCAATCGCCGCCTCGAAGTACCGCCCCTGGCGGGCGAGGAAAAGGCCGACGTGTGCATCATCGGCGGTGGTTTCTCCGGGCTGAACACGGCCATCGAACTGGCCGAGCGCGGGCTCTCGGTGATCCTGCTGGAAGCGCATCAGATCGGCTGGGGCGCCAGCGGTCGCAACGGCGGCCAGTTGATCCGCGGCGTCGGCCACGGCCTGGAGCAGTTCGAGCCGGCAGTGGGCGCCGCTGGCGTGCACGCCATGAAGCTGATGGGCCTGGAAGCGGTGGAGATCGTCCGCCAGCGTGTCGAAAAATACGCCATCGACTGCGACCTGACCTGGGGCTACTGCGACCTGGCCAACAAGCCCTCGGACGTCGAAGGCTTCCAGGAAGATTTCGACGAGCTGAAAAGCCTCGGCTACCGCCACGAACTGCGCATGATCCCGCAGGATCAGATGCGCTCCATCGTCGGCTCCGACCAGTACGTCGGCGGCATGGTGGACATGGGCTCGGGCCACCTGCACCCGCTCAACCTGGCCCTGGGCGAAGCTGCCGCGGCGCAGAGCCTGGGCGTGAGGCTGTTCGAGAATTCCGCCGTCACCGGCATCGACTACGGCAGCGAAGTCCGCGTGCGCACCGCCCAGGGCAGCGTGCGCGCCAAGTCCCTGGTGATCGCCTGCAATGCCTACCAGAACGGCCTGAACCCCTACCTCGACGGCAAGGTGCTGCCCGCCGGCAGCTACGTGATCGCCACCGAACCGCTGTCCGCGGAACAGGCCCGCGCCCTGCTGCCGCAGAACATGGCCGTGTGCGACCAGCGCGTGGCGCTGGACTACTACCGGCTCTCCGCCGACAACCGCCTGCTGTTCGGCGGTGCCTGCCACTACTCCGGGCGCGACCCGGCGGACATCGCCGCCTACATGCGACCGAAGATGCTCAAGGTATTCCCGCACCTGGAAAACGTGCGCATCGACTACCAGTGGGGCGGCATGATCGGCATCGGCGCCAACCGCCTGCCGCAGATCGGCCGCCTGCCCGACCAGCCCAATGTGTATTTCGCCCAGGCCTACGCCGGCCACGGGGTGAACGCCACGCACCTGGCCGGCAAGCTGCTCGCCGAAGCCATCACCGCCCAGCAGGGCAGCGGCTTCGAGCTGTTCGCCAAGGTGCCGCACATCACCTTCCCCGGCGGCAAGCTGCTGCGCTCGCCACTGCTGGCCTTAGGGATGGCCTGGTACCGCTTCAAGGAAACCTTCGGCGGCTGACCGCCTGCGCGATCCACCGGCTAGAATCTTCCGCAGCCCGTCACCGGCGGGCTTGTCGGAGACTCATCCTTGCTTCCACGCCTGTTCCTGCTGATCCTGCTGGCCCTGGGTGGCTGCGCCAGCGCGCCGCCGCCCGAGCCTTCGCACGTGCTGCCGGTGCAGGGCACCCGGCTGGACAACCAGATCAGCGAACAGGCCGCCGCCCATCCCGGGCAATCCGGCTTCCACCTGCTGGCCTCCAGCGTCGACGCCTTCCTCGCCCGCGCCGAGCTGATCCGCAAGGCCCAGCGCAGCCTCGACGTGCAGTACTACATCGTCCACGACGGCCTCACCACCCGCGCGCTGATCCGCGAGCTGCTGCACGCGGCGGACCGTGGTGTGCGCGTGCGCATCCTGATCGACGACACCAGCAGCGACGGCTGGGACTACGAACTGGGCACCCTCGCCGCCCACCCGAACATCCAGGTGCGCCTGTTCAACCCGCTGCACCTGGGCCGCAGCACCGGCGTCACGCGCAACCTCGGGCGGCTGTTCAACCTCTCCGAACAGCACCGGCGGATGCACAACAAGCTGCTGCTGGCGGACAACAGCGTGGCCATCGTCGGCGGCCGCAACCTCGGCGACGAATACTTCGACGCCAAGGCCGAGATGAACTTCAGCGACCTCGACCTGATGGGCGTCGGGCCGGTGGCGCAGTCGCTGGGGCAAAGCTTCGACCAGTACTGGAACAGCCGCATCAGCCGGCCCATTGAGGACTATCTGTGGGGCGACCCGGACCTCGACGAACTCAACCGCATACGCCGCAAGCTGGACCACTACCTCGCGAAAGAGCGTGTGAAGAGCTCCAGCTACATCGCTCGGCTCAACCGCAACAGCGACCGCCCGCACCTGCAGGACTGGTTGGACGACCTGGTCTGGGCGCCGGGCAAGGCAGTCTGGGACACCCCGCTGAAAGTCCTCGACCACGGCGATCCGAAGGGCGAGTACCTGCTCAGCACTCAACTGCAGCCGCTGTTCGACGGGGTGTCGAAGGAACTGATCCTGGTCTCGGCCTACTTCGTACCGACCAGCGCCGGTGTCGACTACCTGACCCAGCGCGCCGACCGCGGCGTCAGCGTGCGCCTGCTGACCAACTCGCTGGAGGCAACCGACGTGCCCGCCGTGCACGCCGGCTACGCGCCCTACCGGCTGGAGCTGCTGGAGCACGGGGTGAAGCTCTATGAGCTGCGCGCCGATCCGGATCAGCGCCTGTCCGGCGCGCCGTGGATGGTGCACGGATCGAGCAGCGCCAGCCTGCACAGCAAGGCGGCGGTGTTCGACCAGCAGAAAGTCTTCGTCGGTTCGCTGAACTTCGACCCGCGCTCGGTGCTGTGGAACACCGAGGTTGGCATCATCGTCGACAGCCCGGAACTGGCCGACCAGGTGCGTCGCCTGGCGCTGGCCAGCATGTCGCCGAGCGTCAGCTATCAGGTGAAGATCGCGCCGAACAGCAACCCGCCGGAATTGGTCTGGATCGAAGAGCGCAACGGTCATCTGGTGGCGCTGGACCGTGAGCCGGGTAACGCCTGGCGCCGGCTCAATGCGTGGATCGCCGGCGCCATTGGGCTGGAGAAAATGCTCTAGGAGCGCTCCTGCTGCAGCGCGGCGTCGGTCGAGCGCATCACCGGCGGCAAGCCGCGCAGGCTCACCAGGATCACGAAGCCGGCTGCCCCCAGCGCCATCACCAGCGGCAGCGCGTGGCCGCTGATCCACTGGCTGGCCGCCCCGGTCGCCAGCGGCCCGATCAGGCAACCGATACCCCAGAGCTGGGCGATGTGCGCGTTGGCGCGGACCAGTGCGTCATCGCGATAGCGCTCGCCGATGAGGATCAGCGACAGGGTGAACAGCCCGCCCGCACTGGCGCCGAACAGTACCAGCACCGGCCAGATGGCCAGGTGGTGCAGCAGCAGCGGCATAGCCAGGCTGCTGAGGCACAGCACGATGCCGCAGCCCTTGAACAGCGTCTGCCGCGAGATACGATCGGCCAGCCAGCCGATGGGCAGCTGCAGCAGCGCATCGCCGACCACCACGGTGCTGACCATCGCCAGCGCCACCGCCTGCGTGAAGCCCTGCTGGATGCCGTAGACCGGCAGTAGGGTAAGGATCATCGCCTCGAAACCAGCGAACAGCACCACCGCCCAGGCGATGGCCGGCAACTGGCCGCAGAAGGCGAACAGCCCACGCCCGTTGGCGCTGTGCGGGTCGACCTTGGGCGCGCCGGTACGACCGAGCAGCAGCAGGGAACCGCCCACCAGCAGGCAGACGCTGAACCAGAAGCCACGGTTGTCGGCGGTGCCGATGAAGGTCAGCAGCACCGGGCCGGACAGCTGGCTCAGCGCGTAACCGGTGCCATACAGGGCGACCAGGCGGCCGCGCCATTTCTCGATGGCCAGCTGGTTGATCCAGCTTTCACCGAGAATGAACACCACGGTGAGCTGCACGCCGATCAACAGGCGCAGGATCAGCCAGATCGGGTAGCTCTGCAGCAGCGCCAGCAGGCCGACCGAGAAGGCCCCGGAAAGCAGGCACAGGCGCATCAGCAGTGGCGTACCAACCCGCGCAGCGAGACGCCCGGCGATCATTGCGCCCAGCAGCACGCCCACGGCGGGGGTGGACGCCATGACGCCGATGGCGAAGTTGCCGTAACCCCAGCCTTCCAGGCGCAGCGAGACCAGCGGCATGGTCAGGCCCAGGGCCAGACCGATGCTGATGACGGCAGCACACACAGCAAAATACGGTCCCCAACGCATTGTCTTTCTCCCGTTCCATCCGGAGCGCACGCCAGGCGCGAGGGTGCCCGATGCGCAATGCACAGCGGCCGGGCTTCCCTGAGGGAAACCCGGCCGCGGGTGTGGCTCTTTGTCAGAGCCGGCCCCTGACTCGGGGCCGACCTGCTTCAGGTCTGGATTACAACTTGATCCAGGTGGCCTTCAGCTCGGTGTATTTATCAAAAGCGTGCAGCGACTTGTCGCGGCCGTTGCCGGACTGCTTGAAGCCACCGAACGGAGCGGTCATGTCGCCGCCATCGTACTGGTTCACCCAAACGCTGCCGGCACGCAGTGCCTTGGCGGTCAGGTGGGCCTTGGACAGATCGCTGGTCCACACCGCGGCGGCCAGGCCGTAGGGGGTGTCATTGGCAATGCGCACGGCTTCTTCGGCATCGGTGAACTCGATGACCGACAGCACCGGGCCGAAGATCTCTTCACGGGCGATGCGCATGGCGTTGGTCACGCCGTCGAAGATGGTCGGCTCGACGTAGGTGCCGCCGGTCTCTTCCAGGGTGCGCTTGCCGCCGGCCACCAGCTTGGCGCCGTCGTCGTGGCCAGCCTGGATGTAGCTCAGGACGTTGTTCATCTGGGTGGTGTCGACCAGCGCACCGACGTTGGTTTCGGGGTCCAGCGGGTTGCCCGGCTTCCAGGCCTTGATGGCTTCGACAACCATCGGCACGAACTCGGCCTTGATCGACTTCTCCACCAGTAGGCGCGAGCCGGCGGTGCAGACTTCGCCCTGGTTGAAGGCGATGGCGCTGGCGGCAGCTTCAGCAGCGGCTTTCAGGTTCGGGGCGTCGGCGAAGACGATGTTCGGGCTCTTGCCGCCGGCTTCCAGCCAGACGCGCTTCATGTTGGACTCGCCCGCGTAGACCATCAGCTGCTTGGCGATCTTGGTCGAACCGGTGAACACCAGGGTGTCGACGTCCATGTGCAGGGCCAGGGCCTTGCCGACGGTGTGGCCGAAGCCCGGCAGGACGTTGAATACGCCTTTCGGGATGCCGGCCTCGATGGCCAGCTGGGCGATACGGATGCCGGTCAGCGGGGACTTCTCGGAAGGCTTGAGGATCACCGAGTTACCGGTGGACAGCGCCGGGCCGAGTTTCCAGCAGGTCATCAGCAGCGGGAAGTTCCACGGCACGATGGCAGCGACAACGCCGACCGGCTCGCGGGTAACCAGGCCCAGTTCGTTGTGGGCGGTGGCGGCGACTTCGTCGTAGATCTTGTCGATCGCTTCTCCGCTCCAGCGCAGGCTGTTGGCGGCGCTGGACACGTCGATACTCAGCGAGTCGCTGATCGGCTTGCCCATGTCGAGGGTTTCCAGCAGGGCCAGTTCCTCGGCGTTCTCCAGCAGCAGCTCGGAGAAGCGGATCATGACCTTCTTGCGCTTGGCCGGGGCCAGGCGCGACCAGGAGCCGGAATCGAAGGCAGCACGGGCGACCTGCACGGCACTCTCGGCATCTGCCAGGTCGCAGCTGGCGACCTTGGCCAGGAAACGGCCATCCACAGGGCTGATGCAATCGAAGGTGGCGCCGGATGCGGCGTCGACGTATTCACCGTTGACGAAGGCGCGGCCTTCGATCTTCAGGTCCTTGGCGCGAGCTTCCCAATCGGCGCGAGTGAGGGTACCCATGACAACGTGTCCTCTTATTAATGTACTTATCAGGTACAGGCGCCCGGCGGGCGCACTGTCAAAAATTCCGCAAGGCGGAGCAAACGCATGCTGTTGGCCACCCTAAACCGGAGGCAGCCAATTTTCAATATTTTTTACACTAAGCGGCCAAATGGCCTTGTCACGTTCGTTTTATTAAACATAGACTGCCCTGATTCGTCGGCTGATGGTTTTCCGACAGCCGCTTCGGAGTAAATATCCAACAGCGCTGCGCGTGCCCGCACGCACTCTCGCCAACAACTCTAAAGAACCGAGACCGCCATGAACGTCGAGCAGATCGTCGATTTCGCCCAGGCCACCACCGCCCCCGAACACTACCGCCCCGCTCCGGACCGCATCATCAAGGGTGACCCGGCGCAGAACGTGCGCAACCACTACGCCAGCGACTGCGGTCAGTTCAACGTGGGCATCTGGGAAGGCGAGCCGGGCCACTGGAACGTCAGCTACACCGAGCACGAGTACTGCGAGATTCTCCAGGGCGTGTCGGTGATCCGTGACGCCAACGGCGGCGCCAAGACCGTGCGCGTCGGCGACCGATTCGTCATCCCGGCCGGCTTCAGCGGCACCTGGGAAGTGCTGGAGCCCTGCCGCAAGGTCTACGTGATCTTTGAACAGAAGGCCTGAGCCTCCGAACACGAAAAAGCCCGCCAATCAGCGGGCTTTTTTTCGTCCGCGATCTTCGCAAGGCAAATCGCAGGCAAGAAAAAACCCGCCACGAAGGGCGGGTTTCTTCACAAGGGCGAAGATCAATTACTTGATCTTGGCTTCCTTGTAGATCACGTGCTTGCGAACAACCGGATCGTACTTCTTGATCTCGATTTTCTCAGGCTTGGTACGCTTGTTCTTGTCGGTGGTGTAGAAGTGGCCGGTACCGGCGCTGGACACCAAACGGATCAGTTCGCGCATGACTGCAGCTCCTTAGAATTTTTCGCCGCGGGCGCGCAGGTCGTTCAGAACGGCCTCGATACCACGCTTGTCGATGATACGCATGCCTTTAGCGGAAACGCGCAGACGCACGAAACGCTTCTCGGATTCTACCCAGAAACGGTGGTGCTGCAGGTTCGGCAGGAAACGGCGACGGGTTTTGTTGTGTGCGTGGGAAATGTTGTTCCCGGTAACCGGACCCTTACCGGTCACTTGGCAAACTCTCGACATGGCTCAGCCCTCTGTAAACCACATGCCAAACCCGGCATGGGTTGGCTGCTTAACTCAATAGGATTCTCAGTTTCACCAGGGTCTTAACTGCCGCTTCGCCGCGATCGAGTCGCAGGATCAGAGCAGGGCCCCAGAAAAGAGCGCAGCTTTATATCAGAAAGACACTTCCTGCTGCAAGGGAAAGCATGACTCGGACACCCCGACGCCAGCCCCCGCGGGCCGCGGCACTGGTGCCGTTCGTCGCCTGTCATCGTTGTGACCGGCGGCGGGTTGGTCTAGGGTAGCTCCTTCGAGGCTGCCAACAGCCTTGCATGACCCGCCCAGCCTCGCGGATGGGCATCTTGCCAGCTTACACGGAGTCCGTCATGCGTCTCGCCCTTCTCGCCCTTCTTCTTTCCCCCGCCCTTGCCAGCGCAGCCTCGCTAAGCGTGTGCACCGAAGCCAGCCCCGAAGGCTTCGATGTGGTCCAGTACAACTCGCTGACCACCACCAACGCCTCGGCCGACGTGCTGATGAACCGCCTGGTGGACTTCGACGCCGCCCGCGGCGAAGTGGTGCCGAGCCTGGCCGAGAGCTGGAAGGTCTCCGACGATGGCTTGACCTACGACTTCCAGCTGCGTGATGGCGTGGCCTTCCATCACACCGACTACTTCAAGCCCAGCCGGACGCTTTCCGCCGACGACGTGGTGTTCAGCTTCCAGCGCATGCTCGACCCGGCCCAGCCCTGGCACAAGGTTGCGCAGAGCGGCTTCCCGCACGCCCAGTCGATGCAGCTGCCGAGCCTGGTCAAGGCGGTGGAAAAGGTCGACGAGCACCACGTGCGCTTCAGCCTCAACCACCCGGACGCCACCTTCCTGGCGATGCTCAGCATGGGCTTCGCCTCCATCTATTCCGCCGAGTACGCCGACCAGCTAATGAAGGCCGGCACCCCGGAGAAGCTCAACGCCCAGCCAATCGGCACCGGCCCCTTCGTCTTCAAGCGCTTCCAGAAAGACGCCGTGGTGCGCTACGCCGCCAACGCCGAGTACTTCGGCGGCAAGCCGGCTGTGGATAACCTGGTATTCGCCATCACCCCCGACGCCGCCGTGCGCCTACAGAAGCTCAAGCGCGGTGAATGCCAGATCGCCCTGTCGCCCAAGCCGCTGGACGTAGAGGCTGCGCAGAAGAGCGCCGAACTCAAGGTCGAACAGACCCCGGCCTTCATGACCGCCTTCGTCGGCATCAACAGCCAGCACCCGCCACTGGATAACCCGAAGGTGCGCCAAGCGATCAACCTCTCTTTCGACAAGGACAGCTACCTCAAGAGCGTGTTCGCCGGGAGCGCCACCGTCGCCAATGGCGTCTATCCGCCCAACACCTGGAGCTATGCCAAGGACATCCCCGGCTATCCGCGCGACCTGGGCAAGGCCCGCGCGCTGCTGGCCGAAGCCGGGCACAAGGATGGCTTCAAGACCACCATCTGGACCCGCCCTTCCGGCAGCCTGCTCAATCCCAACCCGAGCGTCGGTGCGCAGTTGCTGCAGGCGGACCTGGCGCAGGTCGGCATCCAGGCCGAAATCCGCGTGATCGAGTGGGGCGAGCTGATCCGCCGCGCCAAGGCCGGCGAGCATGACCTGCTCTTCATGGGCTGGGCTGGCGACAACGGCGACCCGGACAACTTCCTCACTCCGCAATTCTCCTGTGCCAGCGTGAAATCCGGCCTGAACTTCGCGCGCTACTGCGACGACAAGCTCGACGGCCTGATCAGCCAGGGCAAGGCGGTGGCCGACCAGTCCAAGCGCAGCGAGCTGTACCACCAGGCGCAGCAGATCATCCACGACCAGGCGCTGTGGCTGCCGCTGGCGCACCCGACCGCCTCAGCGCTGACTCGCCAGAATGTGAAGGGCTACGTGGTGAACCCCTTCGGTCGCCAGGATTACTCGAAGGTGCAGCTCTGAGCCGCGCACTGCTCGACCATCTGCTGCCGGAGTTCCAGTTCACCGAGCGGCACTCGCTGACCATGCGCGCTTCGCCCGGCCAGGTACTCGATGCAGTGAGTCAGCTGACCGCCGAGCATGACCCGCTGGTGCAGCGTTTCCTGCAGATCCGCGAGGCGCCGGCGCGGCTCGCCCTTCGCCTGGGGTTGCGCAACGCGCTGGCGGACCGTCCGCGCTTCGGCCTGCACGAGTTCACCCTGCTGGGCCGCCACGGCGACCAAGAGATCGCCTACGGGCTGATCGGGCGCTTCTGGCGCAGCGACTTCGGCCTGCGCCCGTGTGCCGACGGCGATGCCTTCCGGCGCTTTGTCGAGCCTGGCACCGCAAGGCTCATGCTGCACTTCTCCTGCGAACCGGCCGAGCAGGACGGCTTCACCCATGTCCGCACGGAGACCCGCGTGCATTGCCCTGACAGCCGTAGCCGCCTGCTGTTCACGCCCTACTGGCTGGCGATCCGTCCGGTCAGTGGGCTGATCCGCCGGCGCCTGCTGCGCGACATTCAGCGCCGTGTCTCAGAGCATCCCCAGCTCAGCCATTGATTGCGGCTCGCCGTCACCGACGATGAAGTGATCCAGCACGCGCACATCGATCAGCGCCAGCGCCTGGACGATGCGACGGGTCAGCAGGTCGTCGGACTGGCTCGGCTCGGCGATCCCGGAGGGGTGGTTGTGCGCCAGGATCACTGCCGCGGCGTTGTGCGCCAGGGCGCGCTTGACGATCTGCCGGGGGTAGACGCTGGCGCTGTCGATGGAACCGTGGAACAGCACCTCGAACTCCAGCATGCGGTGACGGTTGTCCATGAACAGGCAGGCGAACACCTCGTGGGGCTCGTGGCGCAGCCGTGCCTTGAGGAAGTCGCGCACTGCCTGCGGGCTTTCCAGGGCGGGGCCGCGGTCCATATCTTCGGCCAGGTGCCGTCGGCTCATCTCCAGCACCGCCTGGAGCTGGGTGAACTTGGCCGGACCCAGCCCCCGATGGCTGCAGAACGCTTCAAGATCGGCCTCCAGCAGAGCTCGCAGGCTGCCGAACTCGACCAACAGCCGGCGCGCCAGATCGACGGCACTGCAACCGGTGACCCCGGTGCGCAGGAAGATGGCCAGCAATTCCGCATCGCTCAGGCTCGCCGCCCCCTGTTCGAGCAAGCGCTCCCGAGGTCGCTCCGACGCGGGCCAATCCAGAATTCTCACGCAACCTCCCAGCTCTTGTCCGCCCGCTGTTCCGGCGCAGGCGCTGTGCTATCTTAGCCCCCTCGCTGCGCGCAGCCGGAGGCCTGGGGAGGCGTCATCGGCTTCAGCGCGCGTCATCCATTTCCGTATTTAAGGCTGGCCTATGCAGCGGCTCTATCGTAAACGCATCGTTCTGGGCGTCGGCGGCGGTATCGCCGCCTACAAGAGCGCCGAACTGGTCCGCCGGTTGCGCGACCAGGGCGCCGAGGTGCGTGTCGTGATGACCCAGGGCGGCCGCGAGTTCATCACCCCGCTCACCCTTCAGGCCCTTTCCGGGCACCCGGTGCATCTGGACCTGCTCGACCCTGCCGCCGAGGCGGCCATGGGGCATATCGAGCTGGCCCGCTGGGCAGACCTGGTGCTGATCGCTCCCGCGACTGCCGATCTCATGGCGCGCCTGGCCCAGGGCGTGGCCAACGACCTGCTGACCACCCTGGTGCTCGCCACCGACGCGCAGGTCGCGCTGGCCCCGGCGATGAACCAGGCCATGTGGCGCGACCCGGCCACCCAGGTGAACGCCGAACTGCTGCGTAGCCGCGGCCTGCACTTCTTCGGCCCCGCCGCCGGCAGCCAGGCCTGCGGCGACGTCGGTCCGGGGCGCATGCTCGAGGCCGAAGAGCTGGCGCAACTGGCCGCCGACTGCTTCGAGTTCAAGGCCCTGACCGGCCAGCACATCCTGATCACCGCAGGGCCGACCCAGGAAAACATCGACCCGGTGCGCTACATCACCAACCACAGCTCCGGGAAGATGGGCTTTGCCCTGGCCGAAGCGGCCGCCGAAGCCGGTGCCCGCGTGACCCTGGTGACCGGCCCGGTGCACCTGCCGACCCCGGACCGGGTGAGCCGCGTCGATGTGGTCAGCGCTCGCGACATGCTCGCCGCCTGCGAAGCGGCGATGCCGGCGGACATTCTGATCGCTTCCGCCGCGGTAGCCGACTATCGCCCGGAACTGGTCGCCACACAGAAACTCAAGAAAGACCCCACCACCGGTGACGGCCTGCTCTTGCAGCTGGTGCGCAATCCCGACATCCTCGCCACCCTCTCGCTGCGCGAGGACCGGCCGTTCAGTGTCGGCTTCGCCGCGGAGACCGAGAACCTGCTCGAGTACGCCTCGCGCAAGCTCAAGGACAAGAATCTCGATCTGATCGTCGCCAATGACGTCGCCAATCCGTCCATCGGCTTCAATAGTGAAGAGAACGCCATCACGGTCATCGACCGCGAATTGCACAAGACTGCGTTCGCCCAGACCAGCAAGGGCAAGATCGCCCGCCAGCTGATCGCCTTCATCGCCGAACGCATCAATCAACACTGAGAACTCAATGCATTCCCTGCAAGCCAAGATCCTCGATCCCCGCCTGGGCAGCGACTTCCCGCTGCCGCAGTACGCCACTCCGGGCTCCGCCGGCCTCGACCTGCGCGCCATGCTCAAGGAGGACTGCGTCCTCGAGCCGGGCCAGACCGTTCTGATCCCCACCGGCCTGTCCATCTACGTCGCCGATCCGGGCCTTGCCGCGCTGATCCTTCCGCGCTCGGGCCTGGGCCACAAGCACGGTATCGTGCTGGGCAACCTGGTCGGCCTGATCGACTCGGATTACCAGGGCGAGCTGATGGTCTCCTGCTGGAACCGCGGCCAGACGGCTTTCAAGATCGCCATCGGCGAACGCATCGCCCAGTTGGTGCTGGTGCCGGTAGTGCAGGCGCACTTCGAGCTGGTCGAGTCCTTCGACGAAAGCCAGCGCGGCGCCGGCGGCTTCGGTCATTCCGGCAGCCATTGACCCTTTTCCCTTTCAGGATGAATCGCCGAGGAGACGTTGCATGAAACTTTTCCAACGCACTGCCAAGGACAGCGCCGAACTGCCGGAACTCGTGCCGGCGGAGAAGCCCGTCAAAGGGCCGGCGACCAAGGTCGACCTCAAACCGCTGCTGCCCGCACTCGTCCTCACCGTCGGCGGCGTAGCGGCGGCCGGCGCATTGCTGTGGTTCAGCCTGTTCGGTCAGACGGACAAGGCCTACGTCGCACAACTGAGCAGCGCCTGGTCGGAAAGCCAGGCCGGCGCGCTGCGCCAGTCGCTGAGCCTGCTGGCTGCGGACAGCCGCGCCATGGCGAGCGACTCGCAGTTGCTGCCGACCCTGCAGAGCAATGATCCGGCGCGCATCGCCGCCCTGGAGAAAGCGCTGACCCAGGGCCATCTGGACGCTCTGGTGGACGTCCACCTCAACGCCAGCGGCCAGGCCGTGCAGGACCCTTCACGCCCCGGCCCGCTCAACTATGCCGCGCTGGACATGCTGCATCGCGTCGAGAGCGGCCAAGCCGTGGCGCCGGAAGCCTACAAGGTCGGCACCCGCTGGCTGGTCTACAGCCCCTCCGCCCTGCGTGGTGCGGACAACACGATCCAGGGTTCGCTGCTGTTGGTCGTCGACCTGCAGCGCCTGCTCGGCAGCCTGCCGCCGATGTCCAGCGACATCGGTCAGCTGCAGCTTTCCCAGCAGTTCGGCAATTCGCCTGCGCAGGTGCTGCTACAGCGCGGCCAGGCCAGTGACGCTGCGCCGCTCAGCGTCTCCAGCGGCAACCCGAACTGGAAGCTGAGCTTCACTCCTGGCCCCAGCATCACCAGTCCGCTGTACTCGCCGCCCCTGCTGGGCATCGCCGCGCTGCTCGCGCTGGCAGGTGGCCTGCTCGGCCTCTATCTTGCGCAAAGCGCGATGCAGCGCCGGGTCAGCAAGGATGCCCAGGCCCTGGGGCAGTTCATTCAGGAACTCGCCGGCCAACGCACTGCCAAAGCTCCTGAGCTGAGCCTGCCGAGCCTGCAGGCGCTGGCTCAGGCGTTGGCCCGTCAGCCGCGCCGCAAGACCGAAACACCGGGTGCCAGCGCCCCCGCAGCGCCTGCAGTCGCCGCCCAGCCGACCCCGGCTGTCGCTACTGTCAGCGCCCCGCCCGCTGCCACCGAAACGCCATTGGTCGATCCGCTATTCCAGAACACCGACATTCTGGACATCGACATTCTTGATGAAGACCAGGATCTCCTGGGATTGGAGCAAACACCCGCTATGAGCACGCCTAAAGCCCCGCAACTGCCCGCCAGCATCTTCCGTGCCTACGACATCCGTGGCGTGGTCGGCGACACCCTGACCACCGAGACCGCCTACTGGGTCGGCCGTGCGATCGGCTCCGAAAGCCTTGCGCGCGGTGAACCGTGCGTCTCCGTGGGCCGTGACGGCCGCCTGTCCGGCCCCGAGCTGGTCCAGCACCTCATCCAGGGCCTGCTCGACTGCGGCTGCCAGGTCACCGACGTCGGCATGGTGCCGACTCCAGTCCTGTACTACGCAACCAACGTCCTGGAAGGCAAGTCGGGCGTAATGCTCACCGGCAGCCACAACCCGCCGGACTACAACGGCTTCAAGATCGTCGTCGCTGGCGAGACCCTGGCCAACGAGCAGATCCAGGCCCTGCGCGAGCGCATCCAGACCGGTGACCTCGCCTCCGGCGTGGGCAGCGTGCAACAGGTCGACATCCTGCCGCGCTACTTCCAACAGATCCGCGACGACATCGCCCTGGCCAAGCCGCTGAAAGTGGTGGTGGACTGCGGCAACGGCGTGGCCGGCGTAATCGCTCCGCAGTTGATCGAAGCCCTGGGCTGCACCGTGATCCCGCTGTATTGCGACGTCGACGGCAACTTCCCCAACCACCACCCGGACCCGGGCAAGCCAGAGAACCTGGAAGACCTGATCGCCAAGGTGAAAGAGACCGGCGCCGACCTCGGCCTGGCCTTCGACGGCGACGGCGACCGCGTGGGTGTGGTGACCAACGAAGGCACCATCATCTACCCCGACCGCCTGCTGATGCTGTTCGCCAAGGACGTGGTTTCGCGCAACCCAGGTGCCGACATCATCTTCGACGTCAAATGCACCCGTCGCCTGATCTCGCTGATCAGCGGCTACGGCGGTCGCCCGGTGATGTGGAAGACCGGCCACTCGCTGATCAAGAAGAAGATGAAGGAAACCGGCGCACTGCTCGCTGGCGAGATGAGCGGCCACATCTTCTTCAAGGAACGCTGGTACGGCTTTGACGACGGCATCTACAGCGCCGCGCGCCTGCTGGAAATCATCAGCCTGGACAAGCGCGACGCCGAGCGCGTGTTCTCCGCGTTCCCGATGGACATCTCCACCCCGGAAATCAACATCACCGTCACCGACGAGGGCAAGTTCGCCCTGATCGAGGCGCTGCAGGCCCGTGGCCAGTGGGGTGAAGCCAACCTCACCACCCTCGACGGCGTGCGGGTGGATTACCCCAAAGGCTGGGGCCTGGTGCGCGCGTCCAACACCACTCCGGTGCTGGTCCTGCGTTTCGAGGCGGATTCCCAGGACGAACTGGAACGCATCAAGGAAGTGTTCCGTACCCAGCTGAAAGCGGTCGACCCCGCCCTCAGCCTGCCCTTCTGACCCTGTAGCACATGCTGGAGCCCACCATGACCCAGAGCCGCGATGACGCCGCCCAGGTTGCCCGCGTCCTTGCCGAAGCCCTGCCCTACATCCGCCGCTTCGTCGGCAAGACGCTGGTGATCAAGTACGGCGGCAACGCCATGGAAACGGACGAGCTGAAGAACAGCTTCGCCCGCGACGTGGTGCTGATGAAAGCCGTCGGCATCAACCCGGTGGTGGTCCATGGTGGTGGTCCGCAGATCGGCGACCTGCTCAGCCGCCTGTCGATCGAGAGCCACTTCATCGATGGCATGCGCGTCACCGACGCGCAGACCATGGACGTGGTGGAGATGGTCCTCGGCGGCCAGGTGAACAAGGACATCGTCAACCTTATCAACCGTCATGGCGGCAGCGCCATCGGCCTGACCGGGAAGGACGCCGAGCTGATCCGCGCGAAAAAGCTCACCGTCACTCGCCAGACGCCGGAAATGACCAAGCCGGAAATCATCGACATCGGCCACGTGGGCGAGGTCACCGGGGTCAACGTCGACCTGCTGAATATGCTGGTACACGGTGACTTCATCCCGGTCATCGCGCCGATCGGCGTGGGCGCCAACGGCGAGTCCTACAACATCAACGCCGACCTCGTGGCCGGCAAGGTGGCCGAGGCGCTGAAGGCCGAGAAGCTGATGCTGCTCACCAACATCGCCGGCCTGATGGACAAGCAGGGCCAGGTCCTCACCGGCCTGACCACCGAGCAGGTCAACGAGCTGATCGCCGACGGCACCATCTACGGCGGCATGCTGCCGAAGATCCGCTGTGCCCTGGAAGCGGTGCAGGGCGGCGTGACCAGCGCGCACATCATCGATGGCCGCGTGCCCAACGCCGTGCTGCTGGAGATATTCACCGACAGCGGTGTCGGCACCCTGATCACCAATCGCAAGCAACGCTGATCGACAAGGACACCCGCCTGGAGCGATCCACGCGGGTGTCATTGCGTCTGGAGTTTGGAATGGCCGCGTCCCCCGTATCCCGCAACGACTTCAGCTTCTTCCACGGCCTGCGCGTGCGCTGGTCGGAGGTCGACCCGCAGGGCATTGTCTTCAATGGCAACTACCTGACCTATGCCGATGTCGCCACCACCGAGTACTACCGTCACCTGGGCGTGAGCTACCCGGCCGACCTGCTGCGCGGCGGCGGCGACCTGTTCGCGGTGAAGACCACCTTGGAATACCTGGCGCCCGCGCGCTTCGACGACTGGCTGGAAATGGGCGTGCGCGTGAGCCGACTGGGCCGCAGCAGCCTGACCTTCCAGGTATCGATCTGGAGTGATGAAAACCTGCTGACGCTGGGGGAGCTGATCTACGCCTATGCCGGCGAGGACCGGACAAGCCAGCCCCTGCCGGATTGGCTGCGCGGGAAGATCAACGAATTCGAGCGCGTCTCACCGCAACAGTAAGAGCGGGCGTCTACCTCAGTTGCCGCCGGACAGCTGGGCGAAACGCGCCCGGTCGGCGGCAAAACTGCTCTGCGCCTGGGTACGCAGCTGCTGATAGCGGGCGATGTCCTGCTGCAGACGCTGTTCATCGCTGCGTAGGTTGGCGAGTTGTGCGACCAGGTCATCCGGCACCTGGCGCCCGGCACGCTCCTGATCGGCAGCGCGGGCCTGCAGGTTGGCCTGCTGCGTTTTCAGCGACTGCAGGTTGCCCTTGGCCACGCTGGCCAGCCCATCGAGCTCCGCGAGCTTGCGATCACGGGCACGGTCAACGTCATCCACGCTGGTGTACATGCGCATCAGTTGTTGATCGGAACTGGCTCGTGCGGCATCCGCCTTGCGCTGCTCGATCTCGGCGGCGGTCGGCGCCGGCGGCACCTCGCGAATCACCCGACCCTGGTCGTTGAGCACCTGGTAGCCCTTGCCGATGTACTGCGGCGGCACGCCAAGGCGGTCGATGACGGTGATGCCCTTGTCATTGACGTAGCGGTACATCTCGACCTGGCTGGTCGGCTGGCCGGCAGCTGCCACCTGGCCGGCGAGCATGACCCCCAGAAGCCCCATCAACACCCTGTAACGGTAAGCACCCTGCTTGGCCATGCCCGACACCCTTGTTCCGGTTAGATACCGTACTGCGCCCGATAGGCCTCGACGGCCGCGAGATGCTGCTTGAGCTGCCCGTCGCCGGCCAGATACTCCAGCACTTGCTCAAGCGAGACAATGCTTACGACCGGGATCGAAAAGTCCCGTTCAACTTCCTGGATCGCCGACAGCTCGCCCTTGCCGCGCTCCTGGCGGTTCAGTGCAATCAGCACACCAGCGGCCTGAGCCCCTTGTGCGTCGATGATCTGCATGACCTCGCGGATCGCGGTGCCGGCGGTGATCACGTCGTCGATGATCAGCGCGCGGCCAGTCAGCGGTGCGCCGACCAGCGTGCCGCCTTCGCCGTGGTCCTTGGCTTCCTTGCGGTTGAAGCACCAGGGCAGGTCGCGACCATGCTGTTCCGCCAGCGCAATGGCTGTAGCGGCCGCCAGCGGGATTCCTTTATAGGCAGGCCCGAACAACACGTCGAAAGGTATGCCGCTGTCAACCACTGCGCTGGCGTAGAAACGACCCAGCTGGGACAGCGCAACACCGGTGTTGAACAGACCGGCATTGAAGAAGTACGGACTGGTACGCCCGGACTTGAGGGTGAATTCGCCGAAGCGAAGAACGCCGCGCTCGATGGCGAAGCGGATGAAATCGCGTTGATATGGCTGCATGGGAGAGAACCGGCCGGTATGAATTTAGCTAAACCGTTTGAGCTCGGGTATCATACACACACGTGATTTTGGGGGCCATTTATGCGGATCATCAGTGTGAACGTGAATGGTATTCAGGCTGCAGCCGAGCGTGGTTTGCTCAGTTGGCTGCAAGCCCAGAATGCCGACGTGATCTGCTTGCAGGATACCCGCGCCTCCGCTTTCGATCTGGATGACCCATCCTACCAACTGGATGGCTACTTCCTGTACGCCTGCGATGCCGAAGTGCCCAGTCAGGGCGGCGTCGCAATCTATAGTCGTCTGCAACCCAAGGCTGTCATAAGCGGCCTGGGTTTCGAGATGGCCGATCGTTACGGGCGCTACCTGCAAGCCGATTTCGATAAGGTGAGTATCGCCACTCTCCTGCTGCCTACCGGGCAGGAAGGGGACGAGAACCTGAACCACAAGTTCAAGTTCATGGACGATTTCGCCCAGTACATGAACAAGCAGCGCCGCAAGCGCCGCGAATACATCTATTGCGGCTCGCTGTACGTCGCGCACCAGAAGCTGGACGTGAAGAACTGGCGCGAATGCCAGCAATCGCCAGGCTTCATGGCGCCGGAGCGTGGCTGGATGGATGAGATCTTCGGCACCATGGGCTATGTCGACGCCCTGCGCGAGGTCAACCGCGAAGGCGACCAGTACAGCTGGTGGCCGGACAGCGAACAGGCCGACCTGCTCAACCTGGGCTGGCGCTTCGACTATCAGATCCTCACGCCGGGTCTGCGCCGCTTCGTGCGCAGCGCCAAGCTGCCGCGCCAGCCGCGCTTCTCCCAGCATGCGCCGCTGATCGTCGATTACGACTGGACCCTAAGCATCTGAGTCCTGTCGCGCCGCCGCAAGGCGGACAGAAAAAAGCCGGCTTCGAGCCGGCTTTTTCGTGTCTGGAGCGCGCTTACTTGATCGGCCGCCAGATGAAGGGATAGCGGTAATCCAGCCCTTCGTTGGCTTTGATCCCGGCGATGATGGTCAGCACCAGCGCGCCGATGCTCACCAGCCCGAGCAGGAAGAAGCCGATCACCACCAGCATCAACAGGCAGCTGACCACCACCGCGAGGCTCACGGTGATCTGGAAGTTCAGCGCTTCCTTCCCCTGACGGTCCACGAAGGGGTCCGATTCACGCTTGATCTGCCAGACGATCAGCGGCCCGAGCAAGTTGCCGAAGGGGAAGATGAAGCCAAGGAAGGCGGCGAAGTGGCAGAACATCGCCCACTGGCGGGCTTCCTGGCTCGGCTGAACCTGTTGTACCGGTACTTCGTCGCTCATCCTTTCGCTCCTTGCACTTTTAGATCGGGCAGGCTGGCCGCCCGTCGGGTCATTCTGCCAGCGCAGCGCGCTGCAGCTCGAACAGCTCGCGCAGGCCTTGCTGCGCCAGTTCCAGCATGGCATTCAGCTCGGCCG
Organism: Pseudomonas sp. NPDC086581; assembly: GCF_044746165.1. Classification (NCBI taxonomy): domain Bacteria; kingdom Pseudomonadati; phylum Pseudomonadota; class Gammaproteobacteria; order Pseudomonadales; family Pseudomonadaceae; genus Pseudomonas; species Pseudomonas sp. NPDC086581. The sequence continues at coordinate 31,274 of NZ_JBIVBR010000010.1, read as the reverse complement.
GCTGGAAGGGGGCGCCCTCGGCGGTGCCCTGGACTTCGATGAAGCCGCCGGCATCGGTCATGACCACGTTCAGGTCGGTCTCGGCGGCGGAGTCTTCCAGGTAGTCCAGGTCCAGCACCGGCTCGCCCTGGTACATACCCACTGAAACCGCAGCGACCATCTGCTTGAGCGGGTTGCCCTTGAGCGCGCCGCGCTTCTTCAGCACGGCCAGGGCGTCGATCAGCGCGACGGTGGCGCCGGTGATGGAAGCGGTGCGGGTGCCGCCGTCGGCCTGGATCACATCGCAGTCGATGTACAGGGTGTTCTCGCCCAGCTTGGACAGGTCCAGCGCGGCGCGCAGGGAGCGGCCGATCAGGCGCTGGATTTCCAGGGTGCGGCCACCCTGCTTGCCGCGCGCGGCTTCACGCTGGTTACGCTCGCCGGTGGAGCGCGGCAGCATGCCGTATTCGGCGGTCAGCCAGCCCTGGCCCTGGCCCTTGAGGAAGCGCGGCACACCGGATTCGGCGCTGACGGTGCAGATCACCTTGGTGTCGCCGAACTCGACCAGCACGGAGCCCTCGGCGTGCTTGGTGTAATGGCGGGTGATACGGATCGGGCGCAGTTGGTCGGCGGCGCGGCCACTGGGACGGTTCATGGAGGCATCCTGTACAGATTGCTGGCGGGGGAATGTCCGCCATTATAGAGGCCAGCGGACGGGCGCAACCACCGCCAGCGTGCTGCGGCGCGCTACGCTGGGGTACAATTACCGGTTTCCGACGACCTGTCGGCCGTTTTCCCAGCCCATTCTGAGAGGTGACTCCATGGTCCACAGCATGACCGCCTTCGCCCGCGTCGAGCGCGCCAGCACCCATGGAACCCTGAGCTGGGAGCTGCGCTCGGTCAACCACCGCTACCTCGAGCCCAACCTGCGCCTGCCCGAAGCCTTCCGCGATCTCGAAGGCGCGGTGCGCGAAGCGCTGCGCCAGGGCCTGTCGCGCGGCAAGGTGGAATGCACCCTGCGCTTCAACGAGGAAAACGCCGGCAAGGCGCTGCAGGTCGACCGCGAGCGCGCCGCGCAACTGGTCGCCGCCGCCGAGACCGTCGCCGACCTGATCAAGAATCCCGCCCCGCTCGACCCGCTGGCCGTGCTGGCCTGGCCGGGCGTACTGGTGGGCGATGCCGCCGACCCGCAGGCGCTCAACGCCAGCGCGCTGGCCGCTTTCACCCAGGCCCTGGATGAACTCAAGGCCGGCCGCGCCCGCGAAGGTGCCGAGCTTTCGAAGATCATCGACGAGCGCCTGACGGCCATGCAGGATGAAGTGGCCAACCTACGCCAGTTGGTGCCGGAAATGCTCGCCAACCAGCGCCAGAAAGTCCTCGACCGCTTCACCGAGATGAAAGCCGAACTCGACCCGCAGCGCCTGGAGCAGGAAATGGTCCTGCTGGCGCAGAAGAGCGACGTCGCCGAGGAGCTGGATCGCCTGACCACCCACGTCACCGAAGTGCGCCGCGTGCTCAAGGCTGGCGGCGCCGCCGGCCGACGCCTGGACTTCCTGATGCAGGAACTCAACCGCGAGGCCAACACGCTGGGTTCGAAGGCTTTCGATCCGCGCTCCACCCAGGCCGCGGTCAACCTCAAGGTCCTGATCGAGCAGATGCGCGAACAGGTCCAGAATATCGAGTAAGCCGGACGCATCCGGCCCCAATCCACCGCAACTCCAGGAACACGCCATGTCCGGCACCCTGTACATCGTTTCCGCGCCGTCGGGCGCCGGCAAGACCAGCCTGGTCAAGGCCCTGCTCGACGCCATGCCCAGCGTGCGCGTCTCCGTCTCCCACACTACCCGCGGCATGCGCCCGGGCGAAGTGGACGGGGTGAACTACCACTTCGTCGGCCATGACACCTTCCGCGCCATGCTCGATCGCAACGAATTCCTCGAGCACGCGCAGGTCTTCGACAACCTCTACGGCACCTCCCAGCGCTGGGTCGAGAAGACCCTCGCCGAAGGCAACGACCTGATCCTTGAGATCGACTGGCAGGGCGCGCAGCAGGTGCGCCGGCTGATGCCCCAGGCGCAGTCGATCTTCATCCTGCCGCCGAGCCAGGAAGCCCTGCGCCAGCGCCTGACCAACCGCGGCCAGGACAGCAACGAGGTGATCGAGCGGCGCATGCAGGAAGCCGTCAGCGAAATGAGCCACTATGTGGAGTACGACCATCTGGTGATCAACGACGATTTCGCCCACGCGCTGGAAGATCTCAAGTCGATCTTCCGCGCCCGCCAACTCCGTCAGGACGCCCAGCAGCAGCGTCACACCGAGCTGCTGCAACGCCTGCTGGCCTGAAGTCGCCGAGAGAAGGCACTTCCATAAAGATTGGCGATTTTTTAGACTATCCAGTCCGCCCGGCATTTTCCGGGCCTACATTTCAGTACGAGGAACACCATGGCCCGCGTCACCGTTGAAGACTGCCTGGACAACGTCGATAACCGTTTCGAGCTGGTCATGCTCGCCACCAAGCGTTCGCGTCAGCTGGCCACCGGCGGCAAAGAGCCGAAGGTACCGTGGGAAAACGACAAGCCCACCGTCGTCGCCCTGCGTGAAATCGCTTCCGGCCTGATCGACAACGAAATCGTTCTGCTGGAGGACGTGGTTGAAGAAGAACCGCTGTTCGCTGCCTTCGAAGACGAGGCCAACAACGAGGCCCTGTAAGTCGATGTCTGGCCGACGAATCGGTGCACCACGACTGGCCGCTCGGCAGGGGGTAGACCCATGCCGAGCATAGACGCCTTCGCCGATCGTCTGTCGAGCTATCTGGGCCCGGACCAGGTAAACCTGGTCCGTCGCGCCTACTACTACGCCGAGCAAGCCCACGACGGGCAACGCCGCCGCAGCGGCGAGGCTTACGTCACCCATCCGCTCGCCGTCGCCAATATCCTCGCCGACATGCACATGGACCATCAGAGCCTGATGGCAGCCATGCTGCACGACGTGATCGAGGACACCGGCATCGCCAAGGAAGCGCTCACCGCGCAGTTCGGCGAAACCGTCTCGGAACTGGTGGACGGGGTCAGCAAGCTGACCCAGATGAACTTCGAGTCCAAGGCCGAGGCGCAGGCCGAGAACTTCCAGAAGATGGCCATGGCCATGGCGCGCGATATCCGCGTGATCCTGGTGAAGCTGGCCGACCGCCTGCATAACATGCGCACGCTGGAAGTGCTATCCGGCGAGAAGCGCCGGCGCATTGCCAAGGAAACCCTGGAAATCTACGCACCCATCGCCAACCGGCTGGGCATGCACAGCATGCGCGTGGAATTCGAGGACCTGGGCTTCAAGGCCATGCATCCGATGCGCTCCGAGCGCATCCGCCAGGCGGTGAAGAAGGCCCGTGGCAACCGCCGCGAGATCGTCGGCAAGATCCAGGAATCGCTGGTCAACTGCCTCGCCCGCGAAAACATGGAAGGCCAGGTCCTGGGCCGCGAGAAGCACCTGTTCAGCATCTACAAGAAGATGCGCGGCAAGCGAAAGGCGTTCAACGAGATCATGGACGTCTACGCCTTCCGCATCGTGGTCGACAAGGTCGACACCTGCTACCGCGTGCTCGGCGCCGTGCACAACCTGTACAAGCCGTTCCCCGGTCGCTTCAAGGACTACATCGCGATTCCCAAGGCCAACGGCTACCAGTCGTTGCACACCACGCTGTTCGGGATGCACGGCGTGCCCATCGAGATCCAGATCCGCACCCGCGAGATGGAAGAGATGGCCAACCACGGCATCGCCGCGCACTGGCTGTACAAGTCCAGCGAAGAGGAAGCGCAGAAAGGCACCCATGCCCGCGCCCGCCAGTGGGTGAAGGGCATCCTCGAACTGCAGCAACGCGCCGGAAACTCGCTGGAATTCATCGAGAACGTGAAGATCGACCTGTTCCCGGACGAGGTCTACGTCTTCACGCCCAAGGGCCGCATCATGGAGCTGCCCAAGGGCTCCACGGCGGTGGACTTCGCCTACGCGGTGCACACCGACGTCGGCAACAGCTGCATCGCCTGCCGCATCAACCGCCGCCTGGCGCCGCTGTCCGAACCGCTGCAGAGCGGCGCGACAGTGGAAATCGTCACCGCGCCGGGCACCCGGCCGAACCCGGCCTGGCTGAACTTCGTGGTCACCGGCAAGGCGCGCACGCACATCCGCCACGCGCTCAAGCTGCAACGCCGCTCCGAGTCGATCAACCTCGGCGAGCGCCTGCTGAACAAGACCCTGGCCGGCTTCGACAGCCACCTGGAAAAGATCCCGCAGGAACGCATCCAGGGCGTGCTCAACGAATACCGCATGGAAGTCTTCGAGGACCTGCTCGAAGAGATCGGCCTGGGCAACCGCATGGCCTACGTGGTCGCACGCCGCCTGCTGTCCAGCGAAGGCGAGGAAGCGCCCAGCGCCGAAGGGCCGCTGGCGATCCGCGGTACAGAAGGCCTGGTGCTCAGCTACGCCAAGTGCTGCACGCCGATTCCCGGCGACCCGATCGTCGGCCACCTGTCGGCCGGCAAGGGCATGGTCGTGCACCTGGAGAACTGCCGGAACATCAGCGAAATCCGCCACAATCCGGAAAAATGCATCCAGCTCAGCTGGGCCAAGGATGTCACCGGCGAATTCAACGTTGAACTGCGTGTCGAGCTGGAACACCAGCGCGGCTTGATCGCCCTGCTGGCGACCAGCGTCAACGCCGCCGACGGCAACATCGAGAAGATCAGCATGGACGAGCGCGACGGTCGCATCAGCGTCGTCCAGCTCGTCGTCAGCGTGCATGACCGTGTGCACCTGGCCCGCGTCATCAAGAAGCTGCGCGCGCTCAAGGGCGTGATTCGCATCACCCGCATGCGCAGCTGATCCCACCCCGTTAGGAGTCGACATGACCAAGACCGTTATCCACACCGACAAAGCCCCGGCCGCCATCGGCACCTACTCCCAGGCGATCAAGGCTGGCAACACCGTCTATGTCTCCGGCCAGATCCCGCTGGACCCGAAAACCATGGAACTGGTCGAAGGCTTCGAAGAGCAGACCGTCCAGGTCTTCGAAAACCTGAAAGCCGTGATCGAGGCTTCCGGCGGCTACCTGCACGACGTCGCCAAGCTGAACATCTTCCTCACCGACCTGTCGCACTTCGCCAAGGTCAACGAGATCATGGGCAAGTACTTCGTCCAGCCCTACCCGGCTCGCGCCGCCATCGGCGTAGCCGCCCTGCCCAAGGGCGCCCAGGTCGAGATGGACGCCATCGTCGTCCTGGAATAAGCCGTACCTCCCGAACGGGGCCTTCAGGGCCCCGTTCTTTTGTCTGCAAGGAGCAAACATGCGTCGCGCCCTGATCCTGAGCGCCCTGATCGGCCTGCTCACCGGCTGCGCCGGCACCCCGTCCGACCCTTCCGGCGTCTGGGTCAACCAGGCCGCCATCGATGCCGCCGGCAAGGGCGGCAAGCTGCGCGAGGCGCTGCTGGCCTACGGCCCGAACCTGGAATGGAAGCTGGACACCAAGGCTAGCCAAGCCACCTTCAGCAACGGCTTCGAGCTCGGCGAAGGCCAGCTGACCGCCGAAGATCCCAAGCACTACCGCGTCGACTTCTACGGCAGCAACCAGGAATCCCTGGAGCTGGACGGCAAGGAGCTGGTGCAGGTAGGCAGCGACAATTGGCCCGAGCAGCGCTTCCTGCGTCCCAAGCAGCAGCCCGCCGCGCAGAGCCCGGCCGGCAGCACCTTCGAAAACGCCCTCTACGCCGCCTACCTCAGCGGCACCTGGATCATCGAGGAAGGCGAAGGCAAGGGCAGCAAGGTCAAGTTCGCCGCCAACGGCAGCCTCGAAGGCATGCCCGGCTTCGATCGCTACGCGCTGTGCCTGGCCGGCGACTGCGCGGCCATGAGCGGCGACAACGACAGCATCTGGCTGCAACAGGGCCAGCAGGGGCGCGAGTTCCTCTTCGAGCGCGACGGCGACAAGCTGGAGTTGTTCGAGGCGGTGAACCGCGCCCAGTCCGACGAGATGCCGCAGTACGCGCCCGGCAACAAGGTCTGGACGCTGGAGCGCGACTGATCCGTGCGAGCAGGCGGTCGCGAATGACAGTCTTCAGCGCAGCCCGCTCCACAGCAGCCAGCCACCCAGCGCCAGCAGCAGGCCGCCGCACAGGCGGTCCAGCGCCGTGACCCGACGCTTCAGCCAACCGCGCCAGCGCGGGCGATCCAGCAGGCGCACCAGCGCCATGTCCCACAGCAGCACCACCGCGCCCATCCACAGCACGCACACGCCCAGCGCCCAGCCCGGCAGGCGGAACTGCCCGAGCACGCCGAACAGCCCGGTGTAGAAGATCGGCAGCTTGGGGTTCAGGCTGCTGGCCAGCAGGCCTTCGCGCATCCCCCGCAGAAATCCTCCACTGCGCTGCAGCCCCAGATCAGTGGGAATCTCCAGCTCCCGACGCGCCAGCAGCGCCTGCGCGCCGAGCCAGACGAAGTAGACGCCACCCAGCAACTGCACCACCCGCAGCCCGTGGCTGGCCACTTCCGGCAACAGACCGAGAACGAACAGCACCAGCAGCATGCTCGCCAGATTGGCCAGGGCGATGCCCGCCGCGCAGCCATCGGCATGGCAACGACCGCGCAGCAGCGCGGCGCGGATCAGCAGGAAGAAGTCCGGCCCCGGTGACAGCAGGGCGGCGAAGTGGGTGCTGGCGACCAGCGCGAAGGCGGCGAACATGGTGATCTCCCGGATAGCGGCGTCGCGCAGTCTGGGAGCGTCGGGGTTCACCGGTCTTGGAAGAAAGTCAGGTGCGCGTGGCGCGCAGGAAGCGTCCGGGCGTGACGCCGGTAAAGCGGCGGAAGGTGCCGGAAAAATGCGCCTGGTCGTAGAACCCCAGGCTCAACGCGACCTCCAGCGGCTTCTCGCCAGCCACCAGCAGGCGCTTGGCCTCGCGGATGCGCCGCTGCAGCAGGTAGGTGTGGGGCGGCACGCCGTAGGCGTTGCGGAAGGCTTCGATCAGGTGGCGCGGATGGCGTTGCAGGAGCGCCGCGAGTTCTTCGAGGCTGACCGCTTCGCGGTAATGCGCTTCCAGGTAGTCACGCAACTTCGCGGTGACGCTGCCGTCGCGGGATGCCGACGCAGTCGGGCGCATGCCGCCGTGGCGGACGAACACCAGCTCCAGCAGCGCCAGCAGTTCGCTCTCCAGCGCCAGCGCGTCGTTGCGTTCGAACTCCGTGGCGACGCGCCGCAGCGCCTCGGCCACCTGCCCGTCATCGTGCGGATTGAGCGCCTGGAAGCCGCGCGGCAACTGTTTGCGGCCCAGCAGCGGTAGCAGCCGCGATTCCTCGATGTAGAGCATGCGATAGACCAGGCGCTCGGACTCGGCGTTGCCGGTGTGCGGCTCCTCCGGGTTCATCAGCGACAGGGTGCCGGCAGGCAGCACGTGGTGCGCGCCGCGGCACTGGTAGCCGCCCGCGCCGTGCAGGATGGCGCCGATGGCGAAGGCGTCGTGGCTGTGGCGCCCGAACGGCTGGCCGGAGAAGTCCGCATGGAACAACTCCACTCCCGGTAACCAGGGGCGCGCCAGCAGCCGGTTGGCGTCCATCAGTCCTGCTTGCCCGCGAGGATGGCCGCGTAGCCTTCGCGGAAGCTCGGGTAGCGCGGCTCCCAGCCCAGCGCGCGAGCGCGGGCGTTGCTGCAGCGCTTGCTGCCGGCGCGGCGCACGGTCTGCTCGTCGGCCCAGTGGGTGACGCCCAACTGGTTACGCAGCCAGCCGACTACCTCATGCAGCGCCGCCGGCTCGTTGTCGACGCCGAGGTAACAGTCTTCCAGCGCGACGCCGCCGCGATCGGCCTCCAACAGCGCGGCGAGCAGGCCGGCGGCGTCTTCGGCATGGATGCGATTTGCGTACAGCGGCGGCTCGCTGGCGACGCGGTAGCCCTCGCGCACCTGCTTGAGCAACCACTCGCGACCGGGGCCGTAGATGCCGGTGAGGCGCACGATGCTGGCAGGAATGCCGCTCTGCAGCGCCAGCTGCTCGGCCTCGAGCATCACGCTGCCCGAATAGCTCTGGGCCTGGGCGGGCGAGGTCTCGTCAACCCACTCGCCATCGCGCTGGGCGTACACGCCGCTGCTGGAGACGAACAGCAGACGCTTGGGCAACTGCCCGCGCTGCTGTAGCCAGCCGAGGGTATTGCGCAGGCCTTCGACATAGGCCGCGCGATATCCTGCCTCGTCGTGCTGGGTCGCGGCGGCGCAGAACACCAGATAGTCCAGCTTGCCCACCGGCCAGGTGTCCGGGCATTCCAGCTGGCCGAGGTCACCGGCCACCGGCAGCACTTCCAGCGGCAGCGCGGCAACGTTGCGGCGCAGGCCATGGACGCGCCAGTCGCGGGCGGCCAGCTGGCGTCCCAGGCGGCTGCCGACGTCGCCGCAACCGACGACCATCAGGCTGGGGAAGGTGCTCTTGCTCATGCTTGGCTCCGCGAATCAAAGCTCGGCAGTTTAGCGCGGTTGGTTCGCGGCGGTGCAGCCGCTATGCTTGGGCCACCTCAACGGACTTAGTCGCCATGACCCTTACCGAACTGCGCTACATCGTCACGCTTGCCCAGGAGCAACATTTCGGCCGCGCCGCGGAACGCTGCCACGTCAGCCAGCCGACGCTCTCGGTGGGCGTGAAGAAGCTGGAAGACGAGCTCGGCGTGCTGATCTTCGAGCGCAGCAAGAGTGCGGTGCGCCTGACCCCGGTCGGCGAAGGCATCGTGGCGCAGGCGCAGAAGGTGCTGGAGCAGGCCCAGGGCATCCGCGAACTGGCCCAGGCCGGCAAGAACCAGCTGACCTCGCCGCTCAAGGTCGGCGCCATCTACACCATCGGCCCGTACCTGTTCCCGCACCTGATCCCGCAGCTGCACCGGGTCGCCCCGCAGATGCCGCTGTACATCGAGGAAAACTTCACCCACATCCTGCGCGACAAGCTGCGCACCGGCGAGCTGGACGCAATCATCATCGCCCTGCCCTTCCAGGAAGCCGATGTGCTGACCCTGCAGCTGTTCGACGAGCCCTTCTACGTGCTGATGCCGGCGGACCACCAGTGGACCGCGAAGAAGACCATCGACCCGGAGCTGCTCAACGACAAGAGCCTGCTGCTGCTCGGCGAGGGCCACTGCTTCCGCGACCAGGTGCTCGAAGCCTGCCCGACCACCCACAAGGGCGGCGAAAACAAGCACACCACGGTGGAGTCCAGCTCGCTGGAAACCATCCGTCACATGGTCGCCTCCGGCCTTGGCGTGTCGGTGCTGCCGTTCTCCGCCGTGGACAGCCACCACTACGCACCGGGCGTGCTGGAAGTGCGCCCGTTCAGTGCGCCAGTGCCCAAGCGCACCGTCGCCATCGCCTGGCGCGCCAGCTTCCCGCGGCCGCGCGCCATCGAGGTGCTGGCCGACTCGATCCGCCTGTGCTCGGTCGCCAAACCGACCGTCAAGGGTGAAGCCGAGCCGGCATGACCGATCTGTCGAACGTCCCGGTCACCGCGCTCAAGGGCGTGGGCGCCGCGCTGGAAGAGAAGCTGGCGAAGGTCGGCCTGGAGAATCTCCAGGACATCCTCTTCCACCTGCCGCTGCGCTACCAGGATCGCACCCGCATCACCCCCATCGGCGCGCTGCGTCCGGGGCAGGATGCGGTGGTCGAAGGCGTGGTCTCCGGCGCCGACGTGGTGATGGGCAAGCGCCGCAGTCTATTGGTGCGCCTGCAGGACGGTACCGGCACCCTGAGCCTGCGCTTCTACCACTTCAGCCAGGCGCAGAAGGAGAACCTCAAGCGCGGCACGCACCTGCGTTGCTACGGCGAGGCTCGCCCAGGCGCCTCGGGTCTGGAGATCTACCACCCCGAGTACCGCTCCCTCACCGACGCCGCCGCGGCGCCGGTGGAGCAGACGCTGACGCCGATCTACCCGACCACCGAAGGCCTCACCCAGCAGCGCCTGCGCCAGCTCAGCGAGCAGACCCTGGCGCGCCTGGGCCCGTCGAGCCTGCCGGACTGGCTGCCGGCGGAACTGGCCCGCGACTACCGCCTGGGCCCGCTGGACGAAGCCATCCGCTACCTGCACCGGCCGCCGCCGGACGCCGACCTGGAAGAGCTCGCCGAAGGCCGCCACTGGGCCCAGCACCGCCTCGCCTTCGAGGAACTGCTGACCCACCAGCTGTCGCTACAACGCCTGCGCGAAAGTGTTCGCTCCCAGGCCGCGCCGCAGCTGCCGCCGGCCAAGAAATTACCAGCGCTTTACCTGAAGAACCTCGGCTTCAAACCCACCGGTGCGCAGCAGCGCGTCGGCGCGGAAATCGCCTACGACCTTGCCCAGCCCGAACCCATGCTGCGGCTGGTGCAGGGCGACGTCGGCGCCGGCAAGACCGTGGTTGCCGCCCTCGCGGCCCTGCAGGCGCTGGAAGCCGGCTATCAGGTGGCGCTGATGGCGCCGACCGAGATCCTCGCCGAGCAGCACTTCCTCAACTTCACCAAGTGGCTGCAACCGCTGGGCATTGAGGTCGCCTGGCTGGCCGGCAAGCTCAAGGGCAAGGCCCGCGCCAGCGCACTGGAACAGATCGCCGGCGGCGCGCCGATGATCGTCGGCACCCACGCGCTGTTCCAGGACGAGGTGAAGTTCAAGCGTCTAGCCCTGGTGATCATCGACGAACAGCACCGTTTCGGCGTACAGCAGCGCCTCGCCCTGCGCCAGAAAGGCGTCGACGGTCGGCTTTGCCCGCACCAACTGATCATGACCGCCACGCCCATTCCGCGAACCCTGGCGATGAGCGCCTACGCCGACCTCGACACCTCGATCCTCGACGAGCTGCCACCCGGCCGTACCCCGGTGAACACCGTGTTGGTGGCCGATAGCCGCCGCATCGAAGTGATCGAGCGAGTGCGCGCTGCCTGCGCAGAAGGCCGCCAGGCGTATTGGGTGTGCACGCTGATCGAGGAATCCGAAGAGCTCACCTGCCAGGCCGCGGAAACCACCTACGAGGAACTCTCCTCGGCGCTGGGTGAACTGCGCGTCGGTCTGATCCACGGGCGCATGAAGCCGGCAGACAAGGCCGTGGTCATGGAAGCCTTCAAGGAAGGCCTGCTGCAGTTGCTGGTCGCCACCACGGTGATCGAGGTCGGCGTGGACGTGCCTAACGCCAGCCTGATGATCATCGAGAACCCCGAGCGCCTGGGCCTGGCCCAGCTGCACCAGTTGCGCGGCCGCGTGGGCCGGGGCAGCGCGGCGAGCCACTGCGTGCTGCTCTACCATCCGCCGCTGTCGCAGATCGGCCGCGAGCGCCTGGGCATCATGCGCGAGACCTGCGACGGCTTCGTCATCGCCGAAAAGGACCTGGAGCTGCGCGGTCCCGGCGAAATGCTCGGCACTCGCCAGACCGGCCTGCTGCAATTCAAGGTGGCCGACCTGATGCGCGACGCCGACCTGCTGCCGGCGGTGCGCGATGCCGCCCAGGCCCTGCTGGCACACTGGCCGCAATCGGTCAGCCCACTGCTGGCACGCTGGCTGAGACACGGGCAGCAATACGGACAAGTGTGATCTATTTCACTTTCATCGGTCAGTTGACTGCTCGGTCACGCTGACTGCGTGGTTATACTCCGACCCAGCCGTTGATAACCGGATCACATTCATGAGCGACGCCGCATGCGCCCCATCCGACTCCTCGCAGGCCCCCGAGGTCATCCTGCAGCTGCTCGCCAAGCTGGGCATACCGTCTCGCGAAGTCTGCGATGCCACGACGCTGCCGGCCACGCGCCGGGTGCAGGCCAGCCTGCTGGAAGATGCCGTGGGCACCCTGCTGGTGCTGTTCCCGCAAAGCCAGCTGCTGGACCTGAACCGCCTGGCCGAACTCACCGGGCGCAAGCTGGTGGCGGTCAAGCCCGATCGTCTGGAGCGCATGCTTGGCAAGCACCAGCTCGGTCGTCTGCCGGCGCTGCCGCCGCTGACCAGCTCGCCGTGCCTGTATGACGAACGCCTGCTGCAGGAACCCCAGCTGCTAATCGAATCCGGCGCGCCGGGCACGCTGCTGGAAATTCCCACTGCGTCTTTCCGCCACCTGCTGGAGAAAGCCAGCGCGGCGCGCTTCGGCGTGGCGCTGGAGTCGATCCGGCCGAACCTCGACCGCCCGGACGACGACCGCAAGGAAATCACCCAGGCCGTGCAGGCGTTCACCGCCCGCCGCATCCAGCAGCGCCTCGAGGAAACCATCGAGATTCCGCCGCTGCCGGAAACCGCACAAAAGATCATCAAGCTGCGCGTCGACCCCAACGCCACCGTGGACGACATCACCGGCGTGGTGGAGACCGACCCGGCGCTTGCTGCGCAAGTCGTCAGCTGGGCGGCCTCGCCCTACTACGCCGCGCCGGGCAAGATTCGCTCGGTGGAGGACGCCATCGTCCGCGTACTGGGCTTCGACCTGGTGATCAACCTCGCCCTGGGCCTGGCCCTGGGCAAGACCCTGAGCCTGCCCAAGGACCAGCCGCAGCACGCCACGCCCTACTGGCACCAGGCGATCTACACCGCCGCGGTGATAGAGGGCCTGACCCGCGCCGTGCCGCGCGCCGAGCGCCCGGAAGCCGGCCTGACCTACCTCGGAGGCCTGCTGCACAGCATCGGCTACCTGGTCCTGGCGCACATCTTCCCGCCGCATTTCTCGCTGATCTGCCGGCACCTGGAAGTGAACCCGCACGTCGAGCACAACCTCGTCGAGCAGCACCTGCTGGGCATCACCCGCGAGCAGATCGGCGCCTGGCTGATGCGCACCTGGGACATGCCGGAAGAGATCTATACCGCACTGCGCTTCCAGCACGACCCGACCTATGCCGGCGATTGCTCGGCCTATGCCAACCTGGTGTGCCTGGCGACCCGCCTGCTGCGCAACCACGGCATCGGCAGCGGCCCGGAGACCGATATTCCGCAAGACCTGCTGGATCGCCTGGACATCCCGCGCGAGAAGGCCGAAGACGCCGTACGCAAGGTACTCGACGCCGAAGCGGTGCTGCGCGAGCTGGCCAGCCAGTTCAATCCCGCGCACTGAATGTACCACCGCTGAAGCCGTTGCGATGCAGACATGAAAAAGGCCCCGTCAGGGGCCTTTTTTCTGTGCGTCGAAAGCGTCTCAGGCGGCTTTCTTGTCGCTGCTCGGCGCGGTTTTCTTTTTCGGCTTGAGGTACTTCACCAGGCCCTGGAACCAGATCACCAGGCCGGGGTTGCCCTGGATCTGGATGTCCTTGTTCTGGATGCCCTGCATGAAGGCCAACTGCGGGTTCTTGGAGGTCATGGTGGCGAAGCCGTAGGCGCCATCCTTGAAGCCCAGCGCGAAGGCCGGCTGCGGATGGATGCCGCGACGGGCGCTGACCTTGAGGTCTTTCACGATGTAGTGGCGGGCGACCTTGCCGTCGAGCGTGTGGAGCTGGAACACCAGGTCCTTGCCTTCGAGCTGCTTCTGGAACGCCGGGTTTTCGCGGCTGGCCTTGGCCATCAGGCGACCGAGCATCCACAGGAGTAGACGGAATTTCATGCACAAACCTCGACGTTCGAGACAATAGTCTGCGCATTGTAGCCAGTTTGAAAACGGACTACATCCGGTCTTTTGGAGGGATTATGTAACTGCAGGAGGCAACCCGGAGCCGCTCTGGCTCCGGGTCAGACGCGATCAGTTGACGGCGTCTTTCAGCGCCTTGCCCGGTTTGAAGGCAACGGTATTGCTGGCTTTGATCTTGACCGGCTGGCCGGTTTGCGGGTTCTTGCCAGTACGGGCGCCACGGTGGCGCTGAACGAAGGTACCGAAACCGACAAGGGTAACGCTGTCCTTGCGGTTGAGCGCGCCAGTGATTTCATCCAGCAGCGCGTTCAGCACCTTGTTGGCTTGTTCTTTGGTGAGGTCGGCCTTCTCGGCGATCGCGGCGGCGAGTTCTGGTTTACGCATAAATGCCTCTTTGACGGTTTGTTGTTGTTGTGTCCGTGCTGTCTTCCCAACAGCGCCCAAGGCACCGCAGGCTTGCCGTACAGGCTCTAGGCTGCGGCAGACGGGGGGAGAATGGCACGCCGCCGGCTGGTACGCCAGTATCGTCTGACAATTTGCGAGCTCTTTCCCACGGCAAAAACGCCATTGGCGACGCCTGTCACGCCAGTAGTGCCGGCAACTCCTTGTTCAGGGAGAGTTTTTCGCTCACGGCGGCCCCAGTAAGGGCATATCCGAGCAATCGACCGGCGGTATCCCGGCACAGCACCTTGAGGTCCGGGCCAGAGCCTTCCACCCGCCATTCGCCCTCACTGCCACGCGGCGGCGGCGACACCACCAGCGGGCACACCGGGGTCTTCACGGTCACCGGCATGGCACCGTAGGCCACCGGCGTCGGCTTGCCGGCCAGGGTCTGCGCCAGCGCGCGGGCGCAGGACATCAGCGGCATCACGTAGAGCAGGTTGAGGCCATCGACCTCGGCGCAATCGCCCAGGGCGTAGATGTTGGCGTGGGAGGTGCGCAGTTCGCGGTTCACCATCACGCCGCGATTGATATCCAGGCCGGCGGCAGCGGCCAGGTCGATGCGCGGGCGCAGGCCGACTGCAGAGACGACCAGATCGCAGGGGATCACCTGGCCATCGGAGAGATGTGCTTCCAGGCCGTCAGCGGCGCGTACCAGGCTGTTCAGCACCGGGCCCAGGTGGAAGCGCACGCCGAGGCCTTCCAGCCCCTGCTGCACTGCCTGGGCGGCGGCCGGGTGGAGCAGGCCTGGCATGACCTGCTCGCACGGCGCTACCACGTCGAGTTGGTAACCGCCGCCGGAGAGGTCGTTGGCGAATTCGCAGCCGATCAGGCCGGCGCCCAGCAGCAGCACGCGGCGCTTGCCGGCGGCGGCGCTGCGGAAGCGCGCATAGTCTTCCAGGTCGTTGATCGGGAAGATCAGGTCCTGGGCATCGCCCTCGACTGGTACGCGGATGGTCTCGGCGCCCCAGGCCAGCACCAGATCGCGGTAGTGGATCTCCTCCTCGCCAATCCAGATGCGCCGGTGGCCCGGGTCGATGCCGGTGACACGGGTGTGAGTGAGGATACGCGCCTTGAGCTGGTCGGCCATGGCGCCCGCCTCGGCCATGGCCAGGCCATCGGCGTCCTTGTCCTTGGAGAAGCCGGTGGAGAGCATCGGCTTGGAGTAGGAGCGTCCGTCGTCGGCGGTGATCAGCAGCAGCGGCGTCTCGCTATCCAGCTTGCGCCACTCGCGGGCGAGGTTGTAGCCGGCCAGGCCAGTTCCGATGATCACCAGCGGTGCGTTTTCGCTCATTGCTCTCTCACCTCAAAACACGCCATTTCGTTAAGATGGCACGACGGCCGTAGGGCCGCCGCATGAATTCGTTCGGGCAGGGGCTCAGGAGATTTCGATCATCTCGAAATCGATCTTGCCCACGCCGCAATCCGGACAGACCCAGTCCGCCGGGATGTCTTCCCAGCGCGTGCCAGGGGCGATGCCCTCGTCCGGCAAGCCCAGTGCCTCGTCGTAGATGAAGCCACAGACCACGCATTGCCATTTGCGCATCAGCCAAGTCCTCCTGCGATTGCCCGGTGAAGCTAACGTATCGGCGCGCACCGGCCAACGGCGGGCGCGACGCCAGGCTCCGTCAGCAGGGTCAACCCGGCGCCCCCCCAGTCTACCGCGTCAGGCGCGGGCTTGCGGGGTGCACAAACGCAGACGGCGGCCCGAAGGCCGCCGTCGCGGGAATCGATCCGGGCGGGATCAGCCGATCTCGATCATCTCGAAATCCAGCTTGCCGACGCCGCAATCCGGGCACAGCCAGTCTTCCGGCACGTCTTCCCAGCGGGTACCGGCGGCGATGCCCTCTTCCGGCCAGCCCTTGGTTTCGTCATAGATCAGGCCACACACCACGCACTGCCACTTCTTCATCAGCTATCACCCTCATGTTCTTGTCGCTTGGACGTCGGTGCATCCAATGTCCGGCTTTGTACTGGCGATGGGCTTGCGGTGCAAGTACCGGGTAGCTGGCCATACCTTTGATGGGGTCTGGCGTAATGCACTCTTGCGGACAACGCAATCGGCCGCGCAAAGGCGCCATGTTAAGCTGCCGCGTCCCTGGCCAACCGCAGTCCAAGCCGTGCCCGAAGCCGCCCTGATCCATCCGCCACGCTGGCTCACCTCCGCCCAGTTGCATCCCGCTCCCGCCGCCCAGGTCGTGGACTGGCTGTTCGACGAAGGCTCGCTGACGCGCCGGCTGACGGCCCTCTCCGCCGACCACTTCGCCGTGCAGCCGCTGGCCGAGGGCTGGCACCGTCTGCGCACCGACGAGTGCGCTGCACTGGGCGTGCCAGACGGCAGCCAGGGCTGGGTGCGCGAGGTGTATCTGAAAGGTCACGGAACGCCCTGGGTATTCGCCCGCAGCGTTGCCGCGCGCTCCGCGCTGGAAGGCTCCGGCTTCGACCTGCGCCTGCTTGGCACGCGCTCCCTGGGTGAGTTGCTGTTCAGCGACCGCGCCTTCCAGCGCGGCCCCATCGAGGTGTGCCGCTACCCAGCGGCGAGCCTGCCGTCGGAGGTGCGCGCCGAGCGCCTGTGGGGCCGTCGCTCCTGCTTCAGTCGCGACGGCCTGGGCGTCCTGGTCGCCGAAGTATTCCTGCCTTCGCTGTGGCACCGCCTGGAACAACAGCCCGTATAATTCCCGGATCGTTTTCCGGAGGCCGCCATGTTCGTCGCCCTGATCAAACCCCTCGCCCGCCTGCATCCCCGCGCCTGGGACTTCATACAGCTGACGCGCATGGACAAGCCGATCGGCATCTATCTGCTGCTCTGGCCGACGCTGTGGGCGCTGTGGATGGCCAGCGGCGGCGTACCGAGCGTGAAGAACCTGGTGATTTTCATCCTCGGGACCGTGCTGATGCGCATGGCCGGCTGCGTAATCAATGACTTTGCCGACCGCAAGCTCGACGGCCACGTCGAACGCACCAAGACACGCCCGCTGGCGACCGGCAGGATCACCGTGCGCGAGGCCTGGATTGCCTTCTTCACGCTGCTGGGGCTGAGTTTCCTGCTGGTGCTGTGCACCAATGAGCAGACCATCTGGCTGTCCTTCGGCGGCGCGGCGGTGGCAGCGCTCTACCCCTTCATGAAGCGCTACACCTACTACCCGCAGGTGGTGCTGGGTGCAGCGTTCTCCTGGGGCATCCCGATGGCCTTCACCGCAGCCAGCGGCACGCTGCCGGCGGTGGCTTGGCTGCTGTTCTTCGCCAACGTGCTGTGGACGGTCGCGTACGACACCTACTACGCGATGACCGACCGCGAGGACGACCTGAAGATGGGTATGAAGTCCACGGCGATCCTCTTCGGCGATGCCGACCGAGTGATCAACCTGAGCCTGCAGGGCCTGATGCTCCTGCTGCTGATCCTGGCCGGCAACAAGCTGGCGATGCATCTGTATTACTACCTGGGCCTGGCCGTGGCGGCGGGCTGCTTCGCCTGGCAGTTCCACTCGACCCGCGATCGCGAGCCGATGAAGTGCTTCAAGGCCTTCCTGCACAACCACTGGGCGGGGCTGGCGATCTTCCTCGGTACCGTGGCGGACTTCGCCCTGCGCTGATGTAAGAGACCTTGTAGGAGCAAGCTTGCTCGCGAACCCGCTTGATACCGAGGTGCCAGGTAAGGTTCGCGAGCAAGCTCGCTCCTACGAAGAGCCATTACGGAAGAGCCGTTAAGGCTTGGCCATGTGCCAGACGCCCATCTTGCCTTCGCCGGCCATGTCACCGGCCTTCTGGTCCTGCACGAAGGTGTACAGCGGCTTGCCCTTGTAGGCCCACTGCACGGTGCCGTCATCGCGCTTGATCAAGGTCCAGTCGCCCATCGCCTTGGCATCGGCCGAGGCCATCAGGGGCGGCCAGTTCTGCGCGCAGCCGCCATTGCACATCGACTTGCCGCCACTGTCCTTGTCGAAGGTGTAGAGCGTCATGCCCTTGGCATCGACCAGCATGCCGTTCTTCTCCGTGCCAGGCTCGGTGGCCAGGGCGGACATCGCCGGCAGCATCAGGCCCATTGCCAGGGCCGGGAATAGCAGTTTCATAAACGCTTCTCCTCTGGTGAGGTGGAAACGGCGCGAGCATCGGCGCAACGGCGGGCGGAATTGCAGGCAGGGCCGGCCAGGGCGACGTCGACAACGCACTCACTACCGTCATCGCAAGACTCCGGCAGGCTCTCTGCCGGGACCACCGCCGACCGGGCCGGTGGGTTCCCTGTGTGCCGCGCAGGGATCGCGCGACGCGCCCTTCAGCATAGACGAGCGCTCTGCGACAAGGCTCGGCTACCATCGCGGTGTCACATTCATGAAATATTTCCGTTATCTAATGCGGCGCATTACAGAAATTCTGAGGCCTCAGCATGGTTGGCAAGACAATCCTCATCGTCGATGACGAAGCTCCGATCCGGGAAATGATCGCCGTGGCCCTGGAGATGGCCGGCTACGAGTGTCTGGAGGCCGACAGCGCCCAGCAGGCACACGCGGTGATCGTCGATCGCAAGCCGGACCTGATTCTGCTCGACTGGATGCTCCCGGGCACCTCCGGCATCGAGCTGGCCCGCCGCCTCAAGCGCGACGAGCTGACCTCAGCCATACCGATCATCATGCTCACCGCCAAGGGCGAAGAGGACAACAAGATCCAGGGTCTGGAGGTCGGCGCCGATGACTACATCACCAAGCCCTTCTCCCCGCGCGAACTGGTTGCCCGCCTGAAGGCCGTGCTGCGCCGCACCGGCGCTGGCGACAGCGAGACGCCGATCGAAGTCGGCGGCCTGATGCTCGACCCGATCAGCCACCGCGTGACCATCGACGGCAAGCCTGCCGAGATGGGACCGACCGAATACCGCCTGCTGCAGTTCTTCATGACCCACCAAGAGCGCGCTTACACCCGCGGCCAGCTGCTGGACCAGGTCTGGGGTGGCAACGTCTACGTCGAGGAGCGCACCGTCGACGTGCACATCCGCCGTCTGCGCAAGGCCCTGGGCGAGGTTTACGAAAATCTGGTTCAGACCGTGCGCGGCACCGGGTATCGTTTCTCGACCAAAAGCTGACCGGGTCGCTGACTCGCCGGGCACAAGGAACGGAATGTCGTGACCCAGAACTGGAGTGGCGTGTTGATACGCCACCTGCTGCTAGTCGTCGCTGCCGGCGCGCTGCTCGGCCTGATCACCGGCCAGTACGGCTGGGCCATCGCCGTGGCACTGGCGGGCTACCTCGGCTGGTCGACCTGGCAGCTGCTGCGCCTGCACAAGTGGCTGAAGAACCACCAGCCCGATGAAGCCCCGCCCGATGGCTACGGCCTGTGGGGCGAGGTATTCGACAGCATCTACCACCTGCAAAGGCGCAACCAGCGCGCCCGCGGACGTCTGCAGGCGGTGATCGACCGCATGCAGGAGTCCACCGCAGCGCTGCGCGACGGCATGATCCTGCTCGACCGCGACGGCAACCTGGAGTGGTGGAACCAGTCCGCCGAGCGCCTGCTGGGCCTCAAGAGCCCGCAGGACGGGGGCCAGCCGGTGACCAATCTGGTGCGCCATCCGCGCTTCAAGGAATACTTCGAGGGCGAGGACTACCGCGAGCCGCTGGAACTCGCCTCGCCGATCAACGACAACCTGCGCCTGCAGTTCCACATCACCCTCTATGGCGCCGGCGAGCACCTGATGCTGGTGCGCGACGTGACCCGCGTCCATCAGCTGGAGCAGATGCGCAAGGACTTCGTCGCCAACGTCTCCCATGAGCTGCGCACGCCGCTGACGGTAATCGCCGGCTACCTGGAAACGCTGCTGGACAACGTCGAGGACGTGAACCCACGCTGGACCCGCGCGCTGCAGCAGATGCAGCAGCAGGCCGGGCGCATGCAGAACCTGCTCAACGACCTGCTCCTGCTGGCCAAGCTGGAAGCCACCGATTACCCGGCGGACAACAAGCCGGTAGCGGTGGACCTGATGCTGCTGTCGATCCGCAACGACGCCCAGGCGCTGTCCGGCGCACGCAGCCATCGCATCAGCCTGGAGGCGGACTCGAAGGTGAAGCTCAAGGGCAGCGAGGCCGAACTGCGCAGCGCCTTCTCCAACCTGGTGTTCAACGCCGTGAAGTACACCCCCGACGAAGGCGAGATCCGCATTCGCTGGTGGGCCGACGAGCAAGGCGCGCACCTCGCCGTGCAGGACAGCGGCATCGGCATCGACCCCAAGCACCTGCCGCGCCTGACCGAGCGCTTCTACCGCGTCGATTCCAGCCGCAATGCCAGCACCGGCGGCACCGGCCTGGGCCTGGCCATCGTCAAGCACGTGTTGCTGCGCCACCGCGGCTCCCTGGACATCAGCAGCGTGCCGGGCAAGGGCAGCAGCTTCACCTGCCACTTCCCGCCGCAGCAAGTCGAGAGCCGCGCATAACGGTGTCCGACTTCGACTCTGGTCTAGACGGGCTTGCCAGCCAGGCCCTGCGAACCGCATTCTTGTCCGTCCATTCTTGAACCAACAGAACCATGGACCCTTCCCCTAGTAGTAACTTCCTGACCTATTTCGCCGATTTCGGCCTGATCCTGTTCGCCCTGTTCCTCGTCGTGCTCAACGGCTTCTTCGTCGCCGCCGAGTTCGCCATGGTCAAGCTGCGCTCGACCCGCGTGGAGACCATCGCCAACCAGCACGGCTGGCGTGGCGCCATCCTGCGCAAGGTGCACAACCAGCTCGACGCCTACCTCTCCGCCTGCCAGCTGGGCATCACCCTGGCCTCCCTTGGCCTGGGCTGGGTCGGCGAGCCCGCCTTCGCCGAGCTGCTGGAGCCCTTGCTGGCTGCGGTCGGCGTGCACTCCGAGGAAGTCATCCGCGGCGTGTCGTTCTTCAGCGCGTTCTTCATCATTTCCTACCTGCACATCGTGGTCGGCGAGCTGGCGCCCAAGTCCTGGGCGATCCGCAAGCCGGAGCTGCTGTCGCTGTGGACGGCGGTACCGCTGTATCTGTTCTACTGGGCGATGTACCCGGCGATCTGGCTGCTCAACGCCAGCGCCAACACCATCCTCAAGTTCGCCGGGCAAGGCGAGCCAGGGCCGCACCACGAGCACCACTACAGCCGTGACGAGCTCAAGCTGATCCTGCACTCCAGCCGCGCCCACGACCCCAGCGACCAGGGCATGCGCGTGCTGGCCTCGGCGGTGGAGCTGGGCGAACTGGAAGTGGTGGACTGGGCCAACTCCCGCGAGGACCTGATCTACCTGGAGCGCACCGCGCCGCTGGATGACATCCTCGCCACCATCCGCCGCCACAAGTACAGCCGCTACCCGGTGTACGACAGCGAGAAGGGCGAGTTCATCGGCCTGCTGCACATCAAGGACCTGCTGTTGGCCCTGGCCACGCTGGACAGCCTGCCGGAGTCCTTCGACCTCGACGAGCTGACCCACCCGCTGGAGAAAGTCACCAAGCACCTGCCGCTGGCCCGCCTGCTGGAGCAGTTCCGCCAGGGCGGCTCGCACTTCGCGCTGGTCGAGGAAGCCGACCACAAGGTCGTCGGCTACCTGACCATGGAAGACGTGCTGGAAGTGCTGGTCGGTGATATCCAGGATGAACACCGCAAAGCCGAGCGCGGCATCGTCGCCTACCAGCCCGGCAAGCTGCTGGTGCGCGGCGATACCCCGCTGTTCAAGCTGGAACGCCTGCTGGGCCTGGACCTTGACCACGTCGAGGCGGACACCCTCGCCGGCCTGGTCTACGACACCCTCAAGCGCGTGCCGGAAGAAGAGGAAGTGCTGGATACCGAAGGCCTGCGCATCATCGTGAAGAAGATGAAGGGGCCGAAGATCGTCCTCGCCAAGGTAGTGAAGCTCGACTGAGCGCTGCGCCGCTGAATGAAAAAGGCTGCCCTTGGGCAGCCTTTTTCTTGGGTTCTTCGTAGGAGCGAGCTTGCTCGCGAACAGTGCTATCCGGCAACGCCGGAACTGGGAAGGTTCGCGAGCAAGCTCGCTCCTACAGGAAGTCCCACTGGCGTCAGTGCTCCCGGACCACCGCGAAATTCGGCAGGGTATCCACCGGCTGGGAGAAGTCGTAGGGAATCGACTCCAGCGCCAGGCCGACGTTGCGCTGCACCACGAAGTGCAGGTGCGGGCCGCTGCTGTTGCCGGTGTTGCCCGACTGCGCCAACGGCGTACCGGTGCCGACGCGCTGGCCTTCGCGTACCAGCACCGAGCCGCGCATCAAGTGCAGGTAGACGCCCATGGTGCCGTCGTCATGCAGTATCCGCACGAAGTTGCCGGAGGGGTTCTTGCCGCGCCCATCCTGTCCGTTCTCGATCTTCACCACGGTACCGCCGCGAGCAGCGATGATCGGAGTGCCCACCGGCATCGCGATATCCATGGCATAGCGGCCCTTGGGCGTGAAGTGGCTGTAGCGGCCATTGGCGCCCTGGGTCAGGCGGAACGGCCCGCCAGTCCATGGCAACGCGTACTGGTAGGACAATGGCGTCGGTCGAGGATCACCCAGCGCATAGCGCAGCTTGGGCTTGTAGCGCAGCGGCTTGGCGGGATCGAGCGGCGTCAGGGTGGCGAGCCGGATCGAACTGCGCGGCGCTAGCACCCAGCGGATCGGCCGCCCCGGCGCGCCCACGGCGTTCTGCGCGCCAGTCACGCTCAGCTCGACTTCCACCGGTGCGTACAGGTCGTTGCGCACCTGCAGGGTCTCGCCGCCGGCGTGCTTCTTGGTCTCCAGCTTCACCTGTTCTTCCAGGTGCTCGACCATGCGATCGCGGAAGACGAAGACAGCCGCACCCGCCACGGCCTTGTCCGTGTAGGTGACCACGCCGTTGGCGTCGGTGTACTTGTAGATGGTCACGGCCGAAGCCGTCCCGGAGGCGGTCAATAGACCGCACAGGAGGATACTGCGCCCTAGCATGTCGACTCTGGTTATAGGTATGGCGACGCAGGCAAGACTAGCAGCGTAGCCCGTGCGTCGCGACCTGCCACCGGTCGGCGTGTGAAGCAGTACTGCCCGCCGGTCGGCGCATTTGTAACCGGATCAGGCGCCTGGCACGTAGTGCTTCTGCGAGCTGCCGCGGGCGATCAGGCGGGAAAGGTAGTCGAGCTTCTGCGGGTCACGGTCGACGAAGCGAAACGTCAGCTGCAGCCACTCGCTGTCCGGCTTGGGTTCAAGCGCCGCCACGGCATGCAGGTAGCCGTTGAGGCGAGCAACGTCGCTGTCTTCCTCCAGATCCAGCACGGCGCTTTCCAGCACCTGGGGCAGCGGCGTACCGCGCTTCACCACCAGCAGCGCTTCCTTGAGGCTGAGCGCCTTGATCACACAGGGCAGGCTCGCCGACGGCAGGCGCAGCTGCCCTTGCTGGCCCTTGGCGCCGCTTCGGGAGGCAGGAGCGGCAGCAGTCGGAGCCGGAGAGGCAGCAGCCGGACGCGGTGCAGCGGGCGCTGCCGCCGGTCGCACCGTCTCGGCCTTGCCACCGGTGAGGGCTGCCAGCGAGTCATTGGGCATGGAGCCGACCAAGCTGCGCTGCGGCGCCTGGGCCGCGAGGGCTTCCAGCTTGCCGGCGCGCGACAGCGCCTTCTTCACCTTGCTCACCAGCTGGTCATTGGAGAACGGCTTGCCGATGAAATCGGAGACGCCTGCCTGGATGGCCTGCACCACGTTGTCCTTGTCGCCGCGGCTGGTGACCATGATGAAGGGCGTGGTCTTCAGGTTGTCCTGCTCGCGGCACCAGGTGAGCAGCTCGATGCCCGACAGCTCGGGCATTTCCCAGTCGCAGAGGATCAGATCCACGGCCTGGCGCGCGAGGAACTGCTGCGCCTTGCGGCCGTTGACCGCTTCTTCGATCTGCAGACCGGGGAAATGGTCCCGCAGCCCCTTCTTCACCAGGTCACGGATGAACGGAGCGTCATCCACGACCAGCACACTGACCTTGCCCATCGGCATCTCCCGAAAACGATAGGGCGAAGGATAGCCTTGCCGAGTGGCTACATGCCATTGGTGAGGGACCGCTCGGCCATAAAATGACGAACCCGGCGCAATGGCCGGGTCCGTTCTGGTACGGGCGTCAGGCTTATTCGGCCTTATCGGCCTTGCCTGCGGTGCCCTGCACCTCTTCCTTCATGCGAGCCAGGCCGATGTGACGGACATCGGTGCCGCGCACCAGGTAGATCACCAGTTCGGCGATGTTGCGCGCGTGGTCGCCGATGCGCTCCAGCGACCGCAGGGCCCAGATGACGTTGAGCACGCGGGAGATAGCCCGCGGGTCTTCCATCATGTAGGTGACCAGCTCACGCAGGGCGGTCTTGTATTCGCGGTCGACGGTCTTGTCGTACTGCGCAACCGACAGCGCAAGGTCCGCGTCGAAGCGGGCGAAGGCGTCCAGCGCCTCCTGCACCATCTTGCGCACCTGGTTGCCGATGTGGCGCACCTCGACGTAGCCGCGCGGCGACTCGCCTTCCTCGCACAGCTGGATGGCGCGGCGGGCGATCTTCGAGGCTTCGTCACCAATGCGCTCGAGGTCGATCACCGACTTGGAGATGCTGATGATCAGGCGCAGGTCGGAGGCCGCCGGCTGGCGCCGGGCGAGGATGCGCAGGCATTCCTCGTCGATGTTGCGCTCCATCTGGTTGATCTGGTCGTCGATCTCGCGCACCTGCTGGGCCAGGCCCGAGTCGGCATCGATCAGCGCGTTGACCGCGTCGTTGACCTGCTTCTCCACCAGACCGCCCATGGCCAGCAGGTGGCTGCGCACGTCTTCCAGCTCGGCGTTGAACTGCTGCGAGATGTGGTGGGTGAGGCTTTCTTTGTTGATCATGTTCGCTCCGCGAAAGCCGCAGGCTCCGGGCCGCTGGCTTGTGATGTTCTCCGGGAAGTTCTACCGCGCACGCA
This sequence comes from Pseudomonas sp. NPDC086581, assembly GCF_044746165.1. Classification (NCBI taxonomy): domain Bacteria; kingdom Pseudomonadati; phylum Pseudomonadota; class Gammaproteobacteria; order Pseudomonadales; family Pseudomonadaceae; genus Pseudomonas; species Pseudomonas sp. NPDC086581. Next base: position 6,402 of record NZ_JBIVBR010000010.1, on the reverse strand, counting down.
ATACCGCGAAACTAGCCGTAGCGACCAGTGATGTAATCTTCCGTCTGCTTCTTGGCCGGGTTGGTGAACAGGGTATCGGTATCGCCGAACTCGATCAGCTTGCCCATATACATGAACGCCGTGTAGTCGGAGACGCGCGCGGCCTGTTGCATGTTGTGGGTCACGATGACGATGGTGAACTTGGATTTCAGCTCGTAGATCAGCTCTTCGATCTTCAGGGTGGAGATCGGGTCCAGTGCCGAGCAGGGTTCGTCGAGCAGCAGAACTTCAGGCTCCACGGCGATGGTGCGGGCAATGACCAGACGCTGCTGCTGGCCACCGGAGAGGCCGAGGGCGGATTCGTGCAGGCGATCCTTCACCTCATCCCACAGCGCCGCGCCCTTGAGGGCCCACTCGACGGCTTCGTCGAGCACGCGCTTCTTGTTGATGCCCTGGATGCGCAAGCCGTACACCACGTTCTCGTAGATGCTCTTGGGGAACGGGTTGGGCTTCTGGAACACCATGCCGACGCGGCGGCGCAGTTCGGCGACGTCGACGTTCTTGGCGAAGATGTTGTGGCCGTCGAGCAGGATCTCGCCCTTCACGTGGCAACCGTCGACCAGGTCGTTCATGCGGTTGAAGCAACGCAGCAGGGTCGACTTGCCGCAGCCGGACGGGCCGATGAAGGCGGTCACGCGCTGCTTGGGGATGTTCATGCTGACGTCGAACAGCGCCTGCTTCTCGCCGTAGAACAGGCTCAGGCCGGGCACTTCGAGGGCGACGGTCTCGCTTTCCAGGTTCATGCCCTGGCGGTCGCCGCGGCCGAGCGCGCCGATGTCGATGCCGTGGGATGCGGTTTCATGTTGCATGTTCAGTCTCCTTGGGAGGCTTGGCGGCGGGCACGACCCGCCGCCTGCAGAATCAGTTTTCCAGCGCCTTGTACTTTTCGCGCAGGCGGTTACGAATGGCGATGGCCGAGAAGTTCAGCAGGGCGATCACCATCACCAGCAGCAGCGCGGTGGCGTACACCAGCGGGCGCGCGGCCTCGACGTTCGGGCTCTGGAAGCCGACGTCGTAGATGTGGAAGCCCAGGTGCATGATCTTCTGGTCCAGGTGCACGTACGGGTAGTTGCCGTCGACCGGGAGCGCCGGAGCCAGCTTCACCACGCCCACCAGCATCAGCGGCGCCACCTCACCGGCGGCACGGGCCACGGCGAGGATCAGGCCGGTCATCATCGCCGGGCTGGCCATCGGCAGGACCACTTTCCACAGGGTCTCGGCCTTGGTCGCGCCCAGGGCGAGGGAACCCTCACGGGTAGCCCGCGGGATGCGCGCCAGGCCTTCCTCGGTGGCCACGATCACCACCGGCACCGCGAGGATGGCCAGGGTCAGCGAGGCCCAGAACAGCCCCGGCGTACCGAAGGTCGGGGCCGGCAGGGCTTCGGGGAAGAACATGCGGTCGAGCGAGCCGCCCAGCACGTAGACGAAGAAGCCCAGGCCGAACACGCCGTAGACGATCGCCGGAACACCCGCGAGGTTATTCACCGCGATGCGGATGATGCGGGTCAGCAGGCCCTGGCGTGCGTATTCGCGCAGGTAGACGGCTGCGATCACACCGAACGGGGTGACGATCACGGCCATCACCAGGGTCATCATCACGGTGCCGAAGATGGCCGGGAAAATACCGCCTTCGGTGTTGGCTTCACGCGGGTCATCGCTGAGGAACTCCCACAGTTTCTTGAAGTAGAAGCTCAGCTTGGTGGCCACGCCCATCTGGTTCGGCTGGTAGGCATGCACCAGCTTGCCGACGCTGATCTCGGTCTGCTGGCCGCTGGCATCGCGCATGACGATGCTGTCACGGTTGAACTCCGAGTGCAGGCCGTTGAGCTGTTCTTCCAGCACCTTGTACTGGGCGTTCAGCTCGGCGCGGCCTGCGGCGATGTCGGCCTCGGCGGTGGCATCCAGCTCGTTGTTCAGCTGCAGGCCACGTTCCTTCAGGCGCAGCCGCTCAAGGCCGTGGTTGATGCCGCCAATGTCCTTTTTCTCCAGCTGGTACAGCTTGCTGTAGAGCTCATCGACGCGCTTGAGGCGGGTCTGCAGCTCGGCCATGGCGGCCGCACCTTCGGCGACGACCTTGCCGTTTTCCTTCACGCTCAGCAGGTAACCATAGAAGTTGCCCCACTCGCGGCGCTCCAGGGTCACCAGTTCGGCCGGGTGACGACGGTCGGTCAGCCACTCGCCGATCACCCAGGAGAAGTCGCTGCCGTACAAGTCGCGGTTGCCCAGCTTGAGCAATTCGCGGGTCATGAATTCCGGACCATTGTCCGGCACCGGCAGACCGGCCCCGCGCAGACGTTCGCGCGGTACCTGCTCGACTTGCACTTCTTCGCCGATCAGAGTCTTGGGCGCTTCACCGGGGACGGAGTAGGTCGCCTCGATCACATCTGCCGGCCAGAAGTGGCCGAGACCGCGCACGGCGATCACGGCGAGCAGGCCGATGGTCATGATCACGGCAATGGATACCGCACCGGCGTTCATCCACACCCAGGGAGAACCGCTGGCAAACCACGCTTTGACGGATTCCTGTTTCTGTTTCACGGAACGTAGCCTCGTCGGGCGTCGCTTAGAGCGACGCGTATTTCTTGCGCAGGCGCTGACGGATCAGCTCTGCCAGGGTGTTCATCACGAAGGTGAAAGACAGCAATACCAGCGCCGAGAGGAACAGCACGCGGTAGTGAGTCCCGCCCACCTCCGACTCGGGCATTTCCACCGCGACGTTCGCCGCAAGGGTGCGCATGCCCTGGAAAATGTTCACGTCCATGACCGGGGTGTTGCCGGTAGCCATCAGCACGATCATGGTCTCGCCCACGGCGCGGCCCATGCCGATCATCAGCGCCGAGAAGATGCCCGGGCTGGCGGTCAGGATCACCACGCGGGTCAGCGTCTGCCAGGGCGTGGCGCCTAGAGCGAGGGAGCCGTAGGTCAGGCTGCGCGGCACGCTGAAGATGGCGTCTTCGGCGATGGAGAAGATGTTCGGGATCACCGCGAAGCCCATGGCCAGGCCTACTACCAGTGCGTTGCGCTGGTCGTAGGTGATGCCCAGGTCGTGGCTGATCCAAAGGCGCATGTCGCCGCCGAAGAACATCGTCTCCAGGTGCGGGCTCATCCACAGGGCGAAGGCGCCGGTGGCGAGGACCACAGGGATCAGGATCGCTGCTTCCCAGCCAGCCGGCAGGCTCAGGCGGATGCGCTCGGGCAGGCGGCTCCAGATCAGGCCGGCTGCCAGGATACCCAGCGGCGTGAGCAGCAGCAGGCTGAAGATGCCCGGCAGGTGGCCTTCGACATACGGCGCGAGGAACAGGCCGGCAAAGAAGCCGAGGATCACCGTCGGCAGCGCTTCCATCAGCTCGATCACCGGCTTCACCTTGCGGCGCATGCCCGGAGCCATGAAGTACGCGGTGTAGACGGCGGCGGCGATGGCCAGCGGAGCGGCGAGGATCATCGCGTAGAAGGCGGCCTTCAGGGTCCCGAAGGTCAGTGGTGACAGGCTCAGCTTGGGCTCGAAGTCGGTGGTCGCGGCGGTGGACTGCCAGACATAGGACGGCTTGTCGTAGCTCTCGTACCAGACCTTGCCCCACAGCGCGCTGAAGGACACTTCCGGGTGCGGGTTGCTCAGGCTGAAGCGACGCAGCTCGCCGCCCTGCTCAACGATCAGGCGGTTGGCGCGAGGCGACAGGGCCATCGGGCCAGCAGAGGGCGCGACGTTTTCCACCAGCAGCGTGCGGTGCGCGGTGCTGTGGAAGATGCCCAGGTTGCCCTGCTTGTCGATGGCCAGGAAACCCTTGCGGCGCTGCTCCGGCGCAATGCTGGAGATCGGCTGGTCGCCCAGCTTGAAGTCACGCACGTGGGACAGGCGCGGTTCGCCGTCTTCGCCGCGAGCCATGAACCACTGGCTTATGCCGCCCTTGGAGTCGCCGACCATCAGCGAGATGCCACCCAGCAGTTGGCTGCTGGCGGTCACTTCGGCGGAGGCATCATCCAGCAGCTTGTAGCGGCCGTTGAGCTGGTGGCTGTTCAGGTCGAACACGTCGGCCTGGGCGCGGCCATTGAGCACATAGAGCCACTGCTTGCGCGGGTCCATGTAGATAGCTTTCACCGGCTCGGAGATCTGCGGCAGGTTAATGCGCTCTTCCTGCAAGGCGCTCTCGCCGGTCAGCATGTTTTCCTGTTGGGTCAGGCCGAGCAGCAGCATTTCGCTGCCGGTGGACGCGGCCAGCAACAGGCTGTCGTCACCCGAGACGATCGCCACGTGCTCCAGCGGACGACCCTGGGGATCCAGGTTCATCGGCGCTTCACCGTAGGGGTACTCGATGTGCGGCTCGATGGTTTTCTTGTTGTCCGGGTAGGTGACCTTGTAGCCGTGCTTGAACACCAGCACCTGGCCGTTGGACAAACCCAGCGCGACAGTCGGATGACCCGGCTGGTCCTCGGCGATGGAGGTGACACTGGTGCCGGCGGGCAGCTTCAGCGCAACACGGTCCATCTCGTCGCCTTTCTTGGCGTCGAAGAACACCACTTCGCCGTTGGCGGCGACGCGCATGCCCACCATGTTCTGCTCTTCGATGCTCAGCAGCAGCGGCGCCTGGGCCGTCTTCAGCCAGGCCGGAGCCAGAGGGTCACGCGTTTCCAGTTCGGCGCCGCGGAACAGCGGCAGCACGACGTAGGCGAGGTAGAAGAAAATCAGGGTAATGGCAGCCAGCACGGCGAGACCGCCGACCAGGACGTACCAACGGGTCAGTCGATCCTTGAGCGCCCGGATACGGCGCTTGCGCTGCAGGGCAGGTGTATTGAAATCAATCCGCTCGGGGAGAGAAGAAGTCATCGGGGAGTTGGCCATGTCGTTCATGGAGTGACACCCTAGCGGCTCTGTATGACAGAAAGATGACATGGAAGTGACGCGACAAAGCCCACCAGCAGAGCCATGCTGGCGGGCTCGGTCGAGTGAGCGTCAGCCCATGCCGGGCGGCGATCTCCGCCCGGTTGGAGGGCTGATTACAGACCCAGATCCTTGATGGCTTTTTCGGCGACTTTGGACGGCAGGGGGATGTAGCCGTCTTTCACGACAACCTGCTGGCCGGTCTTGGAGAGCACCATCTTCAGGAACTGTGCTTCCAGCGGGTTCAGCGGCTTGTTCGGCGCCTTGTTGACATAGACGTAGAGGAAGCGCGAGAGCGGGTAGGAGCCGTTCAGGGCATTCGCCTCGTTGTCTTCGATGAACTCGCCGCCTTCTTTCTTGGCCAGGGCAACGGTCTTCACGCTAGCAGTCTTGTAACCGATACCAGAGTAACCAACGCCGTTCAGGGACTGGCTGACCGACTGAACTACGGAAGCCGAACCCGGTTGCTCGTTCACGTTCGGCTTGTAGTCGCCTTTGCACAGGGCTTCTTCCTTGAAGTAGCCATAGGTGCCGGATACGGAGTTACGGCCGAACAGCTGTACGGGCTTGTTAGCCCAGTCGCCGGTCAGGCCCAGGTCACCCCAGGTCTTCACTTCCGACTTGCCGCCGCACAGGCGGGTGGAGGAGAAGATGGCGTCAACCTGCTGCATGGTGAGGCCCTTGATGGGGTTATCCTTGTGCACGAAGATCGCCAAGGCGTCCACGGCAACCGGAACAGCAGTCGGCTTGTAGCCGTACTTCTGTTCGAAGGCCTGCAGTTCGACATCCTTCATCTTGCGGCTCATCGGGCCCAGGTTGGCAGTGCCTTCGGTCAGCGCCGGCGGCGCGGTGGAGGAGCCGGCGGCCTGGATCTGCACGTTCACGTTCGGGTACAGGCGCTTGTACTCTTCCGCCCACATGGTCATCAGGTTGGCCAGAGTGTCGGAACCGACGCTCGACAGGTTGCCCGACACACCGCTGGCTTTCTGGTATTCCGGCAGGGCCGGATCGATCGCGGCTACCGCACTGGCGGTGCCTACGCCTGCAGCGACAAAAGTCAGGGCCGCCATCAAACGCTTGAGTTTCATGCCTTGCTCCTTAAGGAGAATGGGGTTGGATGGAACGGGGGCCAGTATCGTCAGGCCGCATGAAGACTCTATGACGCGAATGTGACAGTTGGATGAAATGCCATCAGTCTGTAAGCAGGCGGTTGTAACAAGGCAACTCGGGGTTCTCTAACGGGCGGGACAATGCGCTCCAGAGCCGCCACAAGGGCCTTCGGCTCTTCATAGGAGCGCCCTTGCTCGTGCGTACCCTTCTCCCCAATGCAACCAATTCGGGGCGGTAGAGCGATACCTATATCTGGCGCGGTTACGAGGCCGATTTTTCGCACGCAAAAGCAAAACCCCCGGCCAGCGAAGCTGACCAGGGGTCTTGGGATAGGAGCTTGACGATGACCTACTCTCACATGGAGAAACTCCACACTA